>DXIF01000129.1 GCA_019113025.1 Candidatus Anaerobiospirillum stercoravium | reverse complement strand
GGCTTGTAGGCGCCTAAGGCGTCCGCGGTTTTGGGCGCGAGCGCCGCGGACCGCACCGCTGAGCGCCGTTTAGGGGGCGCGGGCGCCCTTGAGTGCGCCGTTTAGGGGCGCGGGCGCTTAGTGGACGCGATCGCCGTTCTTAGCGCCGCTGTCAGGCGACAATAAGAAGACGTCGGTGCCACCTGGGCCTGCGGCCATGACCATGCCTTGCGACAGGCCAAACTTCATCTGGCGGGCCTTTAAGTTAGCGACCACTACCACTTGCTTGCCCACAAGCTCACTGGGCTCGCTATAAGCGGCCTTGATGCCGGCGAAGACCTGACGCTGCTCAAAGCCTAAGTCGAGTTCGAGGCGTAACAGCTTCTTGGCACCTTCCACGTGCTCGGCCTTGATGATGGTGGCGATACGCAGATCGATCTTGGCAAAGTCGTCGATGGTGATTTCAGGCTCTAACGGCTCGTACTCTGGGGCCGCCGCGGCTGCTTCAGCTTTTGGCTGGGCGGGAGCGGCATTGGCAGCCGCCTGCAGGTCTTGCTTAGAGTCCTCAATCATGGCCTCAATGTCCTTAGGGTCGATGCGGGTGAACATTGGGGTGAACTTGTTGATGGTGTGGTCTAAGAGCGGCTGAGCGGCATCATTGAAGTTCAGTGAGTCGTTTAAGAACTCTTGGGCCTTGGCATAAACCTCAGGCAGCACTGGGCTTAAGTAGGTGATGATGGCCTTGAATGCGTTGAGGCCGTCGGTGCATACCTGCTGGAGCTTAGCCTCTTGGCCCTCTTGCTTGGCGATGACCCATGGGGCTTCGCGATCGATGAAGCGGTTGGCCTCGTCGGCCAGACCCATGATGGCGCGAATGGCCTCAGCGTAGTTGCGGCTCTCATACCCCTGCTTGACGCTAGCGGCGATGGCACCAATCTTGGCAGCAAGTTCAGCGTCATAGACTTGGGCGGCAAGCTTACCCTCAAAGCGCTTGGTGATGAAGCCCGCGCAGCGCGAAGCTAAGTTGACGATCTTACCGACGATATCGGAGTTGATCTTGGCTTGGAAGTCGTCCAAGGCTAAGTCGAGGTCGACTGCATCAGCGGTTAACTTCGAGGCAAAGTAGTAGCGCAGGCACTCGGGCTTTAAGTGCTTTAAGTAGGTGCTGGCTTGGATGAAGGTGCCCTTGGACTTACTCATCTTGGTGCCGTTGACCGTGAGGTAGCCGTGCACAAAGACGCCATTAGGCAGACGCAGGTCCGCCCCCTTTAAGGTTGCAGGCCAGAACAGGCTGTGGAAGTAGAGAATGTCCTTACCAATGAAGTGGTACATCTCCTTAGTCGAGTCTGCCTTAAAGAACTCGTTGAAGTCGATGCCCTTACGGTCGCAGAAGTTCTTGAACGAGGCCATGTAGCCAATTGGGGCGTCCAGCCAGACGTAGAAGTATTTGTTTTGTGCGTCTGGAATCTCAAAGCCAAAGTATGGGGCATCACGGGAAATATCCCACTGCTTTAAGCCTTGGGCAAACCACTCCTCAAGCTTGTGGGCCATGGCCGGGGCAATCGCGCCGGAGTTCTTGATGTAGTCCTGTAAGAAGGCTTCAAACTGCGGCAGGTCAAAGAAGTAGTGCTCCGACTCCTTTAAGACGGGCTTGGCGCCGGAAATGGTGGAATAGGCGTCCTTGAGCTCGGTGGGGTCGTAGGTGGCCGAGCAGACCTCGCAGTTGTCGCCGTACTGATCCTTGGCGCCGCAGCGTGGGCAGGTACCCTTGACGAAGCGGTCAGGCAAGAACATGTTCTTTTCAGGGTCATACAGCTGGGAGATGGTGCGGGTCTTGATGTAGCCCTTGTCGCGCAGCTTCTGGTAGATCTCGGTTGAGAACTTACGGTTCTCCTCGGAGTGAGTACGGTAGTAGTTGTCGTAGGAGATCAAGAAGCCATCAAAGTCAGCCTTATGGGAGACGCCGATGTCAGCGATGAGCTGCTCGGGGGTGATCCCCATATTGTGGGCCTTGATCATGATTGGGGTGCCGTGGCAGTCATCGGCGCAGACGTAATAGACTTCGTTGCCGATGGCACGCTGGAAGCGCACAAAGATATCCGATTGGATATGCTCGAGCATGTGGCCCAAGTGGATCTGGCCGTTGGCGTAAGGCAAGGCCGAGGTGACAAGCATGGAACGTGGTGTTGTGGTCATAAAAAGTGAGCACGCGCCTAATGGAAGCGGTGCTGCCCTCCTACGTTACAAGGTAAAACACTGACTCAACAGCTGTTGACAGGAAAGCCGCCTAGGGCTGCTGTTGGGTCGTCTAAAATCGGCAAAGCCCAAGCGACCTTGCGGCCTAGCTTGGGCTTTGGTCTAAAGCAAAGGGGCGCGCCCGGCTCGCCTTGGGGCTAACACTATGGCTGAAGCTTAGGCTGACGCACGGTGCTTTAGAGGCTATTTAGCAGCTATTTAGAGGCTGTAGTACAGCGAGAACTCTGCTGGGTGTGGGGTGTCGCGGATGAGCGAGCACTCCTCTTCCTTAAGCTCGATGTATGAGTTTAAGGCATCCTCAGTGAAGACGCCGCCGGCTAAGAGGAAGTCATGGTCTTCACGTAAGGCCTCTAAGGCCTCTGATAAGGAGTCGGCAACCTGTGGAATGCCGGTTAACTCCTCAGGTGGCAGGTCATAGAGGTTCTTGTCTAATGGGTCACCCGGCTCGATGCGATTGATGATGCCATCAAGACCGGCCATGAGCAGGGCCGAGAAGGCTAAGTATGGGTTAGCCAGACCATCTGGGAAGCGCACCTCGATGTGCGCGGTCTTAGGGTTGACCGCGTGCGGGATGCGAATGGCGGCGGAGCGGTTGGAAGCCGAGTAGGCTAAGAGCACTGGGGCCTCAAAGTGCGGTACTAAGCGCTTGTAGGAATTGGTCGAAGCATTGGTAAAGGCGTTGATGGCCTTGGAGTGCTTGATGATGCCGCCAATAAACCACAGCGCCTCTTGGGACAGACCGCCGTATAAGTTGCCCGCAAAGATATTCTTGCCATCCTTAACTAAGGACATGTGGCAGTGCATACCCGAACCGGCCTCCCCCTTCATTGGCTTTGGCATGAAGGTGACGGTCTTGTTGTGGCGGTTGGCGACGTTCTGAACTACGTACTTGTAGTTCATGACCTCGTCGGCCTTGCGGGTTAAGGTGTTGTACTTGGTCGCAATCTCGTTTTGACCAGCGGTACCAACCTCATGGTGGTGGGCCTCAGGCTCAATGCCAAACTTAGTTAAGACCTCGCACATTTCCGTGCGGATGTCTTGTGAGGAGTCAACTGGTGGTACTGGGAAGTAGCCGCCTTGAACCAGTGGGCGGTGGCCTAGGTTAGGACGGGTGCCAAAGTTCTTGCTGCTATTCCAAGCCGCCTCGTAGTCCTCGATTTCGACCATGCAGCCGGACATGGTGTGGCTGAAGCGAATCTGGTCGAACATGTAGAACTCAAGCTCAGGACCGATTAAGGCGTCATCGCCGATGCCTTCGGCGCGCAGGAAGTTCTCAGCGCGACGGGCGATCGAGCGGGGATCCTTTTCATAGCCCCCTAAGGTGGTTGGGTCGAGAATGTCGCAGCGGATGATGATGGTCGGAACCTCAAAGAATGGGTCTAAGTAGACATCACCATCGATGGGCATTAAGAGCAAGTCGGACTTGTTGATGGTAGCCCAGCCCGGCATCGAAGAGCCATCAAAGAGCTTGCCGTCGGTGAAAAAAGACTCCGTGATTAAATTAATAGGCAGAGTAATGTGCTGCTCTTTGCCCTTGGTGTTAGCAAATCGCAAGTCAGCATACTTAACTTGGTGCTGCTCAATGATTTGCTTAATCTCATCAAAAGTCATCTAACAATGGCTCCCAACAACGTCCAAACTCGGTGGCCTCACGCGCGGTGAGCTGCACCGTCCTCAGGTCAGCGGCGCAAACAACGGCTGCGCCCAAGCATGCTGACCTACAGGCTACTAAAGCAAACAGAGGGCAAAAAGCCCGCGCTTTGTGCGCTTGGGGGTGAGTGCGGCTCATAGAACTGACTACGCTTGATTGCGCTTGACTACGCGATATCTTGCCGCGGGCGAGCACCGCCATTGTATGCGGTATTTAAGCCCCAAACTGAGCGCTACAAAACTGGTTAATTATAGCTTACTAGCCTAACTTTTTCCCAAAAAAGTGAGCTAAATCTCACCACAAAAGCGCAAAAAATGCTCACTTGGATCCCAGTTGGCGCTTGAGCTTAGTTGCTTTTAGTTGCTTGCTGAGCGCTCGCTGCTGGGAGCAAGCCCTGATTGGTGGCGGTGCCGTTGCAGCAGGGCGCTTATGACCTTAGGGTTTAACTGGGCGATGATGACCGCGGTCAAAATCAGGATGCAGCCAATGCCCTCGCGTAAGGTCAGGGACTCGTGCAAGAGCAAGGTGCCAAATACCACCGCCATGACCGACTCTAAGGACAAAATTAGGGTGGCAATGGTTGGGTTCATGCCGCGCTGGCCGATCACCTGTAAGGTGTAGGCCACACCATTGCTCATCACGCCCGACCAAAGCAGCGCGAGCGCCGCCGCGCGCACGTCGGCCCACGAGAACACGTCGTAGTCAAAGATTAACATCAGCACGATGGCGATAGCTGAGGCGGCAAAGAATTGGCCGCAGGAGAGCAAGACGCCATCGCACTTGGCGACAAAATGGTCAATAGTCAGGATGTGGAAGCAGAAGACCACGGCGCAGATCAAAATCAGGACGTCGCCCTGCTCAATGGTAAAGCTCTGCTTGATGCAGAGCAGGTAGAAGCCAAACAGCGAGAGCAACACCCCTAAGATGATGAAGCGGTTGAGCTTCTTGCCTAGAAACAGGCCAAAAATCGGGACAAATACGATATAGAGCGAGGTGATGAAACCGGCCTTGCCCGCATCGGTCGTGACTAAGCCAAATTGCTGAAAGGACTCGCCACCCACAAGGCAGATGCCGCAGCAAATTGAGCCGATGATGAGATCTTTGCGCTGATAGTGCGGGGCCGGGCGCTCGGATTGTTTTTGGTCAGAGCGCTTACGCTGATGAAGCCAGTAGATGACCGGCAAGAGCACGATGGCGCCAATAAAGGTGCGGAAGAAGGTGTAGGTAAAGGGGGTGACGTGATCCATGCCAATGGATTGCGCGACAAAGCCTGAGCCCCAAATGGTAGCGGTCAGGAAGAGCAAAAACGACTGACGCAGCTGGAACATGCCTAAAACCTGCTGTGAAGTGCAATGAAGTGCAACGAACTAAACTAAACCAAAACAGCCTGAGTCCTGCCGTAAAATCAGGCGCGCTCAGCATAGCAACGGGCTTGGGGGCTGTAAAGCAGGCGGGAGGTGAGCTCGGGGCGGGCTGCGCTGGGTGCACTAGAACTGTGCGCTCGCTGAGAACGCTCGCTCGGTGCGCTCGCTGAGAACGCTGTATGCGCTAGCGCAGAATGCTGTCTTGGAGCGCGCTGTAGATGGTGTAGAGCGCAAGGCCGGTGAAAATCAGGGCCGCCCCGTAATTTAGGCACTGGTTAAAGCGCGGGCTCTCAAACTTGTGCTTGAGGCTGCCGGAGAACACCGCAATGGCGCAAAAGACGATGATGGTGGCGGTTGCAAAGATAGCACCTAACAGCGCCATATAGCCCATGAGGGGCCAGCCTGAGATGCCCTGGGGCAGAAACTGCGGGAAAAAGGAGAGGAAGAAGAGCTGAACCTTAGGGTTGGTCAGGTTCATGATAAGACCCCGGCGGATCAGCCGACTTGCAGTGAGCAGCTCCGGGCTTAACTTCTGGCTTAAGCTGCCGCTCAGATCAATATGCGCCACGGCCCGCGCGTGGGTAACGGCCATGAAGGCAAGATAGAGCAAGTAGGCGGCTCCAGCAAATTTGATCAAAGTGAGCAGGATGGGGATGGCGCTGATAAAGGCGGTCACACCCACGATCACACACAGGGTCTGAACTAAGATGCCCAGACACAGCCCGCAGATGACCAAGATGCCCTTTTTGACCCCATAGAGGGCACTTTGGGTCAAGACAAAGATGTTGTCAGGGCCCGGGGCCAAGGCCAAAATCAGTGAGCTCAGCGCAAATGAACCCAAGACGCTCCAAGTCATACCACCTCCTGCCCGCAAGTAACTTCGTTGCTCTAAATCTGCCTCAGCAACTGTGCCTCAGCAACTGTGCCTAAGTAACCTCGCCTCAGCGCGGCGCGGATTAGCTTAGCACAGGGCTCAGCGTCCTCTGCTCTTTGCTCCATGGGGTGGCAGGAGTGCGCGCTAGTGGGCTGGAAGCTTAGGGGCCTTAAGGCAGAGCTCGGTTAAGACATTGACGTGCAACTGGGAGTCATTTAGGCACGGGATGTAGGTGAAGCGCTCGCCGCCTTGGTGGATAAAGCGCTCCTTGAGCTTGAGGTTGATGTCATAGAGCGTCTCTAAGCAATCAACGGCAAAGCCCGGGGCGACCACCATCAAATGCTGCACGCCTTGCTCTAACAGGCGGGTGACCTCATCCTCTAAATCCGGCTTGAGCCATGCCATCGGACCAAAGCGCCCGTTGTAAGCAAGAGAAAAGCTCGCTTCAGAGAGATTAAGCCGGGTTTTCAAGCCCTGCACCGTGGCCGCAACCTCACTTAAATAGGGATCGCCTAAGCGGATATAGCTCTTGGGCAGCGAGTGAAAGGTCAGGAGCAAGTGGGTGCGCTCGGGCGCTGCTACTGCGCTTGCGACCGGGGGCGCCGAGGCGCTGGTTGATGCGGGGCTTTGGTTGGTAGGCTGCGGCTCTGCCTCACTCATCTGGGCGCCAGTGCCATAAAGGAAGCTGCGCGTGAGGTCAGATAGCGCGTCAAGGTATATGGGGTTGCTCGCATAGCTTGAGACCATATGGCACTCAAGGTCGGGGCGCTCTTGAGCAAAGCGCTCCAAGATCAGGCGCGGGCGCTTGGAGGTGGTGTCCGAGTACTGCGGGAAGAGCGCAATTACGGTGATGCGCTGACAGCCTTGGGCGGCTAGCTCATAGAGGGTTGGCTCTAAGTAGGGGGCGCAGTAGGCGTAGCTCATTTTGACCACATACTGATCGGCGCTGCCGGAATTAGTGCTGGGCTTGTTGAGGTTAGCCTGCAGGGCGGTGGCCAAGCGCTCACAGAGCGCAAGGTAGGGATTGATTTCATGGTCAAAGATCGCGCCATAGCGCTCCTTTAAGCGCTCAGGACGCGTCGGCAAGATCAAGGAGTGCAAGATGGGCTGCCATAAGAAGCGCGGCATCTTGACCACCAGCTTATCGGAGAGAAAGCGGTTTAAAAAGTCTTTAAGGCAGGCGGTCGTTAAGTTCTGAGGTGAGCCCACTGAGTACAAAATAACGGCATTAAGCATCGGAGCGTCTCCTTGAAATGACCAAAACCGCAGGCGCAAGGCCCAAAAGCAACCAGACACCTTCGTAAGCGCGGCGCTCTGCCCGGGGTCCATGGAAGTTGGTGCCATGGAAATGGGTTCCACAAAAATGGGTTCCATGGAAGCTGGGTCCATAGAAGCGGGAACCATAGTGGAGCACGCGCGGCGCTTGGTGCTTGCTGTCATTGTGCCTAACAATGGGCTCAGGTGACAAGCCCAAAAGCGTGCTCAGCCCGCCCTAGCTCACAAATCCCACGGCTGTGGATTGACAGCTTGGTTTTGCAGCCAACTGTTTTTGACGTGGGCGCCCAGCGCATTTGGCTGTGCTGCCAACTCAAGGCGGCGCTTTTACGCCTAAAAACAACAGGGCCAAGTACCTAGGGTACTTGGCCCTGCCATGTTAATGCCTTTTCGGCGCAGTTATTTGCCTTGAGCCTCGGCTGGCGCGTCAGCTGCGGCTTGCTCTGAGCTTGGAGCTAAGCCCTTCTTCTTGGCTAAGCGCTCGGCGCGGCGGCAAGCCGCGGCGGTGAAAACTACGTCAGTTGAGCTGTTTAAGGCAGTCTCAGTCGAGTCTTGGATGACACCGATGATAAAGCCGATACCGACAACTTGCATCGCGATGTCATCGCTGATGCCGAAGATCGAGCATGCAAGCGGAATTAACATTAAGGAGCCACCGGCAACACCCGAGGCACCGCAGGCACACAGGACCGAGACGATGCACATGAGTAAGCTCGACCAGACATCAACATGCACCCCTAGGGTGTGAACGGCAGCCATAGTCATGATGACGATGGTGACACCGGCACCGGACATATTAATGGTGCAGCCTAGTGGAATGGTGATGGAGTAGGTCGAACGCGGCAGCTTTAATTGCTCGCACAGCTCTAAGTTAACTGGGAGGTTGGCGGCTGACGAACGGGTGAAGAAGGCGGTAATGCCTGATTTAGTCACACTGGTGAAAATGAGCGGATATGGATTTTCGTGGGTGACGAGGAAGACGATGATGGCATTGAGCACAAAGGCAATGATCAGCATCGAAGCGACCAGTACTACGACCACGTGGACGTAGTTTAAGAGGTTGCTAAAGCCACCCACCTGGGTGCACGAAGAGTAGACTAAGCCCATGACGCCTAATGGGGCAAAGCGGATTACCATGCGTACGACCGCACTGACCGATTGGGACAGGTCTTCTAACACGCGCTTGGTATTGTCGTGGGCGGCGCGGAAGGTGATGCCTAAGGCAATGGCCCAAATCAGGATGCAGATGTAGTTGCCATTCATTAAGGCCGTGATCGGGTTGTCAATGGCCTGCGATATGAAGTTTGACAGCACCTCCGAGATGCCCTTAGGTGGGGTAATCTCCGAGTCAATGGCCTTGAGCTCGGTGAAAGTGCTTGGGAAGGTATAGCTCATGAATAAAGCTAAGCTTGCCGCGCACAGCATGCTGACAAAGTACAGCACGATGACCGGGCGGATATTAGCGTTGACGCCCTTTTGGTGGCGGGCAATGGCCGCTGACACCAAGACAAAAACTAAGATTGGAGCTACCGACTTTAAGGCCTTAACAAATAAGGTACCCAGCATCGGGATGATCGAGGTGTCGTGGGGGTAGATCGCCGCTAAGATAATGCCGACGATGAGACCGATGACGATCTGCAAGATAAAGGGCACGCGATTTAAAGTAGTAGCAAGGGGCGATCGAGGGTTAAACGGTTCTAACATGGCGGTCTCCATAACCAAACAACCCAGCACAGTCCGATATCTCCCCGTGCGGCTTGATAGATGCGATTCCTAGCTCCGATCCCTGGGTTCGGCCCCTAGGTTTAAATCAGCGTCGTAACAGCTCATGACTCTTGGTCTCATCGCACCGCGGTGTTGGTTGCTTGCTGCTTTAGGGAGTGAGCGTCAACTTGGAGGCGTTGACCGCAACTGTGGGGTGGTCAAATTTGCGCTACAGTCGCTCCATTGAGGTCGTAAGACTGACCGGCGCGCGCTAGGCTCTGTGGTTTAGGCTTCAATCTAGCAGCTAAGCGCGGCAAATTTGTTAGCATGATGTGATGCCAGCGAAGCTGATACGATAGGCTTACAGCGTGGCTAAGTTAACAATGGAGTGGCTTCATTATGGCGCAAAAAACGCAAGGGGGAGCGCTTTTCCCTGTTTGAGTGCACTTTTATGGGGCGTGTCTTAAAAGGTGCACGCGCACGCCGTAAAGCCCGGTTCAGGCGGCGCTGGTCAGGGACAAGGCTTATGTTTATCGTGGGGCCGCGCGAGCGCAATCGAGCTAAGTCCTCTGCAAAGAGAGCGTTTACGGGCAAAAAGGGGCGCTTTGCGTGTGCCAAAATGAGGCAAGGTCTGGCTCGGTCAGGCACGGCCGGGCAAGGTCAGGAATGGTCGGGCAAGGCCGGGCACGAGCAGGCGCGCGCGGACGCCGCTCTATCACGCGCAAGACGGAATAAAAGCTAAGCCTTTGCGTCCCAATGAGGCAAAAAGTTGGTAAAATAGCCGGTCTGCCGCGTCACACTGCGCGGGCCACTTTGGGTTTGGGTATCTCTCCTCATGAGACTTTGAGTGCGCCATGGAAATTGATTATTTTTACTTTGTCACGCAACGAGCCCGCAATGCAGCGTGGAACTTGCTGTGCGCCAATCGCGCCCCGGTGATCTTGGCCTTTGTCCATGAGGCTTTTATTAAGCAAGGTCGTACTAGTGCTCCCGAGTCGGAGTTAGTTGAGATCTTAAAGGACATCATCTTTAAGCTAAACGGGGGCCGCCTTGACTTCAACGGTAGCGAGCCGTTAGAACACGAGGGCTTTGCCCACTTAGATGATTATCTGCCGGACTCGGCTAAGCGCAGCGCTGACGCGCCTGACGCGGCAGAGGCGACGACGGGCGCTGGCGCTGCAACGGCTGGGGGCAAGCGCAAGCGCGATCTTGACTCAGGCGAGATGCGCGACGATCCGCTGTATTACCTGCGCTATTGGTCCTCCGAGGAAACGCGCTATCTGCGTTGCTCCTATTTGGGCGCCTCGGGCGAGGAACCGTATTACGACATCACCCCCGAGCTGCAAAAGGCTTACTCCTTTATCGTGGGCTTTAATGAAAGCACCCGTAATTTCGTGCCAACCGAGTCGCGCTTTAAGGAGCTCCTGGATATCTTAAAAGAAGTGCAGATGAGCACCGAGGGCGACGCTGATGCTTACTTGCAGGACTTGCTCAAGCAGCGAGAGTCCTTAGAGCGCGAGATTGAAAAGGCTCAGCGCGGTGAGGTGGTAACCTTGAGCCCACAGCAGATTCGCGAGCGCTTCTTACAGTTCCAGCATGACGCCATTGAGCTGGTGGATGACTTCCGCCAAGTTGAGTACAACTTAGGCTCGCTGGATAAGGAAATCATGCAGGATATCTTGAACTGGACTGGGCCGCGCGGTGAGCTTTTGGACAAGTACTTTGACCAAAACGCCTACATCGAAAACACCGACCAAGGGCGCTCGGTCAAGGCCTTCTCGCGTTTGCTGTTGAGCTCGGCTGATGACGAAATCATCGTCAAGCGCATTGAGAATTTGCTCAACCGCCCAGAATTAAAGGGCTTAGCGCGTGATGAGCGCCTTGTGAACATCCACGATCAGTGGTTGGCGCTGCGCCTTAACATCGAGCGCGTGATGGGCGCTTCAACCAAGCGCATCAAGAGCTTCTTGCAGCCGAGCAACCTCGACGCGAATCGCTTCTTAAAGGAGCGCATCAAGTCCATCACCTCGAAGGTGGCGGACTTGACCAAGGAAGATGGCCTAGCGTCCTTGCCCGAGAGCTTAATTGAGCTTGAAGTGCCGCATGCGGATATCACCTTGCCGTTTGATCGACCGCTGGCGTCGGTGTCCGAGCGCATGGAATTTGAGTCTAAACCGCAGGGCGATAACTTCCCGATTGATGACAACAAGCTCTTTGACCAAGTGGTGGTCGACCCGCTGCTGTTATATGGGCGCATTGAGGACTTTATGTCCGAGCGCGATGAGGTGGCCTTAAGCGAGATTGTCGCTAAGTATCCACTCGAGCATGGCATTGCCGAGCTCACCACCTACGTCAAGCTTGCGCTCATGGACTATGAGGTGAGCGAGGATGCCGCGGTTGAGGATCTCTATCGCTGGGAGGCGCTCGACCCCGACGGCAATCGCGTTGCGCGCGTAGCCAAGCTTAAGCACCTAACCATTAAACGCCGTTAGCGGCACCGACGGAGCAAGATAAGACTATGTTTGACGATGATCGCACCAGCCCTAACGGCTCAGCTTATGATGCCCTGTTTGGTCAGGGCGTAGCCCCAGACGCTCCCGCGACGCCGGAGGCAGCGGAGCCGAACGCCCTCGGTTATGCCGCTGCGGGCGCAACCTCGAGCGCCGAGTCGTGGGAGGGCGAGGCCGCCGATGAAGGTGCCCCCGAGGTGGCCGTAGGTGCCGCCGGTCTAGGTGCGCGCCCGCAAGGGAGCGGCGCGCCGTTTGATTCTGAGGACGGGGGCTACACTGAGGACGGAGGCTACGCCGAGGGCGAAGCCCCGGCGAGCATGGCCGCCGCGCGCAGCCGCATGAAGCTGGTGCAGCCGGGCGCCTTGATGGTGTTCCTGCTCAAAAACTACATCGACCGCGAGGACGACAAGCAGCTCTTTGAGTCGCTGGTGCGCCAAGAGCGCGAGGTCGAAGAGTTTTGCCGCCGCTTATTCTTGCGCTTGGTGGTCGACCATGAGGCGGGCTATGCTTATGTGCGCTCGCTCAGTGAAGAAGAGCTGCCGCAAAATGTGGGACAGCGCCCACCCCAGCTTTTGACCAAGCGCTCGCTGCCGTTTTACGACAGCATGGTCTTGATCTTATTGCGCCAGCGCCTCTTGGAGTTTGAGCTCTCGGGCCAGTTTGGTCGTTTGGTGCTGGAGCGTGCGGAGATCTTGACCATGGTCAAGACCTTTGTCCACAACGTCAATAACGACAAGCGCTTGGACGACAACTTAAATAAGGCCATCGACAATCTGTGCGCCTTGGGCCTGTTAGGTAAGAATAAGTCGGCTGCAGCCAGCGCGACTAAGAAGGCGGATCGCAATTTAGAGCGCATTGAGGTCAAGCGCATTATCAGCGTGATTGTCACCCCGGAAATCTTAAAGCAGGCCGACGAAATCTTAGAGAGCTATGTCAAGCACATCAAAGAGGGCGGCCGCTCCAAGAACAAGTTAATGGATTCTGACGACGAATAGCGACGAAGCGAGGAAGGTAAGTAATGTCTGATACGCCATCATCACCTGATGTCCCAGTAACGCAGGCGTCGTCGCACGACGCAGAAGCCTTAGCGCGTACCTCTCAAGGCAAGTTAGAGCTCGAGGCTGAGGCCGAAATGGACGCTTTAACCTTAGAGGCGGCCCAAGAATTAGCCGCAGGTGAGCGCGCGGTCGAACCGTTGGCGGCTGCGCCGACCGTCGCCCCCCACCCTGATGCCCTTGACGCAAGCCCTGAGAGCGTGGCGCAGCTCGAGCATAAGCTGGAGCACCTGATTAGTCCGGACGCGGGAGCGGAGGCGGCTGGTCTTGCTGCTGATCCTGCCGCTGATGGTGCTGCGGGTGCTGAGGGCGCTGCTGCAGGTGGTGTTGCTGCCGCTGAGGGCACTGCTGCTGGTACTGATGCCGGGGCGGCGAGCTTATTGGAGCTGGCCGAGGGCCAAAATGTCATGGCCTTAAGCGATGAGGAGCTCAAGCGCTTTGCCCAGCGTGAGTACAATCACGATGGCTTCCGCTTAGAGCGCGTTGACGTCTACAACTGGGGTAGCTTCAACAATAACGTCAAGTCGGTGTACTTTGGCGGCCAAAACGTCCTGATGACCGGCGACAATGGCGCGGGCAAGTCCTCGATTATTGACGCCATCACCGTGCTCTTGTACGACGTCAAGAAGGTGGTATTCAATCAGGCGGCGGGAGCGGAAAAGGGCGAGCGTAATCTCGCAAGTTACGTCCTAGGTCTGTACAAAAACGACAATAGCTCGGGCATTAAGACCGAGCTTGGTTTGCGCTCCAAGGACAAGGCGGTCTTGTCCATCATCATGGCCTCGTTCTATAACCGCAAGCTCAATGAGTATGTGGTGCTGGTGCAGTGCATGGTGATGATGAAGCCCAAGACCGCACCTAACCGCTACTACTTCATCGCCAAGCGCGACTTTAACTTGCAGCACGACGTGCTGCCGGTAAAAGACATCAGAGAGCTGGGGCAAAAGCTGCGCAAGTTAGGCTGCGAGCGCTACGACCAATTTGCCGATTACTATCGCCAGATGCAGCGCCTGTTTGGTATCGAGGGCACCAAGGTCTTAGATCTGTTCTACAAGACCATCTCGATGAAGTCGATCTCCAATATCTCCGACTTCGTGCGCAAGCAGATGCTGGAGGACTTCAATGGCGAGGAGCTGGTTGAGTCCTTAATCGACCGCTTCAATGACCTCGACGCCTCCTACAAGAGCGTTGAAGAAGCGCGCCAGCAAGTACTTGCCTTAGAGCCAATTTGCACCAAGGGTGAGGAGTATAAGACGGTCCAAAGCCGCATCGACTTCTTAACCCGGTGCCAAGATGGGGCGGGGCCGTACTTGTATCAAAAGAAGAGCGAGCTGTTAAAGGTTGAGCTCGATGAGAACTTAGCGCGCAAGGAGCACGTTGAGCTCGAAAGTGAGAGCCTCAAGAACAAGATGGAGGAGATCAACACTCAGATCTTATCCACGCGTGATGAGCTCGTCGCTCATGGCGGCAATCGCCGTGACCTCTTGTTGCAGAGCATACGCAGCGCCCAAAAGGAGCGGGAACAGCTCTACACCGTGTACACCCAGTACTCGCGCTTCTTGAGCAATATCAACATTGAGCCGGTCGAGAACGCTGGGGACTTTACCCGCGTCTTAAATAAGCTCGTGAAGCTCCAAGAGCAATATCGCTCGAGCCAAGAGCACTACGATGACGACATCGCCAAGCGCAATGTCGAGCTGCGCACTGAGACCAGCAAGTTAAATGACATCAGCTCGGAGCTGGAGTCCTTAAGCCGTCGCAAGAGCAATATCCCGAGCCGTCACATCTTTGTGCGTGCCGATCTGTGCGCCTCGATTGGCTGCAAGGAAAGTGATTTGCCGTTTGTGGGCGAGCTCTTGCAGGTTAAGGCCGAGGAAAAGGCGGTCTGGGAGAGCGCCATTGAAAAGGTGCTCCATGGCTTTGGTCTGTCGCTGTTAGTCCCGGAAGAGTACTATCGTGATGTAGTCAACTACGTCCACACCCACAACTTAGGCATGCGCCTCGTGTTCTACCGCATCAAGGAGTCTGATTTTGACGGCTCGATGGGGTCGATGGGCATGGCCATGAGCTCGCAGCTGGGCTCCTTTAATCGCCCGGTCTTGGGCTCCAACAGCCTGCCGCGCAAGCTTGAGATCAAGCAAGATAAGGTCTTCTACCCTTACTTAAAGCAGCGCTTAGAGCGTCAGTTCAACTTTGTTTGCACCAACGATCAGGCTGAGTATCGTCAGGAAAAGTACGCCCTGATGCCATCGGGCTTGTGCAAGCGCGGTGGTCAGAACGAAAAGGACGATCGCGCCAGCAATAGTGGCCGTGACTACATCTTAGGTTGGACCAACGCCGAGAAGATCAGCCTCTTACACCAAGAGCAGAGCAAGCAGCGCCTCAAGATTGCCCAGATTGAAGAAGGCATCAAGACCTTGAAGTTAAGCCGCTCTCAGGCTAACAACAATTTGAGCATCATCGATCGTCTGCTCGACTTTAAGTCTTACAGCGCCATCGACTATCGCTCCAAGGACGAGGAGATCGCCAAGCTCAACGCTGAGTTTGAGGAATTAAAGCGCTCGGACAATATCTTTGAGGCTTTAAACAAGCGCCTCGAGCAATTAGAGCAAGACCACAAGCTCTATCGCCAGCGTTGTGATAACTACTTAAGCGAGCTGGGGCAATTAAAGGGGCGGATCGAGGCGATTCGCTCAGACTACGAGCTCAATATTCAGCTGAGCCAAGCGGTCCAGTATATGGCGCCGGAGGTCATCACCGCTATTGCTGGCTTGGCCGAGCAAGCGCAGAAGATTCTGCACTTTGAGGTGCTGACCGCCGATAAGATCAGCCGCGTCATCGACGAGGTCACGACCCGTCTGCGCCAAGAGATCATGCGTTTAAAGGAGCAAGAGTCCAATCTGTCCCAAGAGCTGGTGAATATGCAAAGCACCTTCACCCAGACCTTTGTGGTGGCCGCCAGAAATCTTGATCCGTCTCATGCCGCCGCTTGGGAGGACTTCAAGACCTTCTTGGATAAGCTCAAGCAAGACGACTTGCCGCGCTTTGTGAGCGCCTTCAAAGAGAAGCTCAACCGCGAGACCATCGAGCAATTAGGTAGTCTCAACGCTGCCTTGCTCGCGCAAAGCCGCAAGATCAAGGAGCGCATCGGTGACATCAACGTCATCATGCGTGAGGTCGACTTCAACCCAGATCACTACATCCAGATGTTGGCGACCGAAAGCCCAGATCTTGAGATCAAGCAATTCCGGCAGGACTTACGCGCCTGCACCTCCAATATGCTCGATAGCGATTGGAGCTTAGAGGAGGCTGACCGCAAGTTCCATGAGGTTAAGGCCTTAATCGACCGCTTCAAGGGCGAGGTCAACGGCGCCGACATCGACGGCCGGTGGCGCCGCAAGGTGATCGACGTTAAGCAGTGGTACGACTTCTCGGCCTCGGAGCACTCGCGTCAAGATGATAGCCAAGTCGATTACTACGAGGATTCGGGCGGTAAGTCGGGTGGTCAAAAGGAGAAGCTGGCTTACACCGTGCTCGCATCCTCGCTTGCTTACCAATATCGCTCCAAGTCTAAGGCTCTCAGCGATGAGGGGGCCGCGGCTGAGGCGACTTTGACAGCCGCCGGGGGCAGCGTGCCTAGCTTTGCCTTTGCCGACCGCTCCTATCGCTTCGTCATCATCGACGAGGCCTTTGGCCGCGGTTCGCCGCAGTCGGTCGATTATGCTTTGACCTTGTTTAGCCGCTTTAACTTGCAGCTCTTGGTCGCAACCCCAATGCAGAAACTCGATATCATCGAGAAGTATGTCAACCACGTCGCCTTTGTTTACCGTGATGAGGCAAGCCATGAGTCGACTGTGGTCAACTACGACTTAGTTGACTACATCTTAAAGCGCAAGCTCAAGGAGCAAATCGCCAAGAACGCCCTAGGCGCGCACGGCGGCCTCTCGACCCAACAGGCCGGTGAGCTCATCTCTAAGCTCGATGAGCGTATTTACTCCGAGCAAGGCAAGTTTGCAGGTCCCGTCGTGGGCGTCAATGCCACTGAGGGCAGCTTAGGCGTGGATGAAGGTGAGAGTGAGGCTAAGCCTAAGCCTAAGCGCGGACGCAAGGCCAAGACTCAGCAGCAAGCTGAGATGCAGGCTGAGAAGCAAGCTGAGATGCAAGCGGAGCTGTCGACCGAGGCGTCAGCTGAGGATGCTGCGAGTGCGGCAGCTGAAAGCGCCGCCGCGCGCGCCCGGGATGAGCGCGCCCGGGATGAGGGCGACCTGTTCTTGACCGGACTTAAGGATGAGTCGGGCAATTACTACAGTGCTGAGGACTACATCAAAAAACAGCAGGAAGAGCGCCGGGCGCTGCAACAACAGCGCACCGATGAGGCCTTATCCAAGCTCGATTTCTTGGGCGAGTTCTTTGGTGGGGGCGAGCCGCAAGATCAAGTGATCACGGCCCCGGAGCAAGCGGGAGCTGACCAAAGTCATGGCGCCTCGGTGGCATTGACTGAAGTGGCCCCTGAGATTGAGGCGGCCTTGCGCGCCGAGCAAGCTGAGGTTAAGCCTAAGAAGAAGGCCAAAGAGCCGGAGGCCGAGCCGCATTATCAGCACTCGCTCGAGGACTTACTCATCATCGATGAGGATGATGAGTAGGGGCTGTACCCAGCAGGGGGCTCTCAGCGCAGGGCACTAAGCGTAGTGCCCTCAGCACGGAGTGGCGCCAACGATCAGCCCTGATCTGTATGGTGCCGCCTTAGGGGCGGCACTATACTGGGTCAGCTCAGGCTGGGGCTCATTGTTCGCTCAGGCCACAGCCTGCATGAGCTGTGGTCGGCAGGGGACTGAGCTGCGCCCCGGCGCCCTAGGCGGGGCCTAAGTGAAATCAGGTTGGGCCTAAGCTGGAACCACGCTGGGGCACAGTTCGGGCTAAGCTAGGGCATAACGTGTCCGCGCCAGCGCACTTGGTACAATAGGGGCCACGCCTTCATTGTTGAGACTCAATTGGGAGTGAATCATGGCCATTGGGCAGAGATTAACGGCGCGTTCGGCGTTGCAAGCGCTCAAGGCGCTCACGCTCAGCGTCGCGCTGACGGCCGCTTTAGGCGCTGCCACGAGCGCACAGGCAGCGCATGGCAGCTACAATCCTATGATGCCGCGTCAGCTTAGTGCGACCTCGGCGCAAGCTGATTACAGCTATGGCTTTAGCATTTTGGCTGGTAACGCCATTGATACGCTTGAGCCAGCCAACCGCGCCATGTGGTACTTAAATTACGATCTTTTTGACCGCTATCTCCTGCGTCCGATCGCGCACGGCTATGCGGCGCTGCCGCGTGGCTTTCAAGACAGCATCGGTCACTTCCTGAGCAATATCGATGAGGTCAACAATATCCCGAATAATATGCTGGTAGGCGACAGCATGGGCTCGGTGCGCTCTTTAGGCCGTTTGGTCATCAACAGCACCATTGGTATCTTGGGCTTTTTTGATGTCGCGACCCAACTGGGTGTCAACCACACTCCGATGCCGATGGAGGCCGTCCTAGGCAAGGCGGGGGTCGACCAAGGCCCATTTATCATGGTGCCCGCGTATGGCCCGACCACCGCGCGTGATATCCATGGTGCCACCATCGACGGCTTGCCATTTTTTGCCATTTCGTGGCCGGTGACCATTGCGCACTGGGCAGTGCGGGGCATTCATAACCGCGCCCAGTTAGTCCCACAAGAGGGCATGGTCGACAACGCCTTAGATCCGTACATCCAGACGCGTGATGTCTTCTTGATGTACGACGAGAACGCCATTAACCCAGTTGAGGAAGGTGAGGTCGAGTCTGAAGACAACTTCGACGACGCCTTGCTCGATGAGATCGACGGCTAATCAAGCCCCAAGAGCTAACCAATTAATCCCGGCCCAAGGCTTGTCCTTGGGCTTAGTCTATGGGAATTTGCTGGGAATTTGCTATGACTGATGCTCCCACCTTAAGTGCGGCCCGCGCGCGCATTGACGCCTTAGACGATGAGATCGCCGCATTGCTTAAGCAGCGCCTGGCGCTGGTCAAACAAGCTGCGGACTTAAAGCACAGCTCAGGGGAGGGTGCAGTCTCAAGTGCGCGTGAGCAGGCGATTTTGGCTCACGGCGCGGAGCTGGAGCGCAAATACGATTTGCCTGAGCATCTGATGCAGGATTTGCAGCGCCGTATCTTGCGCCACTCCTACGTGCAAAAGGGATCGGGGGCCTATCGCGCGGCGCACTTTGTGCCCAGCCCCGAGCACAAACAGCGCTATGGGGACGATAACCGCTGCCGGGTCTGTATTGTGGGCGGGCGCGGCGGCATGGGTCGCTTCTTTGAACGCTACCTCTCCGGCGCCGGTTACTTGGTCAGTATTGTCGAGGTCGAGGACTACAGCCGAGACGCCCAGGGCCAAACCGTCACGGATATCAAGCAATCTTGTGCGGCCCAGCGTCTTAACGCCGCCGATTGGGTCATCATCTCGGTGCCGATTGCAGTCACCGATCAAGTAATTGCGCAGGTGGCACCACTCATCCGGCCTGATTGTATCCTCTCGGACTTGACCTCGATTAAGGCGCGCCCGGTCAAGCAGATGCTGGAGTGCCACGTAGGACCGGTGTGCGGTTTGCACCCGATGTTTGGTCCGGACACCTTTTCCTTGGTCAAGCAGGTGGTGGTCACCGTCAACGGGCGCAATCCCGAGCGCACTGCCTTTATTGGGGAGCAATTGCAGCTCTTAGGGGCGTCGGTGGTGGCTTGTAGTGGGGAGGAGCACGATGAGGCGATGCGTGTGATTCAGGCGCTGCGTCACTTCACCACCATTAGCTACGGTAACTTCCTGCGCGAGGCCTTTGGCTCGCAGGCGCCAAGCTCTGATGCCTGTCAGACAGGCGCAGCGCAGGAGAGCCCGTTTATTGCGCGCTTGCTGGAGCTTAGTTCGCCGATCTATCACTTAGAGCTTATGATGGTGGGGCGCTTATTTGCCCAAGATCCGCATTTGTACTGTGATATCATTAGCGCGTCTTGCTCAAACCTCAAGCTCATTGCCCAATATGTCGCTTGTGCTCAGCGCTGCCTAGCCACCTTGGAGCAAGCGGACAAAGAGCGCTTCAGCGCCGACTTTAGCGCGACCACCGCCTTTTTTGGTAAGTTTGCCCGTCAGTTTCTACAAGAGAGCTCTGAGATTTTGGCTTTAGTTCAAGACACCTACCCGGTCGATGCCGGGGCAGCCGCGTGCTGCGGTGGAAGTGCCGTCGACAGCTCAAAAGAGCGCTGCGGGGCGTAAGTAGCACCATTTTAAGCAAGCGGGCGTGGGTTAGGGTGTGGTTACGGCCGGGGAGCGGCCGCGTTAGGAGTTGAAAGTGATCAAGAAGATTGCCCTTGGTGGCCTCATCTTGTTAGCCATCTGCTCAATCTTGTTAGTGAGCCAAATTAAGGTTGCCACCTATCTTTTTGACCACAAGTTAGACTCAGCCTTAACCCGGGTCGAGCAAAAGGTTCCAGGCGTCAAGCTGCGCTTTGAACCCGGCGACTCATCTTTTACTAAGCGCGCCGGGCGCGTCTACTATGAGCTGCCGCTGAAAGCAGGCAATTCGCTGGGCGTAAGCTCAATTTCCGGTGCGGTTGACCTCGAGGTCTTCTTTGGCCCGCTCAAGGTTTCAGGCGGCTTAAAGAGCGTGCCGGGCGTGGGCAACCTCGATCAAATTTTCAGCAAGTTCAAGGTCGACCCGATCACCTTTACCGGTGCCTTTAAGGCCACCGCGGTCACCCCCAAGCTTGAGGCGAGCTTACGCAGCGAGTCCTTTATGCTGCCTTTAGAGGAAGGTATCTGCAAGTTTGGCCAAAACTCGGTCTCCTTTGTTGCCACCTCCCAAGAGGACGTCGATGTCGCCTTTAACTCGGCGGGGGTGGTCTGTGAGGGCGCACTGCGCTACAACAATAAGCCCAATTACCGCTTAGACTTACTGGGCCTCAACGTTAAGTTCCTGCCGCGCATCATCGACCGCAAGCCGCACTTTGAGAGCTTGGTCGTTGACCTGCAAAACTTAGACTTCAAGTTCTCGACTATCTATGCCATTGGCTTTGGTCCTGAGGAGCCGGTGCGTGACCCATCGCTGCAAGAGGCCATTTCCTTTAGCGATATCTACTTTGCACTGACCCTAGGCGAGCCTGATGCCAACGGCATGTACAAGATGTTCTTTGACAACAGCGGCAACTATGCCTTTGCCTTCCCGTACATCCAGTACGATGTCGAGCAGCCGTTTTACCGCTTTGAGAACTTCAAGTTAAAGGGCGAGTTAGATCGCGTCTCGATTCCGCGCCTGTATGATGCCACCCGCAACATCTTAGAGAACGCCAGTGAGACCTTTGACACCAAGCAGGCCTTTGGCGAGCTGATGAAGGGCTTTACCGACACCATCACCCTCATCATCGATCAATTTGGCTACAGCCACGAGGGCAAGAACTTTAGCATCTCAGGTCAGTCGGAGATTGCCTTTGACCAGACCAGCGCGCGCCCACGCTTATCCAAGCTCGATAGCGAATACCACATCAAGGCGGACAAGCTCTTAGTTGAGGAGCTCGCGGCAGCCAATTACAGCGAAGCCTTAGAGGAGGCAGTCGCCGCCGGGCAAATCAACCTGATTGGTGACAGCTACGAGACGACCTTACGCCTACAGGGCACCGAGCTTAGCTTAAACAACATCGCGGTCAAGGCTGAGAGCTCGGACGAGGCACTCTATGAGGAAGAGCAGCGCGCCCAGCAAGCTCAAGCGGCGCAAGAGCGCGCTGAGGCCGAGGCGTTGCAGCGCGAAATCAAGGCCGCGCAAGAGGCGCAGGAGAACTTGCCATCCTTTGTCGAAGGGTCGCTTAACTCCGACAATGCCGCGCAGTACAGCACGGACTAATGCCGCCAAAGGCGGCGGTCCACCATTCCTTGGCAGCCATTACCAAGCAGCGCATGGGGCACCGCGCCGCCGCTTTATCTGTGGCGTGATGCTGGTGCCGCTTATCGCGCCCAGCAGGTGCGCTTTGGTACGGCCTTTAGCCATCCACTTAGGCAAGAAGCAAGTACAGAAAGTTGGCGCTTTAAATAAAACTACAAAAATGTGACTGTTGTTAAGAATATGCGCGGTCAACAGTGCTATACTCAATTTAAGTTGAGTTAAGCAAGTCCCCTACCGCTGACTCATATAGTCTAAGTGCACGGCACTTTGGGCCAGTTGCACGCACGTTCACGCAAACAGGGGTCGGTCATGGTATCAACCTTCGAGGTCAAAGATAACACTCTCAATCTGATTGATAATTCAGATCATCGCCAAGGAAATGTTCCGCTTTCTAAGGAACATCAGGCCACCTTGCAGTGGTTGGGACAGCAATCCCTGCATGATTTCCAAAAGCAAGGTGTCTTCATCTTAGACTCAGATAGATAACAGCCTATGCGTAAGCGTAGGGATGAAAGCGGCAATACCGAGATGATGCTTAGACATAGATACATTTGTGATGTTTATCACAAAAACAACAACACATAGTTGCTAGATATTGATTGCTCGTGATATATATCTTAGTGTAGGTCACTTGTTACAAAAGTAGGTGGTAACATATGGTAGAGCGAGTTGAGCGACATTTAGTACGTCGAGGCGACGCCAATTACAAGGTGTTCGCTAAGCTGTGCTCTATGTGCAGAAAACTCGG
>DXIF01000014.1 GCA_019113025.1 Candidatus Anaerobiospirillum stercoravium | reverse complement strand
GGCTTAAATCTCAGCTTTATTTTGTGTCGCTGGTCGCAAAAGGGCACTTTGTGACCGCGGTGGCAAGTTGCGGCAAAACCGCCCTGGAACGAGGTGCGCGTGCCGCAGGCGCGTGCCGCAGGCCCGCGCCGGGATCGTGCCGGGACATTCAAGCCCGCTGGCACGTAGCCTTGAGGCAAGGTGCGGTAGGATAGACGCAAGGTGCGGTGGGAGGGAATGGAATTGGATGGGCGTCAGGTGGGAGCGGATATACGGCGCCGCGCGGCGGCGCCACCGTCACCGCCGTGGCGGGCTTGCCCGCCGCGCGGGGACGGTTTTGCGAGTACGCGCGCAAAGTGCCGTGGCACTTTTGCGCGCGCGCTCACACCTAAGCGGCGCGTTTGGTGCGCACGTGGGCGCGGCGTTGTGAGTGGGGCGCTGTGAGCGTGACGCTTGGTGCGGGGCACTTGGCGCGGGGCACTGGGCACGAGACGTTGGGTGCTTGCGCTTAGAGCTTGGGCTGGCGCAAGATTTCGGCCAAGGCTTGGCCCAGCTTGGTTTGGGTGAAGATCTTCTGCTGGTCTTGGGCCGTGGAAAAAGCGCGTTTGGCGGCCTCGGCTAAGGTCAGATAGGAGGAGGCGGCATTGGCGTTAGCCTGCACCAGGGCCTCTTGCAGCTTGAGCTCCGGGCTATCGGGAGCGCTCGGCGGAACCTTGCCCTCAACTAATTGGGCGATGTACTCATTGCCCGCTAAGACCTTGGCATCCATGAGGCTGCGGCGCAGCTCGGTCGCGACTTGGACGCTGGCGCGCGCGGTGTCGAGGTTGGGGGTGTAGAAGATACTATTGGCATCAAGCTCTTCATCGTCATCGCTTAAGTGCGCGACTTGCTCGCAGGCTGCAGCATGCGCCGCTTGCTCTTGGGCATCGAGCTCAGCGCGGATAATGGCGCGCAAACTAAAGGCGCCGCTGCGCAGAATTTGCGGCCGATCGCCCGCGTGCTGGTCGGTCAGCGGCTTTAAGGCGAGCGCCAAGCGCTTGCAGCTGCACTCAAAGCTATTTTGCTCAAAGAGCAGCTTGAGCGCTTTGAGGTTGATGCTGGAATTGATTTGCGCCTTTAATGCCTCATACCACGGCTCGACTTCGTGCGCTTGCGGTGGGGTGGTAAGGTGGTCAATCACCTCTTGGTCTACGTCTAAGTAGCACGCCTGCGGTCCTAAAAACTCTTGCAGCGTCGGCTGATCTGTGGTGATGACCGAGACGCCGTGGCTAATGGCCTCTAAGCTCACCTCGGGAGTGCAGTCATAGGACAGGGTGGGCATGACTAAGGCGCGCGTTTGACTCAAGAGCTCGTGCAAATTGGTGGTGTACGGGTAGACCTTGAGGTAGTGGAAGTGATTGAGGTCGTAGGACTTTTGGCCGCTGTCGGCGTCATAGTACTCGTTTAAGCTCGAGACAAATTGGTTGGGCTCGCGTTCGAGCACCGCAAATTGGTAGGAGAACAAGGTGCGGTCAGCACGGCAGCGCTTGACCAGCTCAAGGTAGAGCGCCAGGCCATTTTCTAGGCTCGGGTTGACCAGCAAAATGAGTTTGCGGGAGGCAATCTCCGCAGCCATGCTCTTAAGCTGCGCGCGCTTAGCTTGCGCCGTGGTGCTGGTGCCCCCGGTCTCGTGTGCCTTGGTGAGCAGAGGGCCGGAGAGCTTGATAAAGGGACCAAGATAGGTCGCGCTGCGCCCTTGGGGGGTGACGTAGCTGTCGATTAAGAATTGACTGGTGGCGACGATGAGGTCGCTGTCGCGAAAGCTATATTCAAAGGTCGGGTGCTCTAAGAGCACAAAGGCGGTGGGCAGACCGCATTGCTTGGCCAGATTGAGGCAGGACATGGTCACAATGTCTGAGCTTGAGGCAATGACCAAATCAGGCTTGAAGCCGCAGATGATCGGCGTCATCTCATTGTAGAAATTGCGCTGCTCCAGCACCGTCATGTCGCCTAAATTGTTCGAGGCTGTGGTGGTGTAGACGTAGGGGATGTCATCCTCTAATAGATGAAACTTGGTCGTGCTGTGCTGAATTTGCTCGCGGACGTTCTGGGCCACCGTATGGGGATTGGTGCTGGTGCGAATGGTTGAGGACAGGACCGCCAGCTCCGCCCCGCGTTGCTTGAGCGCGGCAATCATATGGCGGACTTGGCCCGAGACCGGGTTTAAATGGTCGTGCACGCAGCATAGCTGCACCCACAAAATCTTGATCATGATGCTGCTCCTAAAAATGCACGTCCGGCACTTGCGCTAATTGGTGGTCGCTTAAGGCATTGAGATTAAGCTGCGGCTGCGTCCGCAAGGCGCGCTTTTGTTGGCTGCGCGTAATGAGCGGGGTGAGCGCCGTGATAAGGCGGCCTAAGGCATTTTCTTGGGACAGACGCTGCTGGGCCGTCGACAAGAGCTCAGCGCTATCGCTATCGCTCGTGTGCTCTAAGAAAAATTTAAGGCTCTCGACCCAAGGACGAATTTCCTCGTCGTCTGGGAGCGAGAGATAGTCCTCTTGGCAATGCTGCGGGGTATCAAGGAGCACGCCGCCGCCGGCCATCGCCTCGCTTAAACCGCCCGAGTTGGCGGCAATCACCGGGATATTGTTGAAGATCGCTTCGCTGGCGCAGCGCCCCCAGGGCTCAAACCACAGGGACGGTGCGACTAAGACCGAGGTAATAGCGTAAATGGGGCGCATGTCCTCTTGCAAGTCCACCATATGGAGGTTCTTAAAGTCACTGGGGTGGAAGGGGTGCACTTGGGGCTTGCCTTTTTCATGGAGTAAGCCTAAGACTTCAGTGATCGGGCGCCCACTGCTCACGGTTAAGAACTGCACCTGGGGCAGTTCTTGTTGGCAGACCTGGGCGAGCTTGGCAAAAATCGACACGCCCTTGTGCTCTGAGGGGTTAATCATGGTGACAAAGCGCGGCTCGTGTTGGGGCGCGGTAATGTCCTTGACATCAAAGAAGGCGCCCACCGGCACCATATTGATTTCGTCGCGCTCGGCATAGAGCTGGGCGGTGGCATGGGAGTCGGTGACGATGAGGTCGATATTAGGAAAGAGGTAGTTGCCGTAGGTGCCATTGCTCACGACATAGACCGTGGCCAGCTGTTGGGCCTTGGCCTCGGCAAAGCAGGTCTGGGCGAGGGGGCTGACCCCATAGCCCATGACTAAGTCGGGCTGGAACTCGCTTAAGATTTGGCGGTAGGTGTTAAAAAAGAGCTGGCATTCGGCCAAGGTCATGCTCAATTCGCTCGTTTGCATCACCTTGGGGTAGACGTAGTGGATATTGTCCTCGTCGAAGACAAAGACATTGTTGGCGCTGTGGTAGATCTGCTGCTCTAAGTCACCAAAGGCCTGCTGGGCGCCCGATTGGGTGTTGAAGACAAAGGTCGAGCATGCCCAGACCTCATAGCCTAAGCGGGCCAGGCCTTTTAACATGTAGCGGCAATTGATCGCCGCCCCCGAAGATGTATCGTGCAGGCTAAAGGGCGCAACCCACAAAATCTTAGGCATAGCATTTCCTAAAAACAAAAAGGCCCTAAACACGATCGTTTAGGGCCGGGACCGGGCGGCCGCAGGCGCTGTGCCTTGGGGCACTGCGCCTGCGCGCACTGGCCGCTAGTCAATTGGCACTTGGGCTTAGACCAAGCTGCCGTTGCGCAACAGCTGCGGATTATTGCCCGCGCGCTGCTCAAAGAGCGGCTTTAATGTCACGGCTAAACGATTGGCACTGAGGTTAACGTCAAAGCGACGTGCGACCTTAGCACAGCGCTCACTGAAGTCCTCCGTCAGGGCAATAGTTAGGCCTTTGACGAAATTTCCCATGTCTTCACTGCGTGGGATTACTTGATGGTCGCTTAAACAGTATGTAGGAATTTCAACTAAGATACCAGCATCACGAACTGACTCTGCTAGTCCAATTTGATTAGTAGCCAGTACTGGGATGCCGCTGACGACCGCTTCGCGCACGAGGGTATTGATGCCCTCAAAAGACAGCGACGGTACCACTAAGACCTTGGTTTGGGCGAGCACTTCCTGCATCGGAGTGTCAGCAGTTAACACCTCGATGTGCGTAAGGTCGGCCTTGTTAAAGCCCGGCGCCGTCCCCCCCAGCTCATGGGCTTGACTTAAGCTTTGGGCCAATTGCCCGGCGACCGGCTCATAGACCGTGAACTTATAGTTCTGGGCGGCCTCTGGGTTCATTTGGGCGAGCTTGGCAAAGATGGTCACGCCCTTATCCCAGGTCGGGTTGATCATGGTGATACGGGTGCGCTCGGCGCTCTGTTTGATCCCCACGGCGGGGATAAACGAGCCTACGACCACCGCATTGATCTTTTGCAAGGTGGCGTAGAGATTGGAGGTCGCAGAGCTATCGGTGATCACCACGTCGATATTAGGGAAATTAAAGCGGCGCGGGGTGGCATCGAGCAGGGTGTAAACGGTCGGCAGCCCGCGGCGCTTGGCCTCATCAAAGCACACCATCGAGAGCATGTCCGTGCCGCAGCCCATCACCACATCCGGGCGGAAGGCATTGATGATGGCGCAGAACTTGGCGTAGAAGTTACGCTGCTCTTGCGAGCTCATCTCGCCTAACTGGTGCGACTTGGTGCGCATATAGATGAAGTTGATATTGTTATCGTTGAGGTTAAACGAGTTCTCGTTGCCCTTGAGCTTCTCGTCTAAGTCGATAAACATCGAGGTGCCGCTTGCTTGCACAAAGTTGAGGGCACTTAAGCCGACAATGTCGACCTCGCGGGCCTTGAGCGATAACAGCATATTGCGCCATTGCGCGGCCGAGGCATTGGTCGTATCGTGAACGCTAAGTGGGCTAACCCAAAGAAGTTTAGGCATGGTTCAGTTCCTAAGCGGCACACACCGCTGTTGTAGGCCGTGTCCTAGGCGTGAGTTCAAAAGAGAGTCTAGGGCACGACGGCCGTGAAAGGCGGCCGCTTAATGACGGTAATACTGGGGGTGGTTGCTGGCGCTTTGTGCACACAGCGGGGCAAAGGCGGCAATGACGCGATTGGTGGCCCGCTCCGGCGATAACAGGATTTTAGCTTGTTTAAATTGCTCGCTGTAATCCGTGCTCAAGATGGTTTTAAGCCCCTCGACCCAAGGGCGAATTTCCTCATCGGTGGGCAGCGACCAGTGATCTTTGATGCAGTGCTCGGGCGCAGGCAGCGCTAGGCCACACCCGGCCATGCCCTCAGATAAGCCGCCTGAGGTTGAGCACAGCACCGGAATTTCGTTTAAGGCCGCCTCCGAGGTGACGCGCCCCCACGACTCAAACCACAGCGATGGGGCAATTAAGGCGCGGGTTAAGCGATAGACCGGGCGCATGTCCTTTTGGGCCCCGGCCAGATCAACATTAGGGAAGTCACTGGCCTTAAACGGGTGGATCTCAGGCTGATCTTTTTCATGGAGGAGGGCCACGGTCTGGGCAAAGTGGGCTCTACTGTTGATGACCAAGAAGCGTAAGTCGGGCAGCTCGCTTTGGCAGACTTGAGCGAGCTTAGCGAAAATGGGCAGGCCCTTGGCGCCGACTGGGTTGATAAAGGTGATGTACTTAGGGTCGCGCTCTTGACATAAGAAGCGCTCAGGTGAGAAGAAGGCGCCGGTCGGGACCACATTGATGTGGCTTAATTTGGCGTAGTAGTCGCTGGTCGCTTGGCTATCGGTGATCACGAGGTCAAAGCTGGGGAAAGCAAATTGCTGGTGATTGCCATTGACCAAGAGGTAGACCGTCTTGATGCCGCGGCGTTTGGCTTCGGCAAAGCAGGTTAAGGAGGTCATACCCGGGCAATAGCCAAAGACGATATCAGGCTTGAACTCATCTAAGACATCCAAGAAGGTCTCATACAAGAGCTGGCCTTCTTCCAAGGTGAAATCAAGCTCATGGCGGCTATGGCAGCGGGTGTAGATATAGTGGATGCCATGGTCGTCCAAGATAAAGGTCTTGTGGGCATCGCTTTGGAGCTTGTGCTCTAAATCGCCAAAGGCGACCGTGCCGGAGGGATTATCAAAGACAAAGGAGGCACACGACCACACTTCAAAGCCGCGCTTGACCAAGCACTCTAACATATCCTTAGCGTCGACCGAGGCGCCGGAGGAAGTGTCATGCAAACTGTAAGGAGACAACCAAAGAACTTTGGGCATGGGAAATCCTTTTGTTTGAGCTAACGGCGCGGGGCCGCACCATCATAGCTGGTCTCAGGTGCCGCAATGCGGCGCGCGCACAAGGTGGTGAGCATGGAGGCAAGACGCGTACTTAAGGTCGTGAGGTCGACATTGGTGCGCGCGGTGGCAATTGCCTGGGACCAGTCTTCTTGGAGCAAGCGCTTTAAGCTGTCCACCCAAGGCGCAATTTCCGCGTCGCTGGGCAGCGCGGTGTAATCTTGCACGCAGGCGGCCGGAGGCTCAAGCACAATGCCGCCGCCATTGATCGCCTCGGGGATACCGCCGATCTTACTGCCTAAGACCGGGATGTCGTTGAGCAGCGCTTCGCTGGCGATCCGGCCCCATGATTCATAGGCCAAGGACGGCACGATCACGACCTTAGATCTTTCATAGACCAAGCGCATATCGTTGGTGGCATTGGCCATCAGGACATTGTCAAAGTCCGAGGCCTGATACGGGTGCACCTTGCTGCCTTGCTCATGTAAGTATGGCAAGCCTGCCACGAAGTTGGCGCGCGAATTGACCACCAAGAACTTCACGTCGGGCAAGGCCGTTTTGCAGGTGTGCACGAGCTTGGCAAAGAGCGCAAGTCCTTTGCTCAAGTCCGGGTTGACCATGGTGACAAAGGTCGGGGTGCGCGTGGCGGCGACCACATACTTAGGCTCGATAAACTGGCCAATCGGGGTGCAGTTGATGTGTTCGCGCTCGGCGTAGAGCTGGGCGGTGGTGTGCGAATCGGTCAGCACCAAATCCAGATGCGGGAAGGTAAAGTGCGCATGCTTGCCGTTGAGCAAGAGATAGACGGTAGCGATGCCACGGCGCTGGGCCTCAGCAAAGCAGGTATAGGAGTCCATCCCGGTGCCATAGCCGATGACGATATCAGGTTGAAACTTATGGAGCACTTCAAGATAGCGCTCAAAGTACTCATTTTGCTCGCTGACCGTGCGCTCCATCTCCTTGGTGTGCTGATTTTTCAGGTAGATGTAGTGGATGCCCCGATCGTCAAATTGGATGAGCTGGGCGTGCGGGTCGCGCGCAAAGAGCTGGTTTAAGTCGCCAAAGGTGGCCGCGCCCCCTTGGGGGCGGTCAAAGACAAAGGAGGCAAAGGACCACACTTCAAAACCGTGCGGCAGCAGGGATTCCAAGATGGCACGGCAGTGAATCGACGCCCCCGAGGTGATGTCATGCAGACTATAAGGTGACATCCAAAGAATCTTGGGCATACTCTCTCCAAAGTGAAACGGGTAGCATCTAAGTAAGCTGTGGCGGGCGGCGCAAAGCTGCTAGGAGCGCGGCGCCTGTAGCTCTCGCAGTGCTCGCAG
>DXIF01000128.1 GCA_019113025.1 Candidatus Anaerobiospirillum stercoravium | reverse complement strand
CGCGTGTAGGCAGGCGCTGCCCTCTTGTAAAAAGGCTTCCGGGTCATCGTTGGCCAGATAGCCTGAGGCCTTGATTACGCCGCGCATGAAGAAGTTATGCTTGAGTTGCTCCTTGACCACGCAATTGATGTGATTAAGGCGCGAGGCAATCAGCACGTAATCGATGAGGCTGGGGTGATTGGCCACCAAGATCACGCCCGGGCGCGTGCTGCCGTTGGTCGAGGGCTGTAATTGCTCAAAGTGATCAAAGCGCACCTTGATAATGCGCAGCGTAACCAGCATCCAGACAAAGAGGCGAAAGGAATAGCTGATGCTGGCGCGGGCATAGAGCTGGCGCTTTTTGGCATCACGGATCACGAGGTTAAGCGCGTGAAACCAGATCAGCGATAAGAACAAGGCGCCGCCATTGAAGATGACAAAGCACAGCGGGGTGATCAGGGCGCGGTAGATGAGATAGAGGCGATGCATAGTTAGACCCAGTTAATGCTGGCCTCAGGGGTCATGGTTAAAGTGAGGTGGTGCTGCGGCAAGTTAAGCTGCACCTGTCCCGTGGTTTGCAGGGCGCGCCATGCCGCAAGCGAAGCCGGTAGCGCTAAATCTTGCGCGGCGGCGGTGGCAGGCTTGAGCTCCACTTGTAGGTTGGAGCCGCGGCGCAGCCGCCACGCGCTGGCAAAGGGCAGGGTGAACTCGCCTGCGGCCAAATGCGGGTGGTAAAACTGTGGGACTGCGCCATCGCAATCGACCACCAGCACTTCCTCATACTGGTCTTGGAGCATGAGGTAGGCTTCGGTTAAGGCCGCGGCAAAGGACTCATGCGAGGCGGACAGGGCACTTACCGTGAGGGGGCGCTTGGTTAAGATGGTGAGGTTACCCGGCGCGCTATTATTGACCGACAAGGTAAAGTCGGTGGGCGAGACCGAACGCTGCTCGGCCAAAGCGGTCAGGATGCGGTGGTTGCGCTCAAGCTCGGAGTGGTGGCTGGAGAACACCAGCGCCTGCGTATCGTCCCCTAATAGCGCCAAAGCGCAATTTAAGGCCATGCGCTCGCCGCCATTAAGGCGACGGGCGGTTAGCATCGGGATGCGCGGGCTTTTGGGCACGGGCAAGCTCGGGTCGATGGTGCCGTTTGTCAAAAAAGCAGTACGGGCGGCGGCATCGTCCCAGCCTAAGCTCTGGGCGGTCGCGGCGACTAAATCAAGCGCGAAGGTGTAACTCATAGCGCCTCCTAAGCCTTCTTGAGCATCAGTAAGGTGTGGCCTAGGCCGATGTTATCGGTGCGGGCGCTGATCTTAAACCCTGCGCGCTCAACGAGCTGCAAGAACTCAGTGGAGCGGTAGAAGCGGCTCTTGCCGTTGGCCAGGACGGTAAAGTACAGCGAGGTGGCGTTCAGGGCCAAGGCCGCCGCCTCAAAGCGCTGGGCATCCGGAAACAGCTCTAAGATGCACACGGTGCCATCATCAGGCAGCGCGGCATGGACGCGGCGCAAGATAGCGACGATGTCGTCGGCGCCAAAGCAGTCAAGAAATTGGCTCATCCACCACACGTCCGCGCCCGCAGGAAACGGCGTATCTTCCAAGACATTGACCGGGTGGAAGGAGATACGCTCGGCCTGAGGCAGGGACTTGAGCTGCGCTTGGGCCAAGGCAATTTGCTCGGGCAAATCAAGGATGCTGACCGCAACGTCGGGGTCGCGCTCAACACAGGTGCGGGCAAAGCGGCCAGTATTGCCACCGACATCGAAGATGCGCTTGGGCTGTAACGATAGCACTTGCTTTAAGGCAGGAGCAAAGGCGGCATCGGAGTAGAAGTGGTCATAGGCAAACCAAGTGGTTTTGGCCGGTTCTGGGAGCTGGGACAAATGTGGGTAGATTATGCCATCGTCAAAGCCAAAGACGCGCAGGCCCTCCGCGCGCTCATGTTTGAGGGATGCCTCCAGCTGGTCTAAGGCCTGATAGCACACGTCCTCGGTGAAATCGAGGTTGATCGCGCACATGGGATCATCCAAGAGGAACTGCCCGGCCTTGGTGAGACGAAAGCGTCCGGTGTCATCTTCCATCACGATGCGCCCGGACAGGCCCATATCCAAAAGCACGCCCAAGGCATAAGGCGATATGGTCAGCTTGTGCGCAAGCTCCGCTACCGTCAGGCCTTGTTTGGTCGTGCGCTGGGCCTCTTTTAAGGCGGCGAGCACGCCTAAGCGCTTGAGCAGCACCGTGCTCTTAAAGAGCATGGGGGCAAAACAGATGGTCTGGGCCCAGGAAATGGCCTCTAAGGCCGTGGCGTTATCTTGATCGTAACCAAACATGGCGGTGCGTACTCAAGCTCAGCAAGTAAGCGGTGGTAAAGCGGTGGTTAAGTGAGGTTCAGCCCCAACATCAAGGTCGGACTGCAAGGCACGCTGCTTCTAGGGTGTTAGGAGCAGGCGCTCATAGGACTACAGGAAGTAAGGGGTAAGCAAGGGTTAATCAAGGGTTAAGCAAGTGGCCACCGGGGCGCTCCGCTCAGCCGCGCGAACTGTAGGCTAGAACCTAGGATGGTGCCGAGACTGAGCTTCGGCTGAGCAGCTGGGTATTGGGGTGAGCAGATTAAGGGGCGCCCCGGTGGGGCGGTAAGGCAGCGCGATCAGAACTGACTTAGCTGACTTACGCGCGCACGCTGAGACTTTGCCGGGCTTAGCGGGCCTCAGCCTGCAATAAGCCTAAGTCGATGTCGTGCTTGAGGTTGTTAACCCAGCGGTTGTAATTGCGGTGGATGGTGCCCTCTTGGGTATCGACCTTCATGCCCTGCGAGGAGACGTACGAAATTTCGTAGCTATCCTTATCGTAGGTGACCTTAACAACGATTTGGTGGCCACGGGCGATGTAGGTAGCCTCGCACACACCGTTGCCCATGTCCTTGACGATCCAATCGCGCTTAGCGCCAGCGTCCTTAATGACTTGCTTAACTTCAGCGGAGGTGACGCCCACAGGGATTGAGCCGCCGTATTCGTTGATTGGGGCGGTAAAGCTGCAAGCGGTGACGCTGAGCATCATGGCACCGGCACAAAGGATCGAGAGTACAGACTTCTTCATAACATGTTTTCTAGCGTGGCCTTGGAGCGCGGGCTTAGTTCGTGCGTGCACTAGGTTGGAGTCGGGGTGCACTGAACTAAGGTGGTCTAAGAAACGCTAGCTCCTTACTTAGTGATGATACAAATCCAAGGATGAGCTCATTGCAATCAAGCAAGCTCAGGTGGCGCGCAGTTGGAGCGCAAAACCTTGCAGTACGGCCAATTCCGGGGTGTTCAGAAGTGGCTTAAAAATCACTGTTGTTACAACGTTACATTTATTTTAGCTGAAAATGTAGGTAAAACAGCGATAGCAAGGAGTGTGCTCACAGTTGGTGCTCCAGCTGTGCTCCATGGTTCCTTGGGACGGAAAATAAAGGCAAAGATATGGGCTGCGCCAAAGGCGTAGGAGGAAGAAGGGACGTTGCCGCGTTCTACAAAGTAATCATGAGCTGAATAGAGTGAAGGTGGTGCGCCCGTTCGGCGCACTTGAATCATGCAAACAGGGGGATACGACGCATAACAAACAGAGGTCTTTTGAGGCGGAAAAAGGTGTGTATTACTAATAGCAAGTTTTAACGCTTGATATATCTGTAATAAAGCTTGTACAGAGGAATAGCGATATATCTGTAATAAAGCTTGCGCAGAAGAAAAGAATAGTTAATCAACTTTATCATAAAGTGATTCCAACACACCATTAAGAGATTGCATGCTATAGAAAAAATAAATTTAAGTATTTGCGGGAGATTGACTATAGCTAGGAATATCAATCCGATCGCGACTGCATTAATAAATAGAAACCATAAAATTGGATTTTTGTATATGAGTGGTGGTATATGTATGGG
>DXIF01000127.1 GCA_019113025.1 Candidatus Anaerobiospirillum stercoravium | reverse complement strand
CCGTAATGGGCGGCAGGTTCATACTGCCGCTAGCGCTATCGTATTGGGTCAGAGCGTGCGCAAGCCCGCGCAGAATCGCGTGCGCTTGGCTTAAGGCATAGCTGCGGCTGAGATCGGCCCAGCTTTGGAAGTGCTGATGGAGCTCAAAGAGCGTCTCATCGCAACGCGCGGGGCCTAGCGCGATCAAGTCAATCAGATTGAGGCCGGGGCTGCCTAAGAGGGCCGCCGCGCCCAAGGGCACGGTGAGATTGGTCGACTCGTCGACCAAGTTGAGCTCTAAGGAGCTGGCCATGACCAAGGCAAAGGGCACGTGCTGAGCATAGCCTGTAATTTGCGCGACCGCCTTGGGCTGAAATTCGATCGGTTGCCCCAGGGTCGTCTCTTCGCAATAGCCTTGCAGCGCAAAGTCCGCGCCGCTAAGCTTTGCTTGCACGGCGTCGACTAGTTGCTGGGTGTGCTGGTACAAGGCCTCAGCCGAGGGCGCGCTCACGCCATAGCCTAAGGTAAAGAGCTCAGACTCCGCCTCAGCGGCGGACACTTGCACACTATCGCTCACGATCCCTCCTGTAGGTCACCATCTCGTTACCAGCTTGTCCCCAGCTCCGTGCCGTCTAGCGCGCTTTATGGACGCCGCCCGGCCCGCGCTTTATGGGCGCTGCCTAGCGCACTCTGGGCGTCGCCTAGGGCTACTTGGTGCGCTCACCATCGCGCAGCCACAGCTGAGCCATCTGCAAAATGGTGTCAAACTCCATGGCGCCGCCGGTAAAGCCCGCGCGGTGGACGAAGATGGTGCCGTGCAGGCCCGTAACGCGATCGAGCTCGGCCTCATCTAAGCCGCGCCACGCCTTAGGGGCCGGGAGCTTGTTCTTAAAGCGCTCGGCCTTGGAGAAAGGCAGGGTTTGGATGCGCCAGCCGCGCTTGCGATCGGGGTAAATGGCGAGCATGCAGTCGGCAAAGCGCTCAAAGTGCGACAGTACCGCCTGCGTCCACGGCAGCTTCTCATGCATTATGAGTAGCGGCCCGCCCTCATACAGGGCTAAGACCTTAGCAATGCCTTGTTCGGTGTTGAGCGCGTTGATGGCCGCGTTGATGAGCAAGGTCTTTAAGACCTTGACCGTGGTCGAGAACTGGGCGTTTTGCTCATCGCCGGTAACGTTAGGCAAGTTCTGCATCGCCACCAGATAGGGGATATCTGGGGTGTAGCGGTAGAACTCATTGAGCTCGTCCATGATCTTTTGATCTTGGGGGGTGCGCGGTTGAATCAAATCGTTGAGGTAGCTGTTGAGCTGACCGTTGTCATTGAGATCCACCCCGTACATGATCTCTTGGTCGATGCGCGCCTGCGCGGCGGTAAAAATCTCGTCGCTAAACTCCGCCTGTACGCTCTCAGGAAAGTGCTCCTTGGCGATGCGCTCTAAATAGGCGCGGCCAAACTTAAGCCACATTAAACCTGCGGTCGCGTAGTGAATGCCGTTGGGGCGGCTTAAGTTAAATTCGTTGGAGTGGTGATCAAAGTGCTTGTCGTCGTTGCGCCCGGAGACATCGATGATGAGGTCAGCGGTCTCAAGGAGCTTTGGGTCACGCGATCTAATCACTTCGCAGTGATCATATAGGTACGAGAGAATGGCGCAGGCCACGGTCTCATCAGCGTGAAAACTACCATCATGGGTTGCAATTAACACTATTTACTCCCGATCCAGCCTCAAAGTGGGCACATAACACAACAGGGCACCTTAGTAAGTGCCATGGTTCTATCTTAGCACGTCCCCCTCATCGGGACTGAAAAGCCCGTCTTAATTCTCAGACGGGCTGGGGGCAGCGCCGCGCCGCCCTGCTGCCGGCGCGCCTCTGGTGCGGGTGCGCCGCCTCAGGGCGCGCGCGGGGGCCGAAGCTTGCGGCGTGAGCTACTGCGTAAGCTCACTACTTAAGCGCAGTAAGCGCACTACTTAAGCTTGACCTTGGGATCAAGCTTCGGGGTGCTAACGCCCGCGGTGGGCGCCAATTGTTCCACCAGGGCCGAGCGAATCTCCGGGGCCGGAACCGGGCAATGTGCGTCGGTCGTTTTGACAATTGGCAAGTCATCTTCGCTGACGCTGCCTGCGCCCTCACGCTGCGGCAGCGTCAGCTCTGGGGCCTGATTCATCAGGGCGCTGCCGGAGAGGTTAAAGAGCGCAGCGGACTCAGCGCGCTGGTAGCTTTGGGCCGCGGCAAGATCTAAGCTTGAGTTAGCGTCATTGAGCTCACGCGGCTGCATGGTCAAGACATCGGCACTAGAGTGGGCATGCGCCGCACCCTGAGTGACCGTGGCGTCACTTAAGAGCGTGGTCATGATCTGCGGGCTGACCTCAAGGGCACTGGTGCCGCTTAAGCCCGTTGGGCTTAAGCTGACGCTGCCCAAGAGCGGCTCTAACTCAACCTTCGGGCTTGAGTAGGTGGCCTCCGCTGTGACCTTGGTGGGGTCAAAGCTGGTGCTCTCATCTAGGATGGCGCCTAAAGGCGGGGTGAGCGGATCATCAAGCGCCTTGCCCGCGCTAACCGGGGCCAGATCGTTGCCCATGGTGATAGCCTCAGGCTTAATCGGGTCAAAGGCTGCCGCCTCTGCCGCTAGCTGCGCCTTGTGCGCTTGGCGCTTTAAGTAGCGCTCACGCGCCTTTTGCTTGGCCTTGAGCTTGCGCTCCAGCTTTTGCTCCTTGTGCTTGCGCTCCAGCTCGCGCTGCTTGTTTTGCAAGGCTTCGCGGAAGATAGGGTTAACTTGGAGGATGACGTTGTTAACCTCATCGAAGTTAAAGTTATGGCCCAGCAAGCGGTAAATGAGCTGCCGCTCAGACTGCTTTAACTGGTCATGCTCTTCCTTGAGAGCTTGCTCAATGGTCGGCTTAACCATGCCCATCACCGCATTGGCGCTTTGGATGTTGGAGCTAACCTGCGGCAAGTTGAGATAAGTCGACGGCGCGGCGGCCTTAGGCTGCAGCAATTCCTCTAAGCTCGTGTCCAGCTGGGTTAGCAGCTGGGCGCTGTGGGCGGAGTAGAGCTTGGTGCGCATGCTGTGCGGGGCGCTCTGCGAGCCAAAATCTTCGGGCTGGCGATAGCGCTTGCCCTCAATGCGACCTTGATACTCAGGCAGCGGCGCACCGTGCGCGGCGCGCTCGGCCGCCGGGCTTGACGCAGGGGCCTCGGCCGTTACTGGGGCATAGACGCCGCTTAACTGCGCCAGCGGATCGCCCAGCGCACTTAAGCTTGATAAATCAGGGGGCGGTAGCGTTTCGCCCTTGAAGGTGCGCATGGTCGGCGCCAGCTCCAAAGGCGACAGTCCCGCCTTATCAAAACCGAGGTTGATCGGAGGCAGTTGGGTCGTCGGGTGCTGGACGGACAGACGCGGGGTCGACGCACGCTGGGCCGTGAGCGCTTGGGTCAGCTTATGTGGCTGCAGCGCCTTTTTGCTTGCCTTGGGCACTAAGGCGTTTTGGGTCCCGGCCTGTAAGGTCAGGCTCGGGGCCGGGGCGCCACTAGGTGCTACCGGGGCAAACAAGAGCGGAGCCGCGCTTAAGCTTACATTGTCATCCCAGCTTAGCTCGCCCTCGGGCTCCATGACTTGCGCCGCTTGCGCGCCCATGACATGGCTGTCTAAAGCGCTGCTGCGGGCTGAGGCCGCCGTTAAGCTGGAGGCTTGCGGGCCCAGGCCCAAGCCAAAGCTGGAGCCTGCGACCGGATTGGGCGCGCTCAGCTGCACCGCATTGACTTGGGCCACCGCTTGGGCGCCGCCCACCTCAAGGGGCGCGGCAGCGCTAGGCTGCGCGCTGTCCGCCGCGCTCGGGGACGCCGTAAGGTTTGCAGCAGCAGCGCCCGCCTCAGGTTCAGTCGGGCTCGCACCCGCCGCGTTTTCCGCTGGGGCTGCGTCAGCGCTGGGGGCCGCCGCCGGGAGCTCTTGGGGCTCTTGCCATGAGGCACCTTGGAGGGCGCCGCTTGCGGTGACCTCAACTTGGCCTGCGAGCGCAATGCGCTTGCGGTTGGCGTTGAGCGAGAAAATCGGGCCGGAGCTGACCTGACCGAAGTGGCGGTACATGAAGTCCTGCTGGCGCTCAGTCAAGAGCTCATCTAAGAGCTGGCCCCCGCTGGTGTCTTGGCTGCGCAAGAGGGCAAAGAGACGCGAGAACTTGAGGTTATATAAGGCCTCGTCTTGGTGCTCGAGCCACTCGTGCTTAGCCCAGATCACGTAGCGGTAGAACAAGAAGTTCAAGAACTCAGCGTGATCGGAGAAGAAGTCGGAGGGCCCCTTATGACCCATCAAGAGTGCCGCCTCATGGGCTACCATCTTGTTGGTGTTAAGGAGCTTGCGCTCAGGCAGCGGCAGCGCGGTGTAATGCTGCAGGTATTCAAGGTTACCCTGCAAGACCGTGGTGCCCTCAGGCAGCCGCGGCTCCCACTTGGCGCGCATCAGCTCCAAGGCGCTTTGCGCGCAGGCGTAGTCGGCGCTCGCGCACAGCTGGGCGCTGTCGGCCATGAACTCCTTGCGCTCCTCAGGCGGCAGCTGGTAGCTGTCAAATTGCAGCACCTCCAGTAAGTTGTACTGCAAGGTCGCCTCCGGGAAGAGCTTGCGCAGAGCGCGATCTAAGAAGCGGCATTTAAAGGCAGCTAACACATAGCACAGGTGTGCGCAGCCTAATTCCTTGATCCGGCCGAAAATGGTCTCCCAAAAGGCTTGCGACAAGCGCCCGGCGGTAAAGTCGGGGATGACGCCAATGAGATCCTTGCGGCCATCTAAGGTGACGCCGATCATGAAGAGTTCGTGCTCAACATAGACGCGCTTGCGCCCTAACTTGAAGTGCACCGGATAGGTGTCAAGGTAGAGTAAGGCGTAGGCGCTATCAAAGCGATGGCGCTCACAAAACCAAGTAAGGGCGGGCGCCTTCATCGCGGCGATGAAGTCGGAGACCTCACGGCGCTTGATGAAACGCTTGAACTCTAAGGCGTAGACGTCGATGATATCGCGCTTGGCCATGCCCTCTAAAAATAGCAGGAAGGCAGGCAGGCCCACGTAGGCAATGCCGTTTTCCTCGGCGCGGACGCGCTTAACCTCGGTTAAGAGCTCATGGAAGATGCCCTCAGGATCGTTATTGCGCTCCCAGTTATCAAGCCATTTAGCAATGACATCCGGGCCCTCAACCGGCTTGTTGACGCGCTTAATGGGCGCATACAAGAGGTTGGCGCGCATATTGTGCGGTTGCTTGGCCGACTCGATCTCAAGGGGATCGTTATAGTCTGGGGTGCGATCTTGGGTCTTGATGCCTAAGGTGACGACGGTGCCCGGCTGGAAGCGGTTTTGGATTACCGCATCTGGGCTTGGATCGTAGTGGCGCCCCTCAGCTTGCATCTTGGCCAAGGCCGCTGAGCGCGCTTCCTTGATCTGGGCTTCGTGCTCAACGCGCTTTAAGCGTTTTTGCGCCACGCGCTCAGGCAGCTGCGCCAGCTGTTGCGGGTCGACAAAGAGGTCGCGCTCGTACTGCGGCTTCTTGCGGGTGATTTTGACCTTACGCCCATCCTTGCGCTCAATCTTGACGAAACGCTTGCGCTTTTTGAGCGTGCCATCGTCATTAAGGCGCGATCTGGGCACCATGACCGTGGTGCCAGGCATTGCAACCAGCGCGGTGTACTCAGCTTGACGGGAGCGCGGTGGGCGTCCGGTAATAGGTGGCAGCGGCGCCTCTTCTTGCTCAAAGGACGAGCCGCGCTCGATGCCCGCACCGCCTTCGGAGGCTGCACGCGCGATGCGCTGGGCGTGCAGTGAGGAGAGCTCAGCTTCATCGCCATGGAGGGCGGCGACGGTGTTACTGCTGTACTCAGACTCAGCGTAATCGGGGTAATAATCACCGCGGGCTTCGGCCGCAGCTTGGGCTAATTTCTTAGCCGCGTACTTACTTAAATGTTTGGGGGCGCTAGGCTCAGGGGCAGCCTGCACCTCTTTTTTGTGCGAGCGACGCGACATCTAAAGTCTACCTTCAAAGGCGTTACGGAGGGCCACGCTAACCAACCTCAGCGCGCGACAGTAGCCGCTAACGCTCAGGTCATGCCGTTATTTAGGCCCAAAGCAAGACCCAGCATTCTGAGCCTTGAGGAAAAATGACAAGACCTGCGCACCACTGCGTGGCGGGCAGGTCTTGGTGTGGCTCTTATTGTAGTGATTTGCCGCTAAAGGGCAAGCCACGCGCGTGAGCACGGCCATGCTGTGGGCAAGCCGTGCGGAAAGCGCTTACTTAGCCTTGTGCTCAGCCTCCGGCTGAGATGCGGACTTGTCCTCGGCTGGAGCATCTGCGCTCTCAGCTGGAGCTTCAGCCGCACCAGCTGAGTCAGCCGCTGGGGTGGTCTCAGTGGCAACAGTTGCGGTAACGGTCGCGGTACCAGACTCTGCGGTAGCAGCAGGGGCCTCAGGTGCTACTGGGGTGGCAGCGGAGTCAGCAGCAACTTGCGTGGCGGCAACTTGCGTAGCGGCTGCGGCGTCAGCTGCGGATGCAGTGGCAGCAGCGGCAGCTTGAGCCTTAGGCTTGGACTTATCCGGGAAGATAAAGGAGGCGATGATGCCCAGGCCTAAGATGATGGCGATGATCGCCAGCGAAGTGTAAACGCTGATGTCAATACCAAAGCCAAACAGATGGAGGCTGGCGCTGGCGGCGAGCTTAAAGGCGATAAAGAACAGTAAGACGGTAACGGCCTTTTCCAGGTGAATTAAGTATTGGCGCATCGCGTCTAAGACAAAGTACATCGAGCGCAGACCTAAGACCGCAAAAATCATGGCCGAGTACACGATTAATGGCTCGCGCGAGACCGCGATCACCGCCGGCACCGAGTCAAAGGCGAACATGACGTCGGTGGTCTCAATCACCGCTAAGCATAAGAACAGCGGGGTGGCAAAGAGTGGACCATGACGCTTTAACACTAGGCCTTGGTTCTCCGGCTTCTTCATCTCCTCGTTGACCTGGGCCTGCGAGACAAAGAAGGAGTGGCCCACTAAGCGCGGGAAGACCGGGAAGAAGAGGCGGACGGCGCGGAAGGCAATGTGATGGCTGTAGTCGGCGTTTTCGTCTTCGTTGTCATCCTTTTTGCGCAGCATCATAAAGCCGGAGGCGGCGACCAATAAGGCAAAGAGGAATTCGACCACCGGGCCCATGGCAAAGAGGGCCGAGCCAATCAAGACGAAGAGCAATCTAAAGAAGATCGCGCCTAAGACGCCCCAATAGAGCACGCGGTGACAGAATTGCTCGGGCACTTTAAACCAAGCAAAGATCGCCATCATCACGAAGAGGTTATCTACCGACAGCGCTTGCTCAAAGAGGTAACCGGCCAAGAAGAGCGAGGCGACCTCACCATTGAAGTGGACGTAGAGGAATAAGGCAAAGCACATCGAGACCGCAATCCAAAAGAGCGTCCACATGACAGCGGACTTCAAGGCGATCGGCTTGTCCTTACGGTGCACCCAGATATCAACGCTTAACGCAAAGAGCGCCACGATACCGAAGACCACCATCGTCTCGGTCTCAAGACCGATATGGGTATTGGCCATAGGATCGGCAACAGGGGTAGTTGAAAGTGACAATTGTGAGTTTGACCTTTTGAGCTAAGACACAACAAAATACCGCGGTTCCCACTAAAGCGCCACACAGGCAGCACCGTAGGTCCGGGAAAATTGCACCGCTAAGGTGCGCTTTCTAAGCTAAACCCAGCATCATAGCGTGTCAATGTTAAGTCTAGGTTAAGTCGCGCCGGAGCCATCACTGCTAGGGCAGGGCGGCGCCATTACAGGGCATGCCGTAGCCCCAATTATCAGCGCCTTTCCTGAGCTGAGGCTTAGTACGCGGCCTTAGAACGCGGCTTTAGTCCTAGGTTTTAGAACGCTGCTTTTCCTTGCTTTCAGAGCTCGAGGATCAAACAGAAGCTTATAACTGATCTAGAGTTACCGCTATAGGGGGCTCAGGATGCTCCAGACGATAACGGACAAGCTCTACAAGCTCGCGCTCATCTTCTTCGTCGTCGAAGAAATAATCCAGATTCAGCATCTTGTTTATGCTAGTTACCTGGAAGCAGTCCTGATAAGGATTCGATATAAACTTCATTCCGTCGTTATAATCAGAAATTGTCTTGGATTCTGGAATCTCAAGAGCAAGGGTAAGACTGTGGTACGTTATGGTCTCAAAAGCCTGTCTGAATGGCTTTTGACCACACGTCTGACCACACGTCTGCCATGGGGCTTGCACCAAATGGTGGTGCCTGTACCTGTAGATGGCAGCCCCGGGGCTGGTTGAACCTGATTTAGTTGGCTGCTGGAGCTAAGTATTTGTTGTGCATGTGCACTGAGGGCACGATACCTTCTTGACAAGGCTGGTTGTGGGGATAAGCTCTCCAGGCCACAATACGTCGCTCTTGGGCTGACAGTACTAAGATCGCGCCTAGTACGCCCCAATAGAGCACGCGGTGACAGAATTGCTCGGGCACTTTAAACCAAGCAAAGATCGCCATCATCACGAAGAGGTTATCAACCGACAAGGTTGCGCTTTCTAAGCTAAATCTAACATCATAGCGTGTCAATGTTAAGTCGCGCCGGAGCCATCACTGCTAGGGCAGGGCGGCGCCATTACGGGGCATGCCGTAGCCCCAATTATCAGCGCCTTTTCTGAGCTGAGCCTTAGTACGCGGCCTTAGAACGCGGCTTTAGTCCAGGGCTTTAGAACGCGCCTGACCGGCAGAGCCGATTAGTTCAAGGCTTGGGCCACATCGCAGTTAGGGTAGCCACAGCGCACCCAGATTTCCGGCTCAGGCGCAAGAACATCAGACCAAGCGTCCAGATCCTCCTCGGGCAGCTCGTGCCCGCAGTCAGATGGCTTGGAGATGACCTCTTTTATTGTCATGATGCCGTTGGCAAAAAGGTAGGAGTATTCTGCGCAGGCAACTGTCGGTATCTCCGGCAGAACTTGGCTTAGCGGCAACACGAGCTTATTTGAGGCTAAGGCTGCGCGCAGCCCGGGAGTGCTGGGAAGCTCAAGCTGAGGCGCACTCTGGCTCCAATAGGACTTGAAGGCTTGCTCAGCGGAGGTTTGGGGCTCACTCAAGGCAGCAAAAAAGCAGTTGAGCGCGAGCGGGCTCAAGACGGAGTTAGGCTCTTCTGGATCAGGGCGCCAGCCGCCATAATAGGACTCAAGTTTATCGGCCAGCTGATCAGGGATAAGCCCCAGCTTAGCTGCAGCGGCCTCAAGAACAGGGCGGTAGCTGGAGCGCAGCTTGGTTGGGCGCAGGCCCAATAACTCGCTGCTAATCGGCTCCAAGGTAAGATCTTGTAGGTCACAATGGTACGGACGCAATACCTCTGTTAAGCGCTGGGTGCCGGTGACCAGCACAAAGCGCAGGTGCTCGTAATTATCGATCCAAGAAAAGAGGGTACCCAGTATGGCGCAGATCGTTTGATAGGTCTCAGGCTGATGGCGCTGTTGCAAGAGCGGGTAATCCCAGTCGTCGATCAAGATGACTGGTGATTGCCCGGCTTCATAAGACGCCCGGCGCAGCGCGCAGAGATAATTACTCAGGAGCTGCTGAGGATCAATTTCATCCACGGCAAAGCCAGCCTTGAGGTAGGCGGCGCGCAGCTTGGCTTTGAGCCCCTGTTCAAACTTGTCGTCGTCATGGCTCATGGCCTCATTGTGCAAGTTGAGGTAGACCACGGGGTAGGTCTTGGTATCAGGCCACGCTGCAGCAAGGGCGCACTCTGGGCAACTTGCTGTGCCCTGGGCAAAGAGCAGGTAAAGCTGCATTAGCAAGGTCGTCTTGCCCATGCCATGGGGGCGGGCGATGGCAACCTTGTCCCAGCTGGTGACCAAATCAGCTAAGCATGCTGCTGCGTCGTCTTGAAAATAAGGGCGCAGTGGGAGCTCATCGGTAAGGGAGTTCGGTAACAAAATGGATTGCGGCATAACAAAAATCCTGTCAGGAACGGATACGGTTAAGCTTATCCAAGATTGTCCCCACTGGGCACAAGCCTTTATGCGCCTGCAGGCGCATGCGCCTTCCTGCTTGCGTTTAAGCGAGCACGCCCGGCCGGGCCGGGCGTGGGAGTATTAGGCCTTGGGCCTAATGTACTTTATTAGAGCAGGCCCTTTTGGGCGGCTAAGTACTTGACGGTGGCGTCTGCCATCGGGCTTGCGTCAAAGCAGCTCTTGGTGCCCTTGTGGCAGGTCGGGCCATCGGGGCGGGCGAGCACTAATAAGGTGTCGCGATCGCAATCGGTGGTGATAGCACGCAAGTGCAGGTAATTGCCACTTTCCTCGCCCTTGGTCCAAAGCTTTTGGCGATCGCGCGAGTAGAAGGTGACCAAGCGCGTCTGTAAAGTCTTCTCGAGGGCCTCTTGATTCATATAGCCCAGCATCAGCACTTGGCCATCTTGGGCATTTTGGACAATGGCCGGGATCAGGCCGTTGCCCTTGGCGAAGTCTAACTCTTCGATCTTCTCAAAGCCGTGACGATATTCAAGCACGACAAATCACTCCTTTAGCGCTGAGGTATTGCTTGAGCTCAGCGATGTTGATCAAATTCTTGTGGAAGACGGAGGCGGCGAGGGCACCGGAGACATTAGCCTCATGGAAGGCCTCATAGAAGTGCTCCATGGTGCCGGCACCGCCTGAGGCGATGAGCGGCACGTGGCAGCGCTCCTGCACCGCTTGAAGCTGCTTTAGGTCGTAGCCATTTTTCATGCCGTCTTGGTTCATCATATTGAGCACGATTTCCCCGGCGCCGCGGCGCTGCACTTCTTCCACCCAGTCGAGGGTGCGCCAGCGCGTGGTGGTCGTGGTCTTCTCATCGCCGGTAAATTGCTTGACCAGATACTCGCCCGTGGTCTCATCGTAGAAGCTATCGATGCCGACAACCACGCATTGCACGCCAAAGCGATCGGAGAGCTGGGTGATCAGTTCCGGATTGGACAGCGCTGGGCTATTGATCGAAATCTTATCGGCGCCGTAGGCGAGGATCTCTTGGGCTTGCTCGATGCTGCGAATGCCACCGGCCACCGCAAAGGGGATATTGATGACTTCAGCGATCTGGGCGACCCAAGACTTGTCAACCTTATTGCCGTGGGCGGAGGCGGTGATGTCGTAGAACACCAGCTCATCGGCGCCTTCGTCGGCGTAGCGCTGCGCCAGCTCGACAATCGAGCCGACCACTTCGTGGTTTTTAAATTGGACGCCTTTGACCACCACGCCATCGCGCACGTCAAGGCAAGGAATAATTCTTTTGGCCAGCATAGGCGCTCCTGTTTGGGCTGTTAGGGCTGTCAGGGCTATCAGGTTTAGTCATTAGGCCACAAGGCTAAAGCCTCAGGCAAGGTAAAGGCGCCGGTTAAGAGCGACTTACCCAAGACCGCGCTGGGGATCCCTAAATTTTTGAGGATCTTAAGATCCTCCAGGCTTGAGATGCCGCCCGAGGCGATGAGGTCAAGCTTAGGATAGTGGTGGTGAATCTGGGCGTAGAGCTCACTGTTGGGGCCTTGCATCATGCCATCCTTGGCGATATCGGTGATGAGCACGTGCTTAAGTCCCGCGGAGCTAAACTGGGCCAGCAGATCGTAGACGCTGTGGTCACTGACCTTAAGCCAGCCGTGGGTGGCGACCATCGGCACGCCCGCAATGAGCTTGACGTCTAAGGCAAGGGTAATGGCATCAGGCCCAAACTCGGTTAAGAGCTTAAGCCCCAGTTCAGGATCTTTAATCGCGGCTGAGCCCACTACCACCCGTGAGACGCCGAGCTCTAAGAGCTCTTCGACATCGTGATAGGAGCGAATGCCGCCCCCGGTTTGAATCGGGCAGGAGCTTGCGGCCACCAGTTCTGCGATCAAGCCTAATTGGCGCTCTTTAGGATCCTTGGCGCCATCTAAGTCCACCAGGTGAATTAAGGCCGCGCCTTGGGCGCAGTACGCCTTGACCTTGGCCACGGGGTCGAGGTCAAACACCGTCTTTTGGTCAAAATCGCCTTGCTTGAGGCGCACAATCTGACCGTCGATCAAATCTAAAGCAGGAATGAGCATAGGTACCTCAAGCTCTCCTTACAGCGCTAAGAAGTTACGTAAGATCTGCGCGCCGACCGCGCCCGACTTTTCAGGGTGAAATTGCACACCCATAAAGTTATCGCGGGCAATGGCGGCACTAAAGTCTTGGCCGTAATTGCAGGTGGCAATGGTATGCGCGCCCACATCCAAGCAATAGCTGTGGACAAAGTAGACAAAGGCGCCATGGCCGTCCTTACCCTCGGGTAAACCGGCAAAGAGCGGATGGCCATGATGGAAGATGGTATTCCAGCCCATATGCGGTAGCGGCAGGGTGCCGCACTGCAATTTGTGCACTTGGCCCGGGATTAGTCCTAGGGTCTTGATGTGGTCAAGACCGCTGTCTAAGGGCACCTCAGTTGAGCTTTGGGCTTGCACCTGCATGCCAAGGCAAATGCCCAACAGCGGGCGCTGGCACTTTAAGACAAAGTCCATGAGCTCAGAAGAGGCTGAGGACTCATCTTTACACAGGGCGGGCACTTGCTCAATTGGGCAGCCTAATAACCCGGCCATCACGGCGCTGGCTGAGCCTACGCCGGGCATAATGATCTTATCGCAGCCCTTGAGGGTGGCGACCTCATCGGTGATCACCACCTCGTGGTCGCTTAAGCCTTGGCGCTTTAAGCCTTGCAGCACCGAGTTAAAGTTAGCTGCTTTGGTGTTAACTATTCCGACGCGCATACTGTTCTCCTCATGGCCCACGCCTACTATAAGGTGCCCTTGCTCGATGGCAGCTCGGTCCCGACCACTTTAATCGCCGGGCGCAGGGCGCGGCCAAAGGCCTTAAACAGCGCTTCGACTTGATGGTGGGCGTTGCCTGAGCTGACCTTCATATGTAAGGTCAGGCCCATGGCTACCGCTAAGGACTCAAAGAAGTGGCTGACCATTTGGGTCTCAAAGCCATTGATGTCTTCGCGGGTAAATTCGGCGTTGAGCTCAAACTCGCAGTGCGGGCGCCCCGAGATATCAAGGGCCACAGTAATGTTGTGATCCTCAGGATCAGTGGCTGCACAAGGACCCACCTTAGTGTCGGCGCCAATGGTGAGCAGCTCATCAGTGCTAGCGGCAAACACCTGGGCCATGACCTCATCCATCGGCACCACAAAGCCAAAGCGGCCGATCCCGCGCTTGTCGCCTAAGGCTTGCTTGAGCGCGGTGCCGAGGGCAATGCCGGTGTCTTCGATCGTATGGTGGCCATCGACCTCTAAGTCACCCTCAACTTGCACGGTGAGGTTGAAGTTAGCGTGGGTCGCGATTTGATCGAGCATATGGTCAAAAAAGCCAATGCCGGTGTGAATGCTGCTGGCGCCACTGTGGTCTAGGTCGACCGTGAGGTCGATCTTGGTCTCGCGAGTATTGCGTACCACATGGGCGACGCGGCCCGCAGACGTCTCAGAGGTAGGGGCGCCCTTGCGTTCACCCTTGATGATGGTGGTGACGATATCGTCCCACGATAGGCCATCGCTGCTATCTTCAAAGGCGCCAACCTTGAGGCCCGTAATGCCCATGGCCTGTGCCATCGCTAAATCAGTGGGGCGATCGCCGATGAAGTAGGAGCTGGCGCGATCCCAGCTTGGGTCATTTAAATAGGCTTGCACCAGGCCCAGCTTGGGCTTGCGGCACTCACAGTTATCCTCGGGCTTGTGCGGGCAGATCAAGACCTGCTCAAAGTCGATGCCTTGGGACTCCAAGGTATTGAGGATGAGCTCATGGGCCGGGGTAAAGGTCTCCAAAGGAAAGGAGTCGGTGCCCAAGCCGTCTTGGTTGGAGACCATGACCAAGGAATAGCCCGCCTCTTGTAAGCGCAGCAAGGCCGGGATAACGTGCGGTAAGAACTTGACCTTGTCGAGGGCGTCGACTTGGTAGTCCTCGGGCTCATAAACTAAGGTACCGTCGCGGTCGATAAAGAGATATTTACGCATAGCGATTAGCCCCTAGGCGTTGGCTAAGGCGGTCAAGGTGCGCATCACCTCATCTAACTCCTCCGGGGAGCCAATGGTGACGCGAATGCAGTTCTTAAGCCCCGGCTTGGTCTCAAAGGAGCGCAGAATAATGCCCTTTTGCACCATGGCGTTAAAGACCTTAGGGCCGTCGTTGAACTCAATTAAGAGGTAGTTGGCGCACGAAGGGTAGACGCGCTTGACTAAAGCGTTCGCGCCGGTCATGAGCTCTTGCAAGCTGTGCTCAAACTTTTGTCGCAGCTCAACCGTCTTAGCTACCCGCTCGCGCATGAGCTCGATGCCCCCGCGGGCGAGCGCTTGCTTGGCGATCTGGGCGACCGGATCTGGGATCGGGTATGGGTCGATGACCTTGGTCATCAGGGCCACAATCTCAGGGTGCGCTAGGGCAAAGCCGCAGCGGATCCCGGCTAAGGCAAAGGCCTTGGACAGGGTGCGGGTGACGATTAAGTTGGCGTAGTCGTTGATAAGGCCCACGCACGAGGCCTCCGGCTTAAACTCGATGTAGGCCTCGTCCATGACAAAGAGCACCTCCGGGAAGTCGGTGAGCAGGCGCTTTAAGTCCTCATGCGCAAAGAGCTGGCCTAACGGATTAGCTGGGCTGTCGATGAAAACGGCCTTAACCTTAAACGGCGCGGCCTGTAAGGCCTCAGCAATTACGTCGTAATCTAAGCCAAAGTTGTCCTTACGGGTGGCATAGAAGGTCTGAGCGCGATTGGTGGTGGCCGCAATCTCATACATGCCATAGGTTGGCGGGGCGATCACAATGCCCTCGCCCACCTCGCAGAAGGTGCGGATGATAAGGCCCAAGGCTTCGTCCGAGCCGCGGGTGACTAAGACATGATCGCGGCGCAGCCCAACATAATCGGCCATAGCTTGGACCACTTCAAACGGCTGGCAATCTGGATAGCGGTTTAAGGTGGTGGAATTGAAGATGTAGAACTCCGACTTAGGAGCCTCATTGGCGTTTAAAAAGGTGTGACCGTGGCCGCCGATGCGACGGGCACTCTGGTAGGGCTCAAGTGCTTGAACGTGCTTACAAGCAAGCTTAGTTAAATCGGTCATGGCAAATCAAAAAAGCAAAAGGCCGCACGCTGAGCGTGCGGCAAAGAAATCGGAGGGGGAACGCTGCGCATCCAGTGCAAGCAGTGCCAGCA
>DXIF01000013.1 GCA_019113025.1 Candidatus Anaerobiospirillum stercoravium | reverse complement strand
ACAAGATGAGCTTGATCGTTTGGTTAACGGCTCAACCGTAGCAAGCCACATGAATTTAAAATTGGCTTGTCACGACCACTCCCAAGAAGCCGTAGCTTAAGGGGGTGGGACTTTTTAGATTTATCACTAGGGCAGCGCCCTGCGCCGGAGCGTTAAGAGCGGGGGAGTTGTTAGGCTATACTAAGAGCCGGGTTTTCTTCGCACCAAAGTGCCACTGCATGCTAACTCAGTGCTCACAAAGTGCTACTTCAGGGCCACTTACGTGCGATCTCTTGGCTTTTCCCGGCGGTGCTTTATCCATGGTTGGTCTGTACCACAAAAGACGGGCCCAACGCTCGCATAGCAAAGTTTTAGGCTTTTTCACCAAGGCCCTGATGACGCTTGGCCTGATGGTAGTCATCGCCTTTGTGCTCATTGTGCTCTTCTTCAATGGCAGCCAAATCAAAAAGCCGCTCAGTTCCTACTTAAGCGCAAAGACGGGCTTTGAGGTCACGATTGGCGATGCGGAATTCTCGCCGCTGTATCCTGACGTCATCAAGCTCTATGACGTGCGCTTTGGTAACTCCAAGATTGGCGAGCTTTATCTTGAGTACGACTTGCGCAGTGCTTTAAGCGACGAGCGCCTTGAGATCAACGATCTCTACTTAAACGGCCTGACCATTACCCCCGAGGACTTACAGCAGCTTAAAGCCCAGCGTTTAGGCTATCACAGCATCTACGCAAGCTTAGTGCGTTTTCACCACACCCCAGTTCAGACCACCTTTTTGCACGCTCAGAACACCACCATTCGCTTAAATGCCGTCGGCTTTAACCCCGAGCACGGCCTGACCTTTCGCTCGGGCGCGCTCGCAGCCACGCAAGCGCAGCTGTTTGCCCGTGAGGTCAAGGATCTTTCCTTGCAGTTTGAGCACCAAGGTGAAGGGCTGACCATAAAAAACTTCAGCGCCGCGATGTTAGGCGGCATGGTCTCAGGCACGGGGCACTATCTGCCGCACGAGCCCACCGCCCAAAGTGCTAGCACCAACGGCTTGAGCAGCGCTGCGAGCTTGAGCAGCACCGCGGACTTGAGCAGCGCCGCGGACTTGAGCAGCGCTGAGGGCTTGAGCAGCAACGGCGCCGCCGACCTCATCTTCGATGAGCTCAACCTCTCCAAGATTATTCTGCACGACACTCTGCGCCCCAGCGCCGGAATCAACCTCAAGGCCACCAAGGTCAACTTAAGCCAAGTCGTCTACACCAACGACGCCCCAGCCCCAACGGCCTCTGATGCCAGTGCAAGCAAAGCCCCTGCTGCCAGCGCAAGCAAAGCAGCTACTGACAACCAAAGTGACGCCGCCGACAAGGCGACGGCTGCGGCTGACAGCAGCAGCCCGCGTGCCGACGGCAGCAGCGCCTACCACAGCATGGTCATGCAAGGCATTAGCGGGCAGCTTTATGACTTGAAGCTGAGCCACAACGACTTTAGTGCGCGCTTTGAGGGCGCAATCGATGCCCTGTCGTTTCCCAACTTGCAGACGAGCTTTGAGCACAATAAAGGCAGCGCTAACTTAAGCCGCGACCTAGTGAGCTTTGACTTCAAGGGCCAACTCTATGAGGGCAACTACGAGCTCACCGGCAGCTTAGATCCGGCCGCCCAGGAACTTACGGTTGAGGCGCTTAAGCTGGAGCGCGCTAAGTTGGCCTTAAATCCGCCGCGCCTTGATTTCCTAACCCACACTAACCCGTACACCCTCAAGCTCAAGCAAGCACAGTTTGCCAACTTAGAATTTCTCTCCTTTTTAAATCAGTTCCCGGTCTCGATTCAAAGCATCAGCGGCACCGCCCACGATTTAGTCTGGGCTGGGGCGACGCAAAAACCGAGCACCCTGACCCCAGCGACGCTGCTTTACCCCATCAGTGCTGAGCACGGCGCACTTAAGCTTAAGCTCGACAACCTCCTGTACTCCAATCTGCTTTTTAGTGAAATCGCATTTGAAGGCGAACTCAGTTCTCAGCAGCTGCAATTTAAGCTACCGCAAGTGACGATGCAGGAATCAAACTGGAGCGCCCAAGGCGCGCTCAGCCTCACCGACTTGGGGCAAAGCAGCCTGAATGTCACTGCCGAGAACTTTGAGAGCGCCGACTTAAACTCCAACTTAATCGGCCACATGCTCACAGGCAAGGTGAACTTAAGCGCGCAACTCACCTCTAGCTTTGAGGGCTGGAACCAGGTCTTAGGGGACACCTTAGCGGCGACGACCACAGATGCAGGCCGGGCCAAGGCCAAGCCGCTAGGTCTTAAGAGCGCTTTCTTACGCAACTTAAACGGCAGCGTGCGCTTAGGCTCGGAGGGCCTGTTAATCTCGGACTTTGGGCTTGACCTCATCAACGGGGGCAAGCAGCAAGACTACACCTTAAGCGGCACCGAGCTGTTAGCGGCGCTGCAAGGCTCGGTCGCGGGCATCAATGCCTTAGAGGCGGATACCACCTTTCAGGCTGGAAAGCTCAGCACCCGCGGACGGGTGGGCCTTGCTACCGCCAATGCCAGCTTTAGCGTCAACATCGACCTGTTAGACCACGACTTCTCGGGCAACGCCTTTATGGTCAGCCTCGGCAACGACAGCACCACCACGGTCTCCTTTGACGGCACCACCGCCGAGCCGCAATTTGCTATCCGCGCGCTCAAGCGCGGCGCCAATCGCCCAGGCCTGTACCTGCCACAATACGACGCCATGGCCCAAGCCAAGGAGCAAACTGACGCCAAGGGCGTCTTAAACGGCACCATTGCCGTTGAAGAGCCCAGCACGCAGCCCGAGCAAATCAGCGAGCGCACCGTAGACAACGCAGCTAGCACCGCCACCGCCCCAGAAGCCAATGAGGAAGAGGAGCAAGCCCCAGCCTCCGACGCGCGTGCAGCAAGCACCGCTGCCCCGACCGCAGAGGCTCAGGCCCCGGCTGAGCCTGAGGCGAGCCGCCCTGCCAGCGCCGAGACCAATACGCCTGATAATGCCCACGCTGAAGCCGCCGCGACTAGCAGCGCTGAGTCGGCCGCGAAGCCTATCGCGGACGAAGGCACCGCTGAGTCAGCCACAGAGCCTGCCACGGACGAAAGCGTAGCTGAGGCCAATGAAGAAGAGGAGCAAGCCCCAGCCTCCGACGCTAGTGCGGCAAGCACCGCTGCCCCAGACGCAGAGGCTCAAGCCCCGGCTGAGCCTGAGGCGAGCCGCCCTGCCAGCGCCGAGACCAATACGCCTAATAATGCCCACGCTGAAGCCGCCGCGACTAGCACCGCTGAGTCGGCCGCGAAGCCTATCGCGGACGAAGGCACCGCTGAGTCGGCCGCGGAGTCCACTGTAGACAACGGCGCAGCTGAGGCCAATGAGGAAGAGGAGCAAGCCCCAGCCTCCGACGCTAGTGCGGCAAACGCCGCCGCCCCAGACGCAGAGGATCAAACCTCGGCTGAGCCTGAGGCGAGCCGCCCTGCCACTGCCGAGACCAATACGCCTGAGAGCGTCCACGCTGAAGCCGCCGCTCCTAGCACCGCTGAATCGGGCGCGGCACCAGCCGCGAACGCGGGCGTAGCTGAGGCCAATGAGAGCACGGAGCAAAGCGCGGACACGGGCGCCAGTGCAGCAAATGCCGCCGCCCCGGCCGCAGAGGCACAGGCCCCGGATGAGAAAGAGGCTAATACCCCAGCCACCGCTGAGACCAATACTCCTGAGAGCGCCCACGCTGAAGCCGCCACAACCAGCACCGCTGAATCGGGCGCGGCACCTGCCGCGGACGCGGGCGCAGCTGAG
>DXIF01000126.1 GCA_019113025.1 Candidatus Anaerobiospirillum stercoravium | reverse complement strand
GGGCGGGATGATGTGCGCGGACGGGAGGTGGCTGCGTTTGTCGATGTATCCGGTGCGGTCGGTACGGACGGTGCGGGGTGGGATGGATTGGTTTGTTGTTGGCGGATGATTGTAAACGTTTACAAAGGCACGGAGACTCTAGATATCAGATGGGGCGCTTGGGGCCTTGAGGGGATAGCTCTTGGGACTTAGGTGTGATCAATTTGGCAGATTGGGGCAAGGCCCGTGCGATGGCGCTTTGCACTGGTTGTCACCCCTTTTGCCTGAGCCTTGCAATTAAGTTTGAGTCGACTCACAAAAGACGGTTTTGCTCATAGCGAAATAAAGCGTGCTGTAGCACAATCCACATCAGTTGCCTTGTGACATCGCTTCGTACTTTTAGTGGCAAAGCTGACAAACATGATAGGAGCTTAGGTCACTTCAAGCGCAGGTCTGAGGTAGCAGATGTGACCTTTACTGTGCTAACACTTGTGGAACAAAGTAATCTGCAAGTGTTTTTGGTGTCCCCTTTGAGCGGGAAGTCCCTTTTGCGGGAAGTGTTTTAAGGCCAGCATCGGGCTGCCTAGCCGTTGTGCGGTGGAACAAGATTAGTCCGGGTTTCTTGTTTGAGAAGGTAAGAGGTTCTATGGAAAACGCACGTGATGTGGCTAAGCAAACGTTAGCTTTAGTGCTCGCCGGTGGCCGTGGCAGCAGACTGCACATGTTAACGGATCGCCGTGCCAAGCCTGCCGTCTTCTTTGGCGGTAAGTTCAGAATCATCGACTTTGCACTGTCCAACTGCGTCAATTCCGGCATCACTCGTATCGGCGTTGTTACCCAGTACAAGTCCCACTCCTTACTGCGCCACATCCAGTCGGGCTGGTCGTTTTTACGTAACCAGTTCAATGAGTTCATCGACTTACTGCCAGCTCAGCAGCGTGTTGACGAAGAGCACTGGTACCAAGGTACTGCTGATGCCGTTTACCAGAACATCGACATCATCCGTAACCACCACCCTAAGTACATCGTAATCTTAGCCGGTGATCACATCTACAAGATGGATTACACTGCCATGGTTATGGATCACATTAACAGCGGCTGCCCTGTTACCGTAGCTTGCATTGCCATCCCACGTAGCGATGCTTCTGCTTACGGCGTCATGTCGGTTGATAACAACAATATGATCACCGACTTCTTAGAGAAGCCAAAGGATCCACCTGCTATGCCAGGCGACGAGACCAAGAGCTTGGCCTCGATGGGTATCTACGTCTTCAACGCAGACTTCCTCTATGACGTCTTACAAAAGGATGCTGCCACCGAGGGTTCACGCCGTGACTTTGGCTTTGACATCATTCCTGCCTTAGTGCGCGAGCACAAGGCTCACGCTCACGACTTCTCCTTATCGTGCATTCGCAACGCGGGCAACCCAGAGCTGTGCTACTGGCGTGACGTCGGTACCATCGATGCTTACTGGGAAGCCAATATGGATATCGCTGCCGTTCAGCCACAACTGGACGTTTACGATACCGCATGGCCAATTTGGACCCATCAGGTTCAGCTGCCACCTGCCAAGTATGTCCAAGACATCAATGGCGCTTCCTCGGTAGTTATGAACTCCGTTTGCTCGGCTGGCTGCATTATCTCCGGCTCGTCGATCAGCCACTCGGTTCTGTTCTCTAACTCGCGCGTTCACTCCAACTGCTCCTTAAATGAGGCCGTGGTTCTGCCTTCGTGCGTCATCCACCGCGGCTGCCGCTTAACCAAGGTCGTCTTAGACCGTGGTTGCGAGTTACCACGCAACTTAGTCATCGGTGAGAACGCAGAGCTTGACGCTAAGCGCTTCTATCGCTCTGAGGGCGGTGTAGTCTTAGTAACCCGCGAGATGTTAGCTAAGTTACGCGAGAACGAGCCAGCCTTATTTGAGGGCTTTGACGACTATCGCGGCCACGCTTCCCCAATTTACTAAGAGCTAGTTAAGCCCCGCGCTGAGCGGTGCCTAATCTTGCTTACAGCAAAGCCTCCCGTGACTTTCGCGGGGGGCTTTGCTGTTTTGGGCACAAGCGCGCAAGCTTAGTCGCAGCGCAGGGCCCGCGCATGGCACGCGCCGGTATGCTGCGGGTACGCGCTGGGGCCGCGGCGGGGCCGCGGCGGATAAATGCGAGCTTTTGGGGCCTAATGGTGTTAAAATCAGCAAGATTTTCTCAGAAAATTGCCATTTAGTTGCCATTTAGTTTGGTCGTTTGGTTAGTTGTAGCGTGAGCTTGCTGCAGGTCGCTTGGGTCTGCGGGCAGGTGGACGCATTGTTTGGTTAATGGCAAGAGTAGCTGAGGCTAATGAGCTAATTTGGCTCAGCTGCGCGCCGCCTCGGCGGGGCGGCCGGTTGGGCTGGAGCGCGTGCCGGTGTCAATGTGCTCGGACGGTCCGGCAGGCTTGCGCTAAGCCGTCTCAGCACGTTTTGGGTTAATGAGGTTTCCCCCACCATGAGTGACACTGTCCTTAAGGACAAAAAGGATCAAGTCCCGGTGCTGTCCAGTGAAGATGCCATCTTTGATGACATTCGTCCATGTCGTGACGACGAAGCGCCGCAAGAGCTGGCCAAAATCGCCCAAGATGAATCGCTCGTCACGGGCATTGTGCGCCTGCGCTACCCTAAGCTCTGCAAGTGGTTGGGACCAGTGCTGCGCTTGTTTGTGCGTCGCTATATTCACAAGCAGCTTGCGCACATTCACACGATTCAAGACTTCCAGCTGCAAGTGGCTAAGGCGGTCGAGAGCATGGTCAATGAGACCACCGATGGTCTGACCTTTCGCGGTTTTGATGAGCTCGATCCTAACCAGAGTTACTTGTTTATCTCCAATCACCGCGATATTTCGCTCGATCCAGCCTTCATCGACTTTGCGCTGCACTTAAAGACCCAGCGTACGCTGCGCATCGCCATTGGCAACAATTTGCTCAAAATGCCGGCCGCCACCGCCTTGATGCGCCTGAACAAGAGCTTTATCGTCAAGCGCTCGGTGGCCTCGCCCCGTGAGCGCTTAAAAGAGGTGATCCACCTGTCGCAATACATGGGCTTATCGCTTAAGGAGGGCCACTGCATCTGGATTGCTCAGCGCGAGGGCCGGGCCAAGGACGGTGACGATCGTACCGAAGAGGCCGTACTCAAGATGATCTCCATGTACGGGCGTAGCCTCAAGGAGGATTTCGCCACCTACATGAGCAAGCTCAACATCGTACCGGTGTCGATCACCTATGAGTTTGACCCAGGCGATCTTGATAAGGCCCGTGAGCTTGAGGCTAAGGCCCGCAACAACGGGGTTTACCACAAGGGCGAGCTGGAGGATATCAAGAGCATCGTCAAGGGCATCAAGGGCTATAAGGGGCGCGTCACGATTGTGGCCGGAAAGCCGATTACCTCTGGTTTTAGCACCCCAGAGGAATTAGCGCAGCTCATCGACGACTTCATCTACCAGCACTACGAGCTCTTCCCATCGGTGCTGATTGCCGCGCACGAATTGGGCTTAGCCCCGGATGAGGTGATGCAAGACATCACAGAGGCCGAAAAGCAGAAGTTCTTGGAGCGCGTCCACGCGTATCCGGCTGAACTGCAAGAGCGCGTGCTCAAGATGTACGCTTTCCCATATCTCAATCAGCAGGCGGTGCAGCAGGGCGTCAAGCGCCACTTAGACGCCAAGCAGGCTGATAGCGGCGCGGCCGATACCAGCGCGGCCAATACCAGCACTGCTGACACCTCCAGCGCCGATCCTGAGGTCAGTACCGCTGAGGACAACGCTAAGGCCTAACGCGATGCCCTTAACTTCCAGAGAATATGAACCTCACTTGCTGCCTCCCCATTCAAATGCCGTATGAATGAGGCTTATAAGCGATTTTGTGACAAGGTATAGATGTACCTTAGTATTGTGCAAAAATCGCTTAAATACAAGGTTTTACTTAGCAGGGTATAGGAATCGCTGAAAGTTCAGGGATACGTTAGGCCCGCGCTATGAAAAAAGCCCGTACAACTCAGACACGCGGGCTTTTTTTTCGCACCTGTGCAGGCATACATATGCAGTATTCCGGACTGGTAAGGCGGGCCAACCTCAGCTAGGCCCTGCTTTTATATGAGCTTTTAGGTTGTTTGGCTGGAGGCAGTGTCTTGGCCGATAGGGGAATGGTTCGGAATCATGCATATGTAAGTGCAGGCTCGCCGAAACCATACGTCCATCGCCGGGCGTTTGGTTTTGGGCGAGTTAATCGTCGAGGTTATAGGAGGCTGCCTTGCTTCATTTGAGGTGCCTCTTCAGCCTGTGCTACCGGCTGAAACTCAGGTGGTACCGGCACTTCGTTACCATTGAGATCGACGGCACGGGTACCCAGCTTCATTAGCTCACCATTGGCCACGGCTTCTTGAGGCTCAGGCAGACGCACGTAGATCGGGCGCTTTGCTTTCAAGCCCTCGGTGGCACCTTCCCAGGTGCCGCCACTGTTTTGGGTTTGCGCTACATAGATTTGGTTGGCTAGGCCGTAGACAAATTTGTTGCGGCCCATGGCGCGGCCCACAGCCCAACGGTCATTGGGATTGTAGGTGCTTAAGATTAAGAGCTTGCCCTCTAAGATCTGCTGGTAGTACGCTCGCAGACTGGTTGCGGCGGTGGCAATGCCTTGGGGCAGGACGATGACGCTGCGTCCCTTATGATATAAGGCAGCGTCAAGGGCGCAGCGATCGATGCCTTTTGCAAAGCCGCTGACCACGACTTTATCTTCCGCGACCGCACGGGCGGCGACGTTTTGGGTGAATTGCAGCGCAATATTGTTGGCATCACGCGAACCGACAATTGCGATCATATGCTGCTTGAGCAGGCTGGCCTCGCCCTTGGTAAAGAGCAGGGTTGGAGTTAGGCGCCCGAGATTGATCTTGAGAATTTGTGGGTAGCGATCGTCGGGGTCGTGAAATGGGATGAGATCAATGCCTTCGTTGAGCAGCTTTTCGACCTCAAAGGAGTAGTTGCTCAGGCTTTTTTTCGCGGTGACAAAAGCCTTACGCTCGGCTTCAGTGAGGGCTAACTCAGGCCAGAGATCCTCATTTTCAAACAGCTCGATGATATTAAGGCGCGGCTCGCGTTTGTAGGCAGCGATGTAAATGCTGTTTTTGCGCTTTGTGTTGACCTTGGTGATGTTGTTTAGGGCATACCAGTACACCAGTTCTTGCGTGTTCATTAGGCACCTCCTACCGTTTTGGCCAAAGTTAAAGGTATGACCCATTGTGCGCCGGCGTCAATGATGGTAAATCCGGCCTCTTGCAGCGTGGCGCCACTGTCACAGACGTCATCTAAGAGCATGACGGTCTTCCCACGAACTAAATAAGGACGCTCTAGGGCAAAGACACCCGCTACATTCTTGCGCTTGTTATGCATGTTTTGGAACACCTTCTGCGGTTGCGTCACTTTAGTTTTGTTCAGGATATTGTAGCAAGGCAGGTTGAGCGCTGCAGCTAAACGATGGGCGTAGTTGGCAAGTAAGCTCCCTGAGACAGTCGATGGGATATAGAGAATCAGATCAATGGCTATATCTTGGTATCTGTGGTAAACAAGCTCAGCCATGGCCTGTACTAAGTGGTCTGGGAAGTCGCCGCCGTGCCCATACTTGCTGCGGTGGATCATTTGCCCCACTTCAGTGGTGCCATAAAAGGATAGAGCAAAGCCGTTGGTCAAGCGAGCCTTAGGGTTCTCGTCCAAGAATTGGTTGAGGCTACTAGAATTTGAGGTGTGGCATGTGCGCTCTAAGTATTCGTCATTGCGCTGGTACTTGTACTCGTATAAGGTTGGCGTTAAGAAGCGAACCTTGTCGGTCTTATTGACGGAGAAACTTTTTGCCAGCTCTAATGGCGGGTTGTAACTTAGCAGGAACTGTTTGAGGTTTAGGCGCAGTCTTTGGTCGGTTGGGACTGATAGCTTAGTTAAATTGGTGTTGTCGCAATTCGTGGTGTAGTCGACGTTTGGATCGTCCAAGTAGTGACACAAGAAGCTCATGCGCGGTTCATCCGTGAAGATATAGTCGAGCATGCACTGGAAGTCTTGGCGCTTGGATTGGCGCAGCTGCTCAAACTCACTTAAGTCGAGTGATGGGGCACCGCGCCGGGATTCGTAATAGCCTGTAGTGCTTTTGACGATAATGTGTTGCGTTTCCAAATCGTTGAGGATTTGCCGCAGCTCATCTTGTTTGAGGTTCGTTTCCTCTTGTAAGGAGGTAAATTTCAAGGTCTGCTCTTTGAGAATCTCAATCACTCGATTGTATTTACGCTCACTTGGTCGCGACCTCTCAATGAAGCTCAGCTGCAGCATGCTGTCCACATAGTTGCCATCATCATTGCGGGCAGAGTTAAAGAGCAAGACCACGTAGGCAGGCTGGTTATCACGTCCCGCGCGGCCGATCTCTTGGTAGTAGTGCACGGGTGAGGCGGGAACTTGGACGTGAATAATGAAGCGAATGTCGGACTTGTCGATGCCCATACCCAAGGCATTGGTTGAGACAATGCACTTCCAGCGATTTTGCATCAGCCCTTGCTCCAGCTGGGCTCGTTTATCACTGTCTAAGCCGGCGTGATAGGCTACTGCTGGAATGTTCATATAGTTGAGCCAGGCTGTGTACTGCTCAACTTGGACACGCGTGCCTGCGTAGATTAAGCCGGTGCCAGGTATATCCATGAGGTTGTCAGCCAACCACAGCATTTTGTCGTCTTCAGATTCCACCTTAAGCACCATTAATTTGAGGTTGGGGCGCATCATCGAGCCGCGGATAATCGTCATACTGTTGCTGTTGTTGTCGGTGATTTGTGCGGCGATATCATTTTGCACCTTGATGGTCGCAGTAGCAGTGGTGGCAAGCACCGGAAAGTTTTGCGGCAGCAGCTTGACCAAGCTGATGATACGCTGGAACGCGGGGCGGAAATCGTGGCCCCACGAGGAGATGGTATGAGCCTCGTCGATCACCACCATGGATAGTTTGAGTTCACGCACCGCTTGCAGCCACTCTTCGCTTTGCTGCCGCTCGGGCGTGATGTACAAAATCTTGTACTTGCCTCTAATGGCGTCTTGGATGATGGCGCTGTTTTGCTCAGGGGTATTGCTAGAGTTGACATAGGCCACCTTGAGGTTGAGTTTAGTCAGTTTCTTTGTTTGGTCGCGCATCAGGGCGATCAGAGGCGAGAAGATGACGGTGACGCCATCGAACATGACGGCCGGAAACTGATAGCACAGCGACTTACCAAAGCCGGTGCGCTCGATGGCAAGTACGCGCTCGCCGTTAAAGAGTCGGCGGATCGTTTCCCATTGGTCATCGTAGAAATGGTCGAGGCCAAAGTACTGCTTGAGGTAGTACTCGGCTTGTTCCCGGGACAGGGCTTTGAGCTGCTCGTGATCCATTACGTTCTCCTAAGATCTCTTAAGCTCAATTTGCGCTCCGGCCCACGGCAAGAGCTTGGATTGAGAGGGGCCAGCGAGCTGAACTGCGACTGGTCGAAGGTTGGTTTAAACAGCGTTGGCATTGCAGGCACTTCCATCCGTTTGCCCCTGAGGGAGCTGGGGTCGGCCGCGGACGGCCCCGGGCCGTACCCCGTGAGCCTAGGCCTTGCTTCGTGAGCGCAGGCTGTAATTCGTGAGCCTGAGCCCTGCTTCATGGTCGGGGCCGGGCTCTCGGGGCCTTGGTGCGGATATTTTCGTGCTGTAGCTAGCAAATTGTTGCAAGAGTCGCGCATTTTGCTTGCTAAAATACGGATTAATGGGGTATTTTAGCCGATTGCTTGTTAGTTGGATCGTTCTATGCTTAACCCCAGAAAATAAGGTGCTTTCTAAGCCTGAGTACTGCGGCCTGAGCTTGAGCCATTCGGCTGAGCTCATCAGGCCTAGGCTCTGACGAAGTAGCCGGTGCAAGGCTACGTAGGGCGCACTAGCCCACCCCGCAGCAAGGAGAGATTGAGCCTGCGGCTGACTAGGATGGTCAGGTCATGGTGGCAGTAGGATGCATGTGGTGTTTTGTGAGGAAAGATCGCTGTGGTTGGCCGAAAGTTTTGGGCGCGCTTTAAGTTTTCACCGTTGCGTTACAACGACGGTACCCCGTGCTATTTTCGCGCGTCGTGCCTAGCGGGGTTAGCGCTGTGCTTGATGGTGCAAGGCTTTCTGGGGGGCGCTTCAGACCATGAGGCTGCAGGTGCTATGCAGCTTGCGCACAACGCCAGCGCCGATAGCTCAACTTCAGGCACGATTCTGCCTAATACCTTGCAAGGCAGCCAAACCGTAACTGCAACCGCAGTCGGTGCCACCACTATGGCCAGCGCCGTCAGCTCCTCGCCTTTGGCAGTAGCTCCCGTTCATACCATTAATCCCATCAGTGATCCCGGCGCGGGCACCCCAGCCCCGTTGAGTGCTCCGGGCTTGAGCAGCACCACTAAGGTCGCCGCTCCGGTCTCCGCGGCCCCGGTGCCCGCGGTAGCAAGCGCTGGTGCCACCGCTGAGCCCTTGGATGTGACTTTGCAGCCTGACGGCTCGATCTGGTCATTTTTTGGTATTACCTCCGATGAGGACAAGCGCAAGGCTCAGCTGCTTAAAAACCGCAAGGCGGCTTTAGTTGAACTGATGGACAGTGCGGACTACTTCAATTCCTGCGGTACCATCAACTCAAGCTTCAGTAAGTGCAATTACCGCTTCTCCAATAAGATTAAGTCCAACTACGACGTCGCGGTCACCGCCGCGGTCGAGGGCTATCAGATTGCCATTACCGCTAAGGGCGCTCAAGCCCAAGACCCATGCGCTCAGTTCATGGTCAACTCCAAGGGTGAGTACTTAGCCTTTGATCAGCAGGGCTATCAAAACCTCAAGTGCTTTGTTAACACCGAGGTGCCCAAGCAGATTATGGCGATCAGCCAAGCTTTAGAGCTCATTAACGACGCGCGCAGCGACAGCTCCGCGCTTGCCGCGCGCCCGTAGCTTAAGGCCTGCGCCGCGCTTGTGCGTGCTGCAGCTGCGTGCTGCATCCGGCCCCGCATCACCTTAGGTGGCGCGGGGCCAAATCGTTGGGGGACGGTCCACCGTCGGCACCTGCGGGGTGCTTGCTCCCGCTTGCTCACCTGTGCTCACAGTTAAGACGCTTGGGGGGAGCGAGCGCTGCCACCTGAGAGATCTTTGCGTTTGGGTTTAGACGGTTGGCTGTGGGTTATAATCCGAGGCGATTCGTCCCAAGTCCTGATCTTGTTGACCTTACGAGCCGGATATGGCGGTAGGGGCAGGGTAGCTCAGGGACGCGGGCTTTGAGCTTGGTTTTGCAAGGTGGTAAGAGAGCTTATGCAAGTCGCAAATAACACTGTAGTTACTGTGTCCTACGTCGTCACCGACGAAGAGGGTCAGGTTGTTGGTCGTACCGACCCAAAGCGTCCGGTCGTCGCCTTAGTCGGTCACGGCTACTTAGTCCCGGGCCTTGAGGCTGCATTAATGGGTAAGGAAGCAGGGGTCGAGTTTGCGCTGCGCCTTGAGCCTAAGGATGCCTTTGGCGAGTTCAACCCAGGCTTAGTTCAGACCATCGACCGCGCCTTATTCGGCGACTTCCCCGTGGAAGTAGGCAACGCCTTTGAGGCTGATACCAGCGCCGGTCCGCGCTTAGTGGTCGTTAAGGAAATCTCCGATAACACCGTCACCGTGGATGGCAATCACCCGCTGGCGGGCAAGACCTTAAACTTCATCGGCGCAATCGAAGAGGTTCGTGCGGCAACTGAAGAGGAAATTGCCCACGGCCACGCGCACCGCGATGGCGTCTGCCCGTCGGAGGAAGGCGAGCATCACTGCTGCTGCGGGCATCACCACCATCACCATGACGGTGAAGAGGGCGAGGGCCATTGCTGCGGGCATCACCAC
>DXIF01000125.1 GCA_019113025.1 Candidatus Anaerobiospirillum stercoravium | reverse complement strand
CGTCCACAATTCTTCTTCCGCACCACTGACATCACCGGTTCCATCGACTTAGGTGAGGGTGTAGAGATGGTTATGCCTGGTGACAACACCAAGATGACCGTTACCTTAATTCACCCAGTTGCTATGGCTGCCGGTGAGCGCTTCGCGATCCGTGAGGGTGGCCGTACCGTGGGCGCTGGTGTTGTCTCCAATATCATCGAGTAAGAGCGGTGCGCATTGGAGTTGTAGCTAACTAATTTGTGCTGGCGCTAAACGCCGTGCACTGAGCTTAGTTCGACTCACAAGCAAAAAGGCCGTAGGGGATTGCCCCTACGGCCTTTTTACGCGCGCCACCAGGCGCGTGCCCTCAGCGCGCTCCTCGCGCTCGCCCGTCGCTTGCTTGGGCGGCGGCCGGGCGGCCCCCAAGCAAAGCGGGCAAGAAAAGCGGGAGTAAGTGCGGGGTAAAATGGCTTAAATAAGCGGTTTTGGCGCGGGCGTGCGCGGCTGACAGGTTGACTTGCGCCCTTAGATCGGGTATTTTCATGTGCTTTAGAACGCTTTGCACATGTGCAAAAAGCCCGCATACTTCTCACGTAGTTTGCTTGACAAGTATTTTGCTTCCCAAGTAGTTTGCATCAGATGGATGGCGCTTGCGCCAGGATTTCACGATGAGCGATTCCAAGAACAAGCAGGGTGCTGGCTCGGCTAAGAAGAAGGCCGCCCCTACTCAAGTTAAGACCAACAAAACGGAGCTCAACGTAGCTCAGGCCAAGAAAGGCGAAGTTAAGAAGGTAGATACCAAGAAGGCTAAGGACGCTTCCAATCCATTGGATGGTCTGTTATGGCTGGTATCCTTGGTGTTAATTGCTGCTGCCATTGGCGGTAACTATTACTACACCCAATACCTCATGGTCGATGAGTCCTCGCTGCAGCGCTTAGGCCGCGTTGCGGCTGTGATTGTCGTGATCTTAGCGGGCCTGGCGGTCACCTTATTTACCACCAAGGGCAAGAAGCTCTTAGCCTTTGGCCGCGACTCTTACACCGAGCTGCGCAAGGTGGTGTGGCCGACGCGCAATGAGGCAATGCAAACTACGCTGATTGTCTTTGTCGCCGTCTGCGTTGTCAGCCTGTTCTTATATCTGTGCGATCTGGTCTTCCTCCAGATTGTCCGTGTCATTACGCTGTAGCCAAGCTGCGCTCATCCCAGCTAAGCGTTACGCTTTGGCTTACAGTACGTCAAGGTAATCTGAAATGTCCGACTTAGAAAAAGAGGTCGCAGCAGAAGTTGCCACTTTGGAGGCCACTATGGCTCCAGAGGCTGATGCTCCGATGTTAGACGACGTCACCTCCCAAGATGACGCCCCATTTTTAAGCGATGATGCCGCCGCTCCAGCTGAGGTAGCGGTAAGCGACGCTGACAATCCTTTTGCCCGGATGGCGCCAGTTGCCCCTGAGGCTGAGGACAAGCCGAAGAAGGGCGGCAAAAAGACCGAGAAAAAGAAGAAGTTAGACTTAAAGGGCCCACTCAAAAAGCTTGAGCCCAAGGATCCTAGCGAAGTGCCAATGCGTTGGTACATCCTGCAGGCCTTCTCGGGCTTTGAGCAGCGCGTGGCCCAAGCTTTAGCTGAGCGCATCAAGATCCATCACATGGAGGACTACTTTGGCGAGATCTTAGTGCCAAAGGAGAAGGTCAAGGACATGAAGGATGGCAAGCGCCGCGAGAGTGAGCGTAAATTCTTCCCGGGCTATGTCATGGTCGAGATGAAGATGACCTCCGACTCCTGGCAGCTGGTTAAGCACACCGAGCGCGTCTTAAACTTCGTCGGTGGTACCCCGGAGCGTCCACTGCCGATTGCCAAGGCGGAAGCTGATCGCATCTTAGCCCGGCTGCGTGAGACCGCGGAGGCCCCACGTCCTAAGACCTTATTTGAGGTGGGCGAGCAGGTGCGTGCTATCGACGGCGCTTTCAAGGACTTCTCGGGTATCGTCGAGAAGGTCGACTACGAGAAGAGCCGCCTGACCGTTTCGATCGCGATCTTCGGCCGTGCTACCCCAGTGGAGCTGGAGTTCGGTCAAGTCGAAAAGGAAGTCTAAGCCGCCCAAGTGCGCGCTTCTATCGCAATACAAACAAGCCCTACCCTAGGCGGCGTGAGTGCGTCGCCGGGGGTGGGGCTTGGTCGTGTCTGCCGCGTTAGAAATGCTGTTCGGGCAAATGCAGTTTAATCGTGGCTAAGTTGCAGCGAGGGTCGGAGATGGGGTTAGCCTCAAAGTACTCGAGATAAGCGTTGATGAGGTAGCGCGCGGCGCCGAGCGCGACAATGCTGTCATCTTGCAGGCTCAATAACAAGTCTCCCACTTGGGTCTCATCGGCTGAGAGCGCGACCGTTGTGAGCGTATGCTCATGGGCCTTTGGTGCGAGCGCGCTTATCACCGGGAAGGCGTTATGCTCATTAGTCAGGGCCACTAATTGCGCCAAGTCCTGCTCGGTCAAGTAAGGGGCGAGGGCGCCGGTTAAGATGATGGTGCCGTCGACTAATTTGTGCACTTGGCGAATGGCGATGCTCAGGTGCTCAAGGTAGCGCTGCCACACTTGGGACAAATTAAGGCCATTCGCGGGGCTGCTCCCGGCGCGCAAGTGGGCAAAGAAGCTGGGCAGCGGCAGTCCTGCTTGCGCTTCGAGCGCGTGCTTGGAGCAATAGCACTCAAGGCAATCGTGGTCGCCGCAATAGCAGGTACGCCCCTCATGATCGACCTTGAGGTGCTCAATGAGGCCGCCTTGAAAGGCGTTGCCGTAGTGCACGGTATTGTTGAAGATCAAGGCGCCACCTAGGTTCTCGTTTAATAAGAACAAGGCGGCGTTCTCAAGTTGGGGGTGCTCCCAGAGCGCAGCAAAGGCCGCGGCTTTGGAGTCGTGGTGTAGCGCGCAGGGCAGGGTAAAGAAACGCTGAATTGCGCTTAAGCTTAAGGCTTGGTTGTTTAAAAGCTGGCCGTAGATGACGTGGCTTTGTTCCCCTTCAATGGCGACAATACCTTGGATCGCCAATGACACGCCGAGAATGGCATAGGGATTGAGCTCCGGGGTTGCAGCAATAAAGGCGTTAACCTCGGAGGCTAGGTGTTGCCAAAAGCTGTCATGACGCTGGTAGGGCAGGGGGATTTCGCTTTGGGCGATCAAGGCGCCGTTTAAGTCGACGGCGCAGATAATGACGCTCTCCGCGCGGATAAAGACACCGATGGCGCTTTTGTGGCGGGCATTGATGACGTAGCCCAGGGCTTTGCGTCCGCCGGTTGATTTCAAGGGCCCGGAGGCCACAATTAAGCCCTCGTGTAACAGGCGCTTAACGTTAGAGTCGATGGTCGACAGGCTCATGTCCAAGATTTGGGAGAGCCTAAGCTTGGGGAGGTTGGGGTTGCGATAGATCGTAGCAAAGAGCTTGTGGCGGTTAATTTCCTTGATCGACAGGTTATTAAAGCTCAAAACCGAACTGGGCGCCATTTACACCTTACCTCTCAGCGTGACAGTTACAAGAAAGCGTCGGCCTGTTAAAACAGACGTGAGAATCACGTAGAAAGCCGAGGCCAGTTGCACTCAGCTGCGGCGCTGCGCCGCAGCTGAGTGCAGCTTGCGCTGTACCCGCGGCGCGGGGCCATCTGCCTGATTCTGCTTTGGTCTACTATCCGTGGCTCTAACCTTATCACACGATGTTTCCTGCCCCCCGACTTTCATGATTACTTTGGAAGTTTCGACACAAAAATGACTTGGGCCCGGGCTGCGCATCCTGTGCCGATAACGCTGGCGCCTGACCATCAGGCGATCAATCGGGCGTTACCGTCCGCGCCCTGCAAGGCCGGGGGCCCTGCTCGTGCGTAGGCTCGCCGCGCATCATGGCTCCCTTGGGTAAAAACTTAGGCTAGCACATAACCCAATAACAGTGCGATCCCAGTACGACCCAGTACGTCCCAGTCTCACCACCAACCATAAGTGGCATCCCACAAGAGGCACCTCTCAAGTGTCATCCGGCGCCGCAATAAGGGATGCGCGGCCTGCAACAGGGGGCGGGCTGTGCCGCAACAGGGGATACGCGGCCGCAACAGCGGGCGGGCTCAGCCTTGGTGATAGGACAGGGAGGTGTTACGCCATTGACGGGGGCTTAAGCCGGTGACGCGCTTAAAGCAGTGGCTAAAGTGGGCGCTGTCGGCAAAGCCTAAGGTCAGGGCGATGGCGTTGATTGACTCAGTGGTATCGCGCAAGAGTTCTTGGCTGAGCTTGATCTTCTCGCCCATAATGTAGGACGAGAGCGACACTTGCATGCTCTGCTTAAACACGCGCTCAAGATGATCGACTGAGACTTGGAGCCGCGTTGCTAAGTCCTTGACGGTGCAGCGATCGTAAATGAGGCGCGAAATGAGCAAGAGGGCGTTATTAACTAAGGGCGGACGCGCCCCTTCGATGCTGTGGCGATAGTTTGCGACCAATGCCGCAAAGGCCTGGGCGCACATGACGCGCAACTGGGTGCACTGCTCGAGGGTGGTACAGTGCTCTGCGGCCATAAAGAACTTGTCCGAAAGGGCAAAGGCTTTCTCGGGTAGTACCCCGGCGCTAATTGCCGTGCGTGACACTTGGCTATTGAGGTTGTGCACGTGGTTTTGCATCGAGCGCAAGGGCGTGGGCCCCAGCACTCCAAACTTGCCTTGCAGCGGAATGGCAAAGGCGCGCTTGACCTTGTCGACATCGCCTTGGTGCACTGCATCCAAGATCGCAAGCTCATAGCGGTATTGATTGTGGGGCGCATTGAGTTTGACCTCTTGGGCTATGCGCTGGAGGCTTAGCGGCACCAAATCTGACACTGACTGATAAAGCTCGTCCTCTTGCGTCGGGGGCAGCTCTGAGCGCAGCACGATTTGCCCCACCATCGCCAGCCACAGATTGGCCACGCGCAGTTTCATGCCCCAGATGCCCGCGGCGACCGCCGCGCTCTCGGCGGCTTGCACCTGCGCCTGCGTCAAATCCGCGGAGGGAGCGCCGAATCGATCCGGCGTTGTCGACTTGGCCGCAGTCGGGGCTGGGCGCGTAGCGCGCTGGTAGTTGAGCGGCCCCAAGACTACCCGGGTGCCGTCAGAGAGCGTCACCGCGCCTAAGCTAAAGGGGCTGACCAGCTCCTCATAGTCTCCAGCGGCTAAGTCATGTTCACGGGCATAGTGCTCGGCGGCTGCGCGCGCAAGCGAGCTTAAGTCGTAGGGCTCCATGTGGGTTACAAGCTGCAGGTGCTTGGTCTCAGGATCTAAGCGATAGCGGTGAATCGGGATGCCGATGGCACCATAGAGGCCACGAAGATAGGGGAGGTAGTGCATGGGCCAATTCCATCATCAAATTTGTCTAAAAGCGATAAAAGTTGTCGTAAAACAATCTTGGCAGCGCTGCGCCTGATTTGCCGTGATTGAGCTCACAACTCACCCCAGCACCTCATTTTTATGATGACGCCACACGCCTGATGGGGCGTTGCTCTGTGTTGATGATGGTCAGGGGCTAGGTCGAGCTTAGCCTTGCTGAGGGAGTTGTGATTATGAGTGAGAACCAAGTAGGCGCGGCCGCGCCGCAGAACCAAAGCACCAGCTTGTTGTGCCGCTCCTCGTTCTTTTTGACCGATTTTTGCGGCAATTTGCTGTTTTGCATCATCGGTTCGTACTTGCTGTACTTTTATACCGACGTTTATGGTCTGTCGGTGACGGTGACCGGTACGCTCTTGCTGTTAACCCGCGTGTTAGACGCTATTGATGCGCCGATTTGGGGCTCGATTGTTGACCATACCAGCTCGCGCTATGGTCGCAGCCGTCCGTGGTTCTTATGGCTGGCCATTCCCTTTGCCGTGTCGATGTGGCTGACCTTTACCACGCCAACCTTCTTGTCGGACACCGGTAAGATCATCTATGCGGTCTTCACCTATCTCATCGCCGGTATCGTCTACTCGGGCGTGCAAACTGCCATCACCTCGATTCTGCCTAACTTAAGCAGCAATCACAGTGAGCGCATGATTCTCAACACCTTCCGCATGGCCGGTGGCTCGGTGGGTGCCTTCATTTCGATGAGCTTTACCCTGCCGTTAGTTGGGCTCTTAGGTCAAGGCAATGAGCAGCTGGGCTTCTCTTTGACCGTGGGCATGTTCGGTATCTGTGTCATCATCTTGCTCTTTTTTGCTTTCCGTCACTTACGTGAGCAGCACGCTGAACACAACGAGGCCATCCCGTTCAAGGACTCGGTGCGGGCGCTCAAGAACAATTGGCCGTGGATCATCTTAGTTTCGGTCAATCTCTTTGTCTGGATCTGCATCAGCATGCGCCAAGGCACGGTGATCTACTACTGCAAGTACGTGCTGCAAAACGAGGACATCACCTCGGTGCTCAACGGCATCCAGACCATTTCAAGCCTGATCGCCTTTATCCTGATGGCTTTCGTGGTGCGCTTTACCCGTAAGTTTGGCGCCTTAATCCTAGGTGCAGTCATGGTGGCGGTGGGCCACTATGGGATGAACCTCGCAGGCGACAATACCGCGCTCATCTGCGTGGTCTGGGCCATTGGTGGCTTTGGTCAAGGCCTGATGTGCGGCATGCCTTTTGGTATGCTCGCCGATACCGTCGACTACGGCGAGTACGTCAATAAGATTCGCGCTGCGGGCTTCTTAACTGCGATTGGCTCGGCTCTATGCATTAAGGCGGGCTCGGGTTTAGGCGCCTTTATCCCAACCGTGATCATGAATCACTACGGCTATGTCGCCAACGCCACCCAAAGCGCCGAGAGCCTGTTTGGCATCACCCTGTGCTTTGTCTACGTACCAATTGTCTTATGCCTGATCATCGCGCTGCCGATGTTCCTCTACGCCCGTTACGAGGCCCAAGAGCAACGCATCGTCCAAGAGCTAGCCGCGCGCAACCAAGTGCAGTCGGCCTAACCCCAAAGAAAAGACCCGCCGCGCTCAGCCTCACTGCTGAGTCCAGCAGGTAGGGCTCCAGCGCCGGAGCCAGCAGGCGAAACCCCTCAGTTGATTTCAGCAGGCGGGCCCCCGCGGCCGACTCCAGTGGGCGGGCACCCGCGGCCGACTCCAGTGGGCGGGCACCCGCGGCTGACTCCAGCGGGCCGGGCCCAGATTGTCAGGTTAGATAAGGATTTCCCATGTTAGAGCAGATTGAGATTACCTCGCCGTTTTGGCAAGCACGCCAACAGACCATTGCGCAGCAGATGATTCCGTACCAATGGGATATCATCAACGACTTAAAGCAGGTCGAGATTGCGGTCACTAATACCGGCGGTGATAGCACCGCCTTAGACTCCGACAAGAGCTATGTGGTCGAGAACTTTTTAATTGCGGCCGGTAAAAAGCAGGGCAAGCGTGGCGGCATGGTGTTCCAAGACTCCGATGCCTATAAGTGGCTTGAGGCGGTGGCCTACACCTTAGAGGTACAGCCGAATGATGACTTGCGCGCCAAGGCCGATCGCCTGATCGACATCATCGCTGCCGCCCAAGCTGACGACGGCTATCTCAACACCTACTTTCAGGTCAATGAGCCCGAGCGCAAGTACCAAAGCCTGTACATGAGCCATGAGCTCTACTGCGCCGGGCACTTAATTGAGGCGGCAGTGGCCTACACCTTGGCCACCAAGACGACTAAGTTCTTAGAGGTGGCCTGCAAGCTTGCCGACAATATCGACGCCCACTTTGGCCCGGAGGAGGGCAAGATTCATGGCGGTGACGGCCATGAGGAAATTGAGCTGGCGCTGTTACGCTTATACGAGCTGACTCAAGCAGAGCGCTACCTCAAGCTGGCCGAATATTTACTGTTAATCCGCGGCCAAGATCCGGACTTCTTTACCGCGCAGCAGCGCCGCGACGTGGCATTGGGGCGCAAGTCCTTAATCCCGGGCCTTGAGATTATTCACCCCGATTTTAAAGCCCCATACTTTCAAAGCGACAAGCCGGTTGATGAGCAGACCGAGGCCAAGGGTCATGCGGTGCGCGTGGTTTACCTGTGCGCGGCCCTGGCCTTAGGCGCCAAGCTCAGCGGTAATCAGCGTTTGCTTACGGCGGCCAACAATTACTGGCGCAACATCGTGCAAAAGTGTCTGTACTTGACTGGCGCTATTGGCTCAACTGCGCACGGTGAGGCCTTTACCGGTGATTACGACTTGCCTAATGACAGCATCTACGGCGAGACCTGTGCCTCGGTGGGCCTCATCTTCTTTGCTCACAATATGCTGCGCCAAAATCAGCAGGGCGCGTGCGCTGACGTCATGGAGCAAGCGCTGTACAACACAGTGCTTTCGGGCATGAACTTAGACGGCAAGGGCTTCTTTTACGTTAACCCACTCGAGGCGAGTCCATATCGCAGCAAAGTTAACCCCGGCCTGCGCCATGTCCTCACTCGCCGTCCGGGCTGGTTTGCCTGCGCCTGCTGCCCGCCCAATCTGGCGCGCATGGTGATGTCCCTGGGCCACTATCTCTATCACGAGGACAATGGCACCATCTTTAGCGACCTCTTTGTGGCAAGCAACGCGACCTTCAAGCAAAAAGACGGCAGCACCATCGAACTTCAGCAAAGCACCAATTACCCATGGGACGGCACGGTCCGCTACGAGGTCAAGCAGGCAGGCTCAGCAGGCGTTAAGTTCGCGTTGCGGCTACCGCAATGGTGTGAACACTACCACCTCTCCTGCAAGGGGCAAGAGCGACCAGCTGAGCTCAAAGACGGCTACCTCTATCTCAAAGAGCCCGCTCAAACGGGTGACATCATTGAGCTGACCCTCGAGCTTGAGCCCATGCTGGTCGAAGCCGATGCCCGCATTGGCGCCGACTACGGTAAGCAAGCGGTAGTGCGCGGTCCTATCGTCTACTGCGCCGAAGAGGTCGACAATGGCGCCCAGCTGCAATGCTTGCACTTGGGATCAGAAGGCGAGCTCCGCGGCCATTACGATCCTGAGCTCTTAGGGGGCGTCTACGTGATTGAGAGTCAGGGCCAGCGCCGCAAGCTCGCTGAAGCCGCTGCTGCAACCAGCCCAGCCACAACCATCCCAGCTATCGCTAGCCCGCTGTATCGCAAGGCCCAGCCCGCCCAATACGAGGCTCAGAGCATTAAGCTCATTCCGTACTATGCCTGGTGCAATCGCGCTGAAGGTGAGATGCGCGTTTGGCTCAATCCTCAGCCATAGCACAGCCAGAGCCGTGGGCCACTAATAACCACACTGAGCTCGCACGCGCGCGCCTTGAGCTGCAACTCCTCTCAAGCCGTAGGCTGCTCTCCTACTCAGCCTGCGGCTTTTTGCTCTCTGGAGCACGAGCCGGGGCAGGAACGATACAGCGGAGCAAGGTGGGGTAACGCCTTGGTCGCCACCAAGACCGGGTTGCCACCAACAAGACCGGGTTGTCACCACCAAGACCGGGTTGCCACCACCAAGACCGGGTTGCCACCACCAAGACCGGATTGCCGCGCGGCGGATGGCCATTGTGCTGGGTCGTAAGGGCATGGCGCAGGGCGCTGGGGGCATTGGTCGGGATGGGGCCGATGAGACGTCGCCGTGGCACACAAGCAGATACAGCGATGGCGCCTAAGCTGGTAGGCAGCGGCACTGAGGATCCGCTGACATCATCAGAGGACGGGCCGGTTGGCGGGGTTGGGCATGAATATGCGCGGGACGCAAAAAAGGCTTTGACTTTGGGCAGATGATTCTGTAGAATATTTTGGATTTACTGTTTTGCGATACACATCTCATTTTTGGCAGTTGTAGCTCCAGATGAGAGCGCGCAGTAACGAAGTTTCCTTGTTTGTCAGCGCCGCCTTGCTCGCGCTGATTGAGGGAAGCGTGTTTTGAGCTAGGCGCCTTGGGCGCTCGCTCTTTGGCACGCGCTAGACCCAACATTGAGAGATGAAAAATGGCAAAGAAAGTTTCTGCCTACATTAAGCTTCAGGTTGGCGCAGGTAACGCTAACCCAGCTCCACCAGTTGGTCCTGCTTTAGGTCAACATGGTGTTAACATCATGGAGTTCTGCAAGGCCTTCAACGCCGCTACTGCCAAGATGGAAAAGGGCTCGCCAGTTCCAGTAGTTATTACTGTTTACTCCGACAAGTCCTTTACTTTCGTCACCAAGACCCCACCTGCATCCTTCTTAGTTAAGAAGGCCTTAAATCTCCAGAGTGCCTCCCACAAGCCAGGCAAGGAGATCGTAGGTAAGATCACTATGGCTCAGTGCTTAGAGATCGCTAAGGTCAAAGAGGCTGACATGACTGGTGCAGACTTAGAAGCTTCTGCCCGTACTATCGCTGGTACCGCCCGTTCCATGGGTATTGAGGTCGAGGAGTAGCAGAGATGGCAAAGTTATCTAAGCGCATGAAGGAAATTCGTTCCATCATCGACCGTACCCGTGAGTACGAGGTCAATGAGGGTTTCGAGACCTTAATTAAGTGTGCCAAGGCCAAGTTCGTTGAGTCGGTTGACGTTGCTATTCAGTTAGGCATCGATCCTACCAAGTCCGACCAGAATATCCGTGGTGCTACCGTTCTGCCTCACGGCACCGGCCGTACCGTACGCGTTTGCGTCTTCACCCAGGGCGAGTTAGCTGAGCAGGCTAAGGCCGCTGGTGCTGATTTCGTCGGTATGGACGAGTTAGCTCACGAGATCAAGCAGGGTAAGAGCGACTTTGACGTCGTAATCGCCTCCCCTGATGCTATGCGCGTTGTCGGCCAGTTAGGTCAGATCTTAGGTCCACGTGGCTTAATGCCTAACCCTAAGGTTGGCACCGTTACCCGTGATGTTGCTACCGCCGTTAAGAACGCCAAGTCCGGTCAGGTTCGTTACCGTAACGACAAGACTGGTGTCATCCAGGCTTCGATCGGTAAGGTCAACTTCACCCCAGCTCAGCTCACCGATAACTTAAACGCCTTAGTGGGCGCGATCGTTAAGGCTAAGCCAGCTGCTGCTAAGGGCACCTTCATTAAGAAGGTTTGCATTTCCACCACCATGGGTGGCGGCATCAGCGTTGATAAGAGCAGCTTAAACACCGAGCGTGCTGCTGCTCAGGCTTAATGCCACAGCTCAGATTGGTTGAGCATCAGGGCAAGGAGCTTTACTGCTATTGCCTTTAGGATGAGGGCCTAGGTTTGGGCCCCATCCCAGAATTTTGTGCCTTGGGTACAGGCACCAAGATTTGGCCGGGAGCTTTCCTCCCACCAAAGACCGCAGGGGGAAGTATCCATAAGCAAAACGGCAGGAAGTCAGCTTGAGGGCGGATGCTCTGAACCTGATGGACGTTATGCTGTTCCTTAATCATCCTGCGCAGGCGGAAAAAGCTCTATTGGAATTTTCCTTTAGACTTGATTTCCGGTATTCCCAATATGGGACTAACTGTTTGGGCGCTTGTAAGTTAAGGCAAGTTTGAGTTAGGTGACCTAGCGAAGTTGCTGAGCTTGCAAGTGGTGCCAGCGTGAAGAGCTTGTGTGCTCTCTGGCGCTGAGTGGCCCAGACTATCCAGGAGTCACTGCTAAAATGGCATTAAATATCGAAGACAAGAAGCAAATTGTTGCTGATGTTAGCGAGTACGCCAAGAAAGCATTATCAGCTGTTTGTGCTGATTCCTGTGGCATCCCAGTAGCCCAAATGACCAAGCTCCGCAAGGCAGCTCGTGAGAACAATGTGTACTTACACGTTGTCCGTAACACCCTGCTCTCGCGCGCCGTTGAAGGCACCGAGTTTGAGTGCATGAAGGATCAGTTCAAGGGTCCAACCTTAATCGGCTTCTCCCTTGAGCACCCAGGTGCTGCTGCTCGTCTGTTCAAGGAATTTGCCAAGCAAAACGACAAGTTCTCGATCAAGGCTTTAGCCTTTGAAGGCGTAGTCTACGAGGGCAAGGATGTCGACGTATTAGCCACCTTACCAACCTACGAGGAGGGTGTTGCTCAGTTAATGGCCACCATGAAGGAGGCTGCTGCGGGCAAGCTGGTACGTACTTTAGCTGCTTTAGGCGACAAGTTACAAGCCGAGGGTGGCGCTGCCTAATCACGGCCGCTCTACTTGGGCTTTTGAGGATGGCCCTGCCATTCCAACTGATTTCTTATTTCAAACCACTAGTCCATTAAAACGTTGACCCTAGCACGCAGCCCAATGGCTTCGTGAGATCAGAGCCAGGCGCCAGGCATTGCCCGGGCATGGCATAAGTTAGGGTGGCGGGTTTGAACTGATTGCTTTTTAAAGGAAGATTCAAAATGGCTTTATCCAAGGATGAAATCATTAATGCTATTGCTGAGATGAGCGTAATGGACGTTGTTGAGCTCGTTAAGGCAATGGAAGAGAAGTTCGGCGTTTCCGCTGCTGCTGCTGTTGTTGCTGGCCCTGCTGCTGGCGCCGCTGCTGCTGCCGAGGAGAAGACCGAGTTCGACGTCACCTTAAAGGAGATCGGTGCTAACAAGATCGCCGTTATTAAGGCTGTTCGTACCGCTACCGGTTTAGGCTTAAAGGAGGCTAAGGACTTAGTCGAGAGCGCGCCTGCTAAGATCAAGGAAGGCGTATCTAAGGAAGACGCTGAGGCCCTCAAGAAGTCCTTTGAAGAGGCTGGCGCTGTTGTTGTTGTTGAGTAATAACAACACCTCCTTAAGACTTGCCCTGTGACAAGTCTGAGCGTAAGGGCGGTAAGCCCTGAGTTTATTAGCCTTTGCGCTCCTTTGCCCAACCCGCGCTCTCTGTTTTTGAGGGCGCGGGTTCGGTGCCTTATTTGTAGGCAAGTGCACTCCCCGTTATGGGGCACTAGAACCAAGCAGCTCAAGTACTGCATGCTGATGACGCTCACGCGTTAGCGCAGTGGTGCGCCGCACCGCTTGGGTCGTAGTACAATAACGGAATGTGCGCACGCCCCTCCCAAGATAGCTATCAGCGCTCTTCTGGACGATGCTTGGGTCAGCTCTGACCTAAATTAAGCACAAGAGCTCACTTAATTTGTCGCTTGTTTTGTCCATCTTTGGCCTTAGCCTGTCTACATCATTAACACGTGTTATCACTTGTGACGTTTAGACGTAAACGCTTCACATCAAACTCCAACCGGTTCCAACCGGCAGTAGCCTCAAAGAATGCTGCGAGTGCTGCTTGCGAGCGTTTCTTAAGTTTCACCTAGCTTTGGGTTCTAAGGTTCGTCCTTTGACCTAATGCCCTCACCCCCATCTCACAGCTTATAGTCAGTTGATGCCGCCCATGGGCCGCGCTTTCTTGGCGCTAGGTTTGGGGTGCGCGCAACCTTGAGGCTGGAGCGATGCTGGGGAGATGCTGATGTTTAGCGGCATAAATTAAGCTGGGGAAGCTGTTGGCCAAAGATTAAGCCCGCAAGGGCTATGCCCTGAGGCTGTGCCCTGAGGCTAAGCCCTAAGGCTATGCCCTGAGGCTATGCCCCCTTGGGGCGCCAAGTGTCAGCATTAAGTTGGCAGTGCCATGGCCATCATGTCCGTGCGTCGTACGCTTTCTTAAGGCAGCGGTCACTGTAAGACACTGAGGCTTGAGGGGCCGCACCTAGTTGCGGCAAGGTCGACCGTTAGGTCGGCCGTTAGGCCGTTAGGGCGGTGCCTTGAGCTTTGGGCTTTGTTTTGTAGCCCCAACCGCGACCAAGATCAACCTGAGGATCCCCATTCCATGGTTTACTCGTACACTGAGCAAAAGCGCATCCGTAAGGATTTTGGTAAGAGAGTTAAGGTGCTTGACACCCCTTACTTGCTTGCCGTTCAGCTTGATTCTTTTAAGCAATTCATCAGCTCTGATCCGCAAAACGAAAATGGTTTAGTGGCGGCCTTTAAGAGCGTCTTCCCAATCAAGTCCTACTCGGGTACTGCTGAGCTGTGCTACAACAGCTTCAAGTTAGGTGAACCTAAGTTCGATGTCCACGAGTGCATGATTCGTGGCACCACTTACTCCGCTCCGCTCAAGGTTAACTTAAGCTTAATCCGCTACGAGAAGGATTCTCCTAAGACGGTCCGTGAGAAGTTAGACCAAGAGGTCTACATGGGCGAGATCCCACTCATGACCGAAAATGGTACCTTTATCATCAACGGTACCGAGCGTGTCGTGGTCTCCCAGTTACACCGCTCCCCAGGTGTCTTCTTCGATAACGATCGCGGCAAGACCCACCCAGGCCGTGTCTTATTCTCAGCCCGTATCATTCCATACCGTGGCTCGTGGCTTGACTTTGAGTTCGATCACCGCGACAACTTGTTCGTGCGCATCGACCGCCGTCGTAAGCTGCCTGCTACCGTCCTGCTGCGCGCTTTAGGCTACAACACCGAGCAGATCTTAGATCTGTTCTTTAACACCGTGGTCATCGAGATCAAGGGCAATAAGCTCTTTATGGAGCTGGTGCCAGAGCGCATGCGCGGTGAGACCGCCTCCTTTGATATCATGCTCGACGGCAAGTGCTTAGTCGAGGCGGGTAAGAAGATTACCGCGCGCCACATCCGTGAGCTCTCCAAGGCCGGTCAGACCTCGATTGAGATTCCACCTGAGTACCTCATCGGTAAGATCATCGCTAAGGATTACGCTACGGCCGACGGCGAGGTGATGCTGCCAGCCAATACCGAGCTGACCTTAGAAAAGCTGCCTTTAATTGCGCAGCTGGGGCTGAAGAAGTTTGAAATCCTGTTCACCTCGCAGGTGGACGAAGGCGCCTTCATCGCTGATACCCTGCGCAACGACACCACCCGTGACCTGCGCTCGGACGAAGAGGATCGCATTGCTGCCCTCTTTGAAATCTACAAGATGATGCGCCCAGGCGAGCCGCCAACCACTGAGGCCGCCGAGACCTTATTTAATAACTTATTCTTCGCTGAGGATCGCTACGACTTATCCTCGGTCGGTCGCATGAAGTTCGACACCCGCTTTGTCGAGATCAACCGCTTCAAGACCGGCTTAGAGCGCGCCTTAGTTGACGAAGAGTTCGCTTTAAACACCCCGGAGGGGGGCGTTTATGTCGTAGGCGGCAATGTTTACGCCTCCTACCCAGATGTAATTCGTACCGTACGCGCGCACTTAGACGCCACGGAGAATGCTTGCATTCCTGTGCCGAGCCCAGAGCGTAATGCCGACAAGTTATTGGACTTCTTAGATGGTCTGTTATACAAGGCCAAGGTCGATCCAATGATCAAGCCGACCGAGCGCTTCGTCTTTAACAATGTCCAGTTAAAGACCGGCCGCGCTAAGAGCGATGTCATCACCATCGAGCGCTGCATTGTGCTGCCGCTATCGGCCTTAGAGGGCCGCACCGCCCATGTCCCAGAGCTCAAGGCTACGGTCGTCGGCGCTGATGGCAAGGCCTTAGAGCTGCACCGCGAGCGGGGTGAGATGTACCGCGGTACCCTCTCGCACAACGATATCATCAAGGTCATGCGTTACTTAGTACGCATCCGTAATGGTAAGGAGACCATCGACGATATCGACCACTTAGGTAACCGTCGTATCCGCAGCGTGGGCGAAATGGCTGAGAACCATTTCCGCATCGGCTTAGTCCGCGTTGAGCGTGCGGTCAAGGAGCGCCTGAGCTTAGGCGATCTTGATTCGACCACGCCGCAAGAGCTGATCAACGCCAAGCCAATCTCGGCTGCGATCAAGGAGTTCTTTGGCTCCTCGCAGTTATCTCAGTTCATGGATCAAAACAATCCACTGTCTGAGGTGACCCACAAGCGTCGTATCTCGGCCCTAGGTCCAGGTGGCTTAACCCGTGAGCGGGCCGGCTTCGAAGTGCGTGACGTGCACCCAACTCACTATGGTCGTCTCTGCCCAATTGAGACCCCAGAAGGTCCAAACATTGGCCTCATCAACTCCTTGGCCGTGTTTGCCCGCTGCAACGATTATGGCTTCTTAGAGACCCCATATCGTCGCGTTAACGACAAGCACGTCTCCGAGGACTTCGAGTACTTATCGGCGATCGATGAGGGCCAGTACGTTATCGCTCAGGCCAACACCGACTTAGATGAGAACGGCAATATCATCGACGAGTACGTCCAGTGCCGTTACAAGGGTGAGTCCACCGTCCGTCGCGCGAGCGACGTCCAATACATGGACGTATCGCCGCAGCAGGTAATTTCGGTGGCGGCTGCCCTGATTCCGTTCTTGGAGCACGATGACGCTAACCGTGCCCTGATGGGTGCCAACATGCAGCGTCAGGCGGTACCAACCGTGCGCTCGGAGAAGCCATTTGTTGGTACCGGTATGGAGCGTGCGGTCGCAGTTGACTCGGGCGTTTCCATCATTGCCCGTCGTGGCGGCGTGATTGAGCACGTCGACGGTGCCCGCATTGTGGTTCGGGTCAATGAGGAAGAAATTCAAGGTACCCATGATGCCGGTATCGACATTTACAACCTCATCAAGTACACCCGCTCCAACCAAAATACCTGCATCAACCAGCGCCCATGCGTCAGCATCTACGAAGAGGTGCGCGCAGGTGACGTTCTTGCCGACGGTAGCTCGACTGATTTAGGTGAGCTCGCCTTGGGCCAGAACTTACGCGTCGCGTTCATGCCATGGAACGGCTACAACTACGAGGACTCGATCTTAGTTTCCGAGCGGGTCGCCGCTAAGGATCGCTTAACCACGATCCACATTCAGGAAATCTCCTGCGTGGCCCGTGACACTAAGTTAGGCCCAGAGGAAATCACCGCCGATATTCCAAACGTCGGTGAGGCAGCCCTCTCCAAACTCGATGAGTCCGGTATCGTCTACATTGGTGCCGAGGTCGTCGGGGGCGATATTCTGGTCGGTAAGGTCACCCCTAAGGGCGAGACCCAGTTAACCCCAGAGGAGAAGCTGTTACGCGCGATCTTCGGTGAGAAGGCCTCCGAGGTTAAGGACAGCTCGACCCGCGTACCAAACGGCGTTTCTGGTACCGTGGTGGACGTCCAAGTCTTCACCCGTGAGGGGGTCGAGAAGGATGCCCGTGCCCGCGAGATCGAGGAGATGCAACTGGCCAAGGCCCGTAAGGACTTAGACGAGGAGTTCTCCTTCTTAACCGCCGGTATGATGCGTCAGGCCCGCCATGTCTTGGTTAAGGCCGGGGTGCCGGAGAGCGAGCTGGAGCGTTTAACTGACTCCGAGCTCTTTGACTACCGGATCGACGACGATCATGCCACCCGCGAGCTTGAGGAAATTGCCGCGCGCATGGATGAGTTCCGCCTTGAGTACAAGGAGAAGTATGAGACCATCCGCCGCAAGCTGACCGAGGGTGATGACTTAACCCCAGGCGTCTTAAAGATCGTTAAGGTCTACCTCGCCGTTAAGCGTCGCATTCAGCCGGGTGATAAGATGGCCGGTCGTCACGGTAACAAGGGTGTTATCTCCAAGATTTGCCCAATCGAGGACATGCCATTTGACGAGAATGGTCAGCCGGTTGATATCGTGCTCAACCCGCTGGGCGTGCCTTCGCGTATGAACATCGGTCAGGTGCTCGAGGTGCACTTAGGCTTAGCAGCCAAGGGCATTGGTGATGTCATCAACAAGATGTTAGTTGAGCAGCGGGCTATCGCTGAGATCCGCGCCATGTTGCAGAAGATCTACGACTTAGGCGACACCTCGCAACACGTGGATATCAGTGAGCTTTCTGACGATGAGGTCATGACCTTAGCCCAGAATGTCCGCGGCGGTATGCCGGTTGCGACCCCAGTATTCGACGGCGCCTCCGAGGAGTCGATTAAGGAGCTGTTAGAGTTAGCAGGCTTGCCCAAGTCCGGTCAAATGACCTTATTTGACGGCACCACGGGCCGCGCCTTCGAGCGAAAGGTCACGGTGGGCTATATGTACATGCTCAAGCTCAACCACTTAGTTGACGACAAGATGCATGCCCGTTCGACCGGTTCTTATAGCTTAGTGACCCAGCAGCCATTAGGCGGTAAGGCTCAGTTTGGTGGCCAGCGCTTCGGTGAAATGGAAGTATGGGCCCTGGAGGCCTACGGTGCGGCTTACACCTTACGTGAGATGTTGACGGTCAAGTCCGATGACGTCAACGGCCGTACCAAGATGTACAAGAACATCGTCGATGGCGCCTACAAGATGGAAGCCAGCATCCCTGAATCCTTCAACGTCTTGCTGCGCGAAATCCGTTCGTTAGGCATCAACATTGACTTGGTCCGTAAGGACTAATTGACCCCGTGCCCGCGGCGGCCTAGCCGCCGTGGGCCCTGGAGCGCAGCAAGCTGCGCTCCAGGACGGCATGGCCGCACGCCTGCAGGCTCATCAAGCTTGATGAGCCCTTGGGAACGGCGGCCACGATCATCATTTTATGGGAGAATCTGTTGTGAGCATCCAAGACAACGGCCAAGACGAAGCCCTGTTAGAGGGCTTAGCCAATCAAGCAGCGGCCGCTCCTAAGGACGACGAGTTTGCCCTCGATCTCGATATCTCCGAGTCGCTTGGTAAGCTGGCCAATCGCAGCAACAACGCCTTAAAGCAGAAGCTCGAGGATTTTGATGCCATCAAAATCGGCTTAGCTTCCCCGGAGATGATTCGCGCATGGTCGTACGGTGAGGTCAAGAAGCCTGAGACCATTAACTACCGCACCTTCAAGCCCGAGCGTGACGGCTTGTTCTGCGCCAAGATTTTCGGCCCAGTTAAGGACTACGAGTGCTTATGCGGTAAGTACAAGCGCTTAAAGCACCGCGGCACCATCTGTGATAAGTGCGGCGTGGAAGTGACCCAAGCTAAGGTGCGCCGTGAGCGCATGGGCCACATTGAGCTCGCCTCTCCGGTCGCCCATATCTGGTTCTTAAAGTCGCTGCCATCGCGTATCGGCTTGATCCTCGATATGAAGCTGCGTGACATTGAGAGCGTGCTCTACTTTGAGAGCTATGTTGTCACCGATCCGGGCATGACCGATCTGCACGAGCGTCAGTTACTCACCGAAGAGGAGTACATGAACGCGCTCGAGCTCTTTGGTGATGACTTCACCGCCAAGATGGGTGCCGAGGCGATCTTAGAGATCTTGCAGCACATGGACTTAAACGAGGAGATCTCGGTCTTGCGTGAGGCCTTAGAGACCACCACCTCCGAGTCCAACCGCAAGAAGTACGCTAAGCGCTTAAAGCTGATGGAAGCCTTCGTGCACTCAGGTAACAAGCCAGAGTGGATGATCTTAACCGTGCTGCCGGTGCTGCCACCTGACTTACGCCCATTAGTGCCATTAGATGGCGGTCGTTTTGCCACCTCGGACTTAAACGATCTCTATCGTCGTGTCATCAACCGTAACAACCGCTTAAAGCGTCTTCTGGAGCTGGTCGCCCCTGAGATCATTGTGCGCAATGAGAAGCGCATGCTCCAAGAGTCGGTTGACGCCTTAATGGATAACGGCCGTCGTGGTCGTGCGATCTCGGGCTCCAACAAGCGTCCGCTCAAGTCCTTGGCCGACATGATCAAGGGTAAGCAAGGTCGCTTCCGTCAGAACCTGTTAGGTAAGCGCGTGGATTACTCCGGCCGTTCGGTTATTACCTGCGGTCCTAACCTGCGCCTGCACCAATGCGGTCTGCCTAAGAAGATGGCTCTTGAGCTGTTCAAGCCATTTATCTACGGCCGCTTAGAGATGCGCGGTCACGCTGCCACCATCAAGGCGGCTAAGAAGATGGTCGAGCGCGAGGATGCCATCGTTTGGGATGTACTCGAGGAAGTCATCCGCGAGCACCCGGTGATGTTAAACCGTGCCCCGACCCTGCACCGTTTAGGCATTCAGGCCTTCGAGCCAATCTTGATCGAAGGTAAGGCCATTCGTCTGCACCCGCTGGTATGTCCTGCCTTCAACGCCGACTTCGACGGCGACCAGATGGCGGTGCACATTCCGCTGACCTTAGAGGCGCAGCTTGAGGCCCGTGCCTTAATGATGTCGACCAACAACATCTTATCGCCAGCCTCGGGTGACCCAATCATCGTTCCAGCCCAAGACGTGGTCTTAGGTCTTTATTACATGACCAAGTCGCGCGTTGGTGCCAAGGGCGAGGGCATGATCTTAACTGATGCCTACGAAGCCGAGCGCGTCTACAAGGCCGGTATTGCCGACATGCAAGCCCGTGTCGCCTGCCGCGTCGCCTTCACCGAGAAGGATCCGGAGACCGGCGAGTTTGTTGACAAGAACGAGCTGCGCTTAACCACCATTGGTCGCGCCATCTTGTCCTTAATCCTGCCGCGCGGTATGTCCTATGACCACATCGACCCACCAGTTGAGGGCGTCACCCAGGACAATATCCGCGAGATCTTAAGTCAGCCGGATTGGTTCACCAAAGTTTCGAACCAGCCACTGGGCAAGAAGCGCATTGCCGGCCTGCTTAATACCTGCTATCGCTTGCTGGGTCTTAAGGATACGGTCATGTTTGCTGACCGCGTGATGTACACCGGTTTCCGCAACGCTGCGATCTCGGGCTCCTCGGTCTGTGTTGACGACATGCTCATTCCAAAGGAGAAGCAGACCATTATTGCTGCAGCGCAAAAGGAAGTGCTCTCGATTCAGCAGCAATACGACAACGGTCAGATTACCCAAGGCGAGCGCTACAACAAGGTTATCGATATTTGGTCGAATGCCAACGATAAGGTGATGAAGGCCATGATGGCCAACCTGTCGGTTGAGACTGCCACCAACATCCTGGGCAAGGAAGAAAAGCAAGCCTCCTTTAACAGCATCTACATGATGGCCGACTCCGGTGCGCGTGGCTCGCCAGCCCAGATTCGTCAGCTTGCCGGTATGCGTGGTCTGATGGCAACCCCAGACGGTTCCATTATTGAAACCCCAATTATCGCGAACTTCCGTGAAGGCTTAAACGTCCAGCAGTACTTTATTTCGACTCACGGTGCCCGTAAGGGTCTTGCTGACACCGCATTAAAGACTGCGAACTCCGGTTACTTAACCCGTCGTTTAGTCGATGTGGCCCAAGACTTGGTCATAACCGAGGATGATTGCGGTACCACCGATGGCTTAGAGATCACCCCACACGTCAGTGGCGGTGACGTGATCGAGAACTTACGCGATCGCGTTTTAGGTCGTACCTTAGCCGATGACGTCTTAAAGCCAGGCTCCAAGGAAGTCTTGCTCCCAGCCGGCCTGCTCTTAGATGAGAAGTGCTGCAATATCTTAGAAGAGTACAAGATCGAGAAGGTCAAGGTGCGCTCGCCGATCACTTGCGCCACCAAGTATGGTGTCTGCGCTAAGTGCTATGGCCGTGACTTGGCCCGTGGTCACTTGGTCAACGCCGGTGAAGCGGTCGGTGTTATTGCCGCCCAGTCGATCGGTGAGCCAGGTACCCAGCTTACGATGCGTACCTTCCACATCGGTGGTGCCGCCTCCCGTGCGGTCGCCGAGTCCGGTGCTACGGTCAAGAACTCCGGTACTATTCGCATCTTGAACTCCAAGACCGTAACCAATACCGATGGCAAGGAGGTAGTCACCTCGCGTCAATCCGAGTTATTGGTGATGGATGAGTTTGGCGCTTCCAAGGAAAGCCACAAGATTCCATACGGTGCGATCTTCGAGGTTAAGGACGGTCAAGAGGTCAAGGCCGGTACGGTCGTCGCTCGTTGGGACCCTCACACCCACCCAATTATCTCGGAAGTGCATGGTCGCATTAAGTTCATCGACATCATCGAAGGTGTGACCGTCGACCGCAAGGAAGATGAGTCCTTAGGTATCGCCTCGATTGAGGTCCGTGAGCTGGCTGCCCGCCCTTCGCAGGGCCGTGACAAGCGTCCAGCGGTTAAGATCATCGACGCTGAGGGCAACGATGTCATGATCCCAGGTACCACGGTACCGGCGCAGTACATGCTCCAAGGCAAGGCGATTGTCCAGCTCTTGGACGGTGCTGAGGTCAACATCGGTGATATTATCGCCCGTATTCCACAGCAAGCGGGCGGTACCAAGGATATTACCGGTGGTCTGCCGCGTGTTGCGGACTTATTTGAGGCTCGTGCCCCGAAGGAGCCTGCCATCTTGGCCGAGATCTCCGGTACCGTTTCCTTTGGTAAGGAGACCAAGTCCAAGCGTCGTCTCATCATCACCCCAGAGGCCGGCACCTTGGATGAAACCGGGGCCCCAATGGCGCAGTACGAGGAGATGATCGCCTTATCGCGCAATCTCAACGTGTTCGAAGGTGAGAAGGTGCAAAAGGGCGAAATGATCGCCGAAGGCCCTGAGTCGCCACACGACATCTTACGTTTACGTGGTGTCAACGCGGTCGCCAACTACATCGTCAACGAAGTTCAGGACGTGTACCGGCTGCAAGGCGTAAAGATCAACGACAAGCACATCGAGGTCATCGTCCGTCAGATGCTGCGTAAGTGCGAGATCTTAGATCCGGGTGACAGCACCGAGTTCTTAAAGGACGAGCAGGCTGAAGTGGCCTACGTGCGCACGGTCAACGAGCGCTTACGCAAGGAAGGCAAGCGCGAGGTCAAGTACCGCCACATTCTGATGGGCTTAACCAAGGCCTCGCTCTCGACCGAGTCCTTTATCTCGGCGGCTTCGTTCCAAGAGACCACCCGCGTCTTAACCGAGGCTTCGGTGGCAGGCAAGGTCGACGAGTTACGTGGCCTCAAGGAGAACGTCATCGTTGGTCGCTTAATCCCGGCTGGCACCGGCTTTAAGTACCACCAGCAGCGCCGTGAGGAAATTGCCCGTGCCCGTGCGCGCAGCGATTCTTACGACAACTCCATGACCAACGATCAAGTCGAAAAGCAAATTTCCGAGGCTTTAGACAGCCTGAACTTTGCTGCCGCCTTAGGCTCGACTTCGTCTGATGCGATCTAGCCGCCGCAGCAGCTAGCCGCCGCCGCAGCAGCTAGCTGCGCACCAGCGCGCGCGCAGCGCCGTGGGGCCAAGGCCCCACGCGCCGAGCGCGCCACCACCTGGGCCAATGAGCACCTCTTGGAGGCACTCATTGGCCCTTTGTTTTGAGCGCTAACCAACCAATATATCCAAGCCAAAACCAGCAACGAACCGTGCACCCCCGCTCAGCCCGAGGCTCAGCGCCGCGCCCTCGGGGCGCAACCGGTACCCAAGTCCAGAGCGGTGCTCCTTTGGAACCAAGTCTAAAAGGGGACCGTTGGGTCCTTGCGTCTGAGCGCCGGGTGGTGCCGCAAACTGCGCTTCATGTACGCGCAGACAACATGTCGTGAGATGCGGCCCGCCCACCTGTCCGGGGGCAGAGCATGCGTCTCAGCGCCGCGCAGTGCCATCTGTGGACTCTGGAGGTGCGTCCGGTGCTCAGGGCCACTCTGAGCTCCTTTGCGCCTCGGTCTTGAAGGGAACCGCTGGGGCCGAGCGTCTCAGCGCCGCGTGGTGCCGCAAACTGCGCTTCATGTACGCGCAG
>DXIF01000124.1 GCA_019113025.1 Candidatus Anaerobiospirillum stercoravium | reverse complement strand
TTCCTAAGGCTGTCAGCCACAGGTCTAGTCAGACATCCCCATTTTAGAGTTGGTCACTAAGTAACCAGCGAAATAGCCTCTTGATTTAACGTATTCTTTTTATAGCACTCCCCAGATCCCCCCAGTGAGCCGAAAAAGAGTGAAAACGGTTAGAGCAAAGGGGCAGGGCGCGCCGCGCCACCTGCGTTTCCTAATTAGGCGCTTCAGGCGTGGTCCGATTAGGCACTCGAGGCGTGGTCCTAATTAAGCGCTCTGGGCGTCATCCTTGTGGGCCGCGTTGTGGCCGAGGTACGAAGCCTTAACCAGATTGTTTTGCGTGATGTCGTCACCGACATACTCAGCGGTCTTGAGGCCGTTGGAGAGCACGATGATGCGATCGGCGATGGCGATGATTTCCTCGAGCTCCGAGGACACCACAATCAAGGAGACGCCACGCTCGGCGTACTGGTAGATCAGCTGGAAGATTTCGGTCTTAGCACCGATGTCGATACCACGCGAGGGCTCATCGAGCAGCATGATCTCCGGGTTGGTTAAGGCGCCCTTAGCAAAAACGCACTTTTGCTGGTTACCGCCCGAGAGCGAGAGGATCGGCAGCTTCTTGTCGGCGACCTTGATGTGGACGTCGGCAATCATGCTCGCCACCGCCGCATCTTCCTTAGCGTTATTGATCAGACCAGTCGGATCGGTGTAAGCACCGATGTTGGCAAGGGCGATGTTCTTGTCGATGTCCATGCTCTGGACTAAACCATCGCGCTGCCGGTCTTCTGGGAGCCAAGCAAAGCCGTTTTTGATCTGGTTGGAGAGCGTAGTGACCTTGATCTCCTTACCGTGCATGATGATCTTGCCGGTGTGCTCAGGGCGCAGACCCATGATGCACTCGAAGACCTCGGTACGCCCGGCGCCTAACATGCCGTACAAGCCCAAGATCTCGCCTTTATGCAGGTCAAAGGAGACCTTGTTTAAGAGGTAACCGCCGCCGCTCTTAGGTAAGGTTAAGTCCCGAACCTCGAGCACCTTCTCGCGCGTGCTCCAATCGATCGCCTCCGTGCGGGTTGGGTAGCTCTTGCCTTGACCTACCATCTGCTTGACGATCCACGGGACGTCAATCTCTTTGACCGGGGCCTCGGCAACCAAACGGCCATCGCGGAAGATGGTCACGAAGTCACCGATGCGCATCAGCTCCTCTAAGCGGTGCGAGATGTAGACAATCGAGATGCCCGACGCGGTGAGCTCACGCATGATGGTGAACAGCACCTCAACCTCTTGCTCCGAGAGCGAGGAGGTGGGCTCATCCATGATCAGAATCTTGAGGTTTGGGATGAGCAGATTGCGCGCAATCTCAATCATCTGCTGTTGACCTACGCGCAGGTCGCCAACCTTGGTGTCAGGGTCAATCGGGTAATTGAGGCGCCCTAAAACTTGGCGCGCAAGCCTGCGGTGTTCAGCGTCGTCCAGCACGCCACCCTTGGTGCGCTCAGAGGACATGAACAAGTTTTGGTAGACGGTTAAGTTCGGGAACAGGCACAGCTCTTGGTGAATAATGGCAATGCCATGGGCACGGGCATCGACCGTCGACTCAAAGGACACTTCCTTGCCCTGTAAGTAGAGCTTACCGGCGCTGGGCTTTTCGATCCCGGCGATGATGCGCATCAAGGTCGACTTACCGGCGCCATTCTCGCCAATTAAGACATTGACCTTGCCGCGCTTGATATCAAAGGAGACTTGGTCCAAGGCCTTGGTGCCCGGGTAGATCTTGTCAATCTTCTCGGCATGCAAATAAATCTCGTCCATTACCAGCCCTCCCCTATTCCACGCTCAGGGCTACTGGGGTGATTTGGATCTGAGATGGGCGGCTGACGGTAAAGCAGCCAATGAAGGAGACCTTCTTGCCTTCAAGGGAGGCCATATCAATTGGGGCTAACACTTCCTTGGAAATTAAGTCATGGAACGCAACCGATACCTGAGCCCACTCGATTTGGTTCTTGTAGTCCTTGTAGCTGATGAGCTTGATGGTATCGCGCACGGCCGAGCCCTTGAATACTGGTCCAATTTGCAGGCGGCTTGACACATTGCCCGAGTAGCCATCAACGCTGATCCCTAAGTAACCGGCGCGCAGCTTGTTTTTAACGGCGGTAACGGTGCCACTGCCTTTGACGATAAAGGACAGCTCGCCGCTATCGCCCATTGAGTAATAGCCATACTTGGAGGCCACCGACTTAAAGTCACCATTGGCCTCATTGAGCAACGTGACCAAATCCACTGCGTTTTGGCTGAAGTAATCCTGAGCGTTATCGCGCCAGAAGTTAGTAGCGACCGTAGCTGGGTCAAAGGCGACCTCACCGGTGAGGGTCGCTTCCTCACCTTCCTTAACTACAGTGACCGAGGCCGCTGTGTACACCACAAACAGGGCGGCCAGCGCCGTAATCACGATATTCTTCTTGGAAGCAAAAAAGGACATTTGCTATCTCCCTAATCCCGCAACAATCTCTCCTACCGGCCCCCAGCGCGCTTGCCCGCAACCCCGCCCTCAAGCACCGATTGTTCGTACCTTGAGCGCCGCATAAGCGCCGCTTAAGCGGCTTAAGCGCCCTCCTTGAGCGTGCACGGCTCTGAAGCTAAGCCTGAGGCTTAACCCACCTAACACAATGAAAACTCAAGGACCAAACAATCAACTAAGGCGTGCAGCCTAACGCTCAGGCCAATGAGGCGGCCGCAAGCCGGGCGCTAACCCACCGCCTATGAGAGTACTTATTGGGACCTATAACCTCCGTAGGTCCCAGCGTCCAGCACCACAATGCCTACTGGGCGCTTAACCCAAGACGGCGCTTGCCGAAACCGCCTTGGGGGGGCAGCTGCTGTCACTAAACTAAAACAGCAGCCTCCACCACTGAGCTCAAGGGTCGCACCCGACCGCTTGAGCTTAGGCGCACGCTACCGCGTACGCCCACAGCATGCCCCAGCATGTGCCTACGGCCCGCTGCAGCGTGCGGCGCTCTTACTTCTTCAACGAGAAGTTGTCGAGCTGCTTAGCATTATCAATGGTGATGATCTCGCAGTCGATTAACTGCTTCTCAGGCTTGCCGGTGGTGCCCGTCTTTAAGTACTGATCGGCCTGACGTACGGCCATCTCAGCAATTAATGCTGCAGGCTGCATGGCGGTGGCGGTCATATCGCCCGATAAGATCTGGTCACGGGCATCGTTGGAGCCGTCCACACCGATGATGTACAGTTGCTTGCCAGCAGCCTTAGCGGCGGCGGCAGCGCCCACGGCCATGTTGTCGTTACCGGAGATTACGCCCTTTAAGTTCGGGAAGGATTGTAAGATGGTCTCCATCTTTTGGTAGGCGAGGTTTTGATCCCAGTTAGCGGTTTGAACGGCAACCAGCTTCATATCTGGGTATTGGTCGATTACCTCGTGGAAGGCGGTCGAGCGGGTTTGTGCGTTGGTGTCCGAGTCGATACCAAAGAGCTCAGCGTACTCGCCCTCTTCCTCCATGGCCTCAACGAAGACCTCGGCGGCGCCCTTAGCACCTTGGTAGTTGTTAGCTACGATTTGCGCAACAGCAATGCCCTGCTCGTTGATTTCGCGGTCGATGAGGAAGGTTGGAATGTTGTTGTCGTAAGCGCGTTGTACCGCGGCAACGGTCGCGTCAGCACCGGCGTTATCGCAGATGATGGCGGCGGCGCGATCGGAGATCGCGGTCTCAAAGAGCTCGCTTTGCTTGACTGGGCTGTCATCGTGCGATACGGCCTTAACCTCGTAGCCCAGCTCCTTAGCGGTAGCAACCGCTACGTCCGACTCAGTCTTGAAGAATGGGTTGGAGTGGCTTGGGGTGATGACGTACATGATGTTGGAGCCACCACCGGTTAAGCGCTTGGGTGCAGCCTCATCCGCAGCTTGAGCGGTGAAAGCAAAAGCTGCCGCAGCAACCGCAACCGCAGTCATTAACTTATTGAACTTCATTTGCAATCTCCCTTTGGCCGTAACCTACCACCAAGCCAACTATCACCAGACTTACCTCAAAAACCAAACGCAAGGCTCCAAGCTATGCGTAGGTTCGTCCGCCTGTCCATCAGCAAGGTCGACCGCAGCCGACGCCCACCACCAAGTAAGCCGCAAAAAGCTCTACTCCATGAGTGGTCTCATGTCTCCCTGACGCGCGCTTGCACGGTAATAAGGCTGGTGCCACAGCCGAACTTACCGCCACCGCAAGCGCGTGACGCAAGCAACTGCCGATTGTTGCTTTTGCTTAGTCATCCCTATAAGTTACGCGCCACTACACAGCAATTTTTCTCGTAGCAGACAATCTCAATCACCTGTTACCTAGCTACCAAAAAGAGCATCCACCGCACGCCGTGCCGTGCTAAGGCATTGCGTGCTTTACGTGCTAATTTGTATTAACCAGCACAATACTGTGCACTGATGCGGCTCCAGCACTATATTCTAAGTAGTACGTGCCGTTGTCACGCAAACTGTGCGCTGCAAATTTTCTTTTCGTAGCCCGGTCTTCAGGCTATGGTTATGATAGTTGAGCACCAATTTTGACGTTTTCACCACACGCGCCTTTTTGTCATCACAATCACCTTTGCGCTGCCACAAAGGAGGCCCACCTCACAAAGTGAGCAAAGCGCCCGCCCCATTTTTTCCGTAAACGTTTACATCTCGCGCGCTTTTCTCTCAAACCAGTACACCCCGCCCC
>DXIF01000123.1 GCA_019113025.1 Candidatus Anaerobiospirillum stercoravium | reverse complement strand
AAACAAGATGTTTAAGCCAAAGTTGACTGCTCAAAGCAGTTAGGGAAGTTTAGACTACAATGATATTGGAGGTGCGTTAGCAAACTTTTTTATTTTTGTGAGCATTATCACTAGTGATCACAACGCCGTATAACAAACTCGCACCCAGCAAAAGCACCTCAGTGCGCCGGATAAAGGCCATAAAACGGCGACCATAAAAGTGGCGGCCATGAAAGTAACAACGATGAAAGCTGCGCCAGCCTAATCCAAAAGAGCGCCGCCAGCAACCGCAGGCCCAACGAGCTAACCTGACGCTAAGATGTCCAGATGTTAAGATGGGAACACTAACTCACTAACTACAGGATCGCTCTTATGGCTGCTCTCTTCAAAATAGGACATGGTTTTGATGTGCATCGCTTTGGCGGGGAAGGCCCGTGCGTCTTAGGCGGGGTCAAGGTACCTTATGAGCAGGGACTCATCGCCCACTCCGATGGCGACGTGGTGCTCCATGCCCTGTGCGATGCCTTGCTAGGCGCAGTTGCCTTAGGCGATATTGGTGAGCTTTATCCTGATAACGACGATGCCTTCTTAGGTATCGATAGCCGCAAGCTCTTGCGCGATACCTACCGCCGGGTCAAAGAACAAGGCTATGTGGTGGGTAACGTTGACATCACGGTCATGGCTCAAGCCCCAAAACTCAAGCCCTACAAAGAGCAAATGCGCACTTGCATCGCTCAAGACCTCGAGTGCGCCCTCACTGAGGTCAGCGTCAAAGCTACTACCACTGAGAAGCTCGGCTTTGTGGGACGCAAAGAAGGTATCGCCTGCGAAGCGGTAGTGTTGCTCCAGCGCGGCTAAAGCCGTCCCCACTGCTAAGCCCCCGCACTGCGGGGCCAATAAACTAAAGAGCGCTCAAAACTCTCTTGGCACTTACTACAACTTAGGAACGCGCCATAATCCATGGCTGATGAGAGCATGTTCAGGGCGCTCTCCGATATCCGAGCCCCCAACATAATCAAGAAAATGTCCCAGCGGATAGGCGCGCATAGTCTTCAGGCGGTTATAGGACAAGAGCCCTAAGAGATAATCGGCGGGGATACGTACGGGATAGCCCAGTTCAATTAAGCGCTGGCAGGCCTGAGGCTTAACCACATAGCAAGCAGCGCAAGCGACAAAACGCCGCAGATTTTGTAATACCTCAAGCAGAGGCGACGGGTAACCCACGCGCGCAAAGTATAAGCCGTGCTCTTGCTCAAAGTAATAGCGCTGGGCCGAGGCGGGACTACGCACGCTGTTGTGATCTGAGAACTGCACTACATCCCACGGCTCGGTGATGACATCAAGCGAGTTCAAAGCTAAAACCAAGTTAGCATTGAGCACCAAATCGTCCTCCATGATGACCGCGGCAAAGTCAGTTCCATACTGCTCCTGATGCGCCTCATAATCATCGAGAATCTTTTGGTAGAGCTTAAGGTGGGATAAGGCACAACCGCGCTCTCCGGGAGTTAAAGCATTAGTAATCTTGACCTTTAGCCCCCAAAGGCAAGGCAGTACCGCGCCATCACTATCGGCACATAAGGCGCGATCAGCCTCTGACATCTCCCGTCCGTTGACCCCTTCAAAGAACTCAAAGTTAATGCCCAAGGCATCAAGCTGTGCTTTGATCGAAGCCTGACGCGTGGTTTGATGTTTAAGGCTGATAACGTAGTACTTGAGCTTCATGGCCCGATCTCTCCCCTCTCACCTTTTGGCACGTATTTGGGTAACACACACCCACAGTTGTGGGTAACGCCCCACGGTGCGTGACTTTTGCGACCTGTGCGGTCGCTAACCATGCTAAGGCATGGCCTTGCTATAATGCCACATAAATTACCATCTTGGGAAAACCAGCATGAGCAAGTCATCCAGCGCAAAAAAGCCAGTCCAACCAGTGGTTGCTAACATTGAACAAGGCGATCAAGTGGTATTAGTGACCAGCACTAGGTACATTGTCAAAAAGGCCAATGGTGGCCCAGACCAAGTGATTGGCGAGATGACGCATGAGGAGGACTTGTCGGACAGCGTTCAAGCATTCAGGGATACCCATGAGTATCAGAGCTTTGTAGTGGCAGCTGATACCCTTGAAACCCACTGCCGCAACAGCGTAAAGAATACCATTGGCAAGGCTTTGCCTTTTGGCTGCTCTGTGCTGTGCAACTCGCTTAGCTCACCTCCTGAGGACATAAAAAAAAAGAATAAGGATCCCATTTAGAGCAGTACCTTTGGCCTCAACATTAAGCGAGAGTACCTGTACTCTGCCGTGGTTCATCACAGCGGGGCTTAACTCGCATAAAAAGATATGGAGCAAACAGCTCCCAAGGCTAATCCATGAGACCTGCGCTGAGAACAGCTATGGCGCTGCGGCGAAGTTCCTTAACTCTGCGCTATACCGCGAGGAGGACGAGAGTCTCGCGCTAAGCACATTAGGTGACTTTGAGCATAGGTCGGCTAGGGAGATGGACTCTCCTACGATTTCAGCACCCGACAATGACAAATGCGTATCCTCCCTAGAACCTGCTTTTATCCGATATTGATGAGCTTTGAGCTCATCTTAAGGGAGGCCAAGTCTTGGCGTATTGAGGTTGAGGCTTGGTCCGGAATCCTGCATATGTACCTACGAACCTCCGTCGGGCGAGAGCGTCCTTGGCCCAGTTCAATTAAGGTTGCATAGATACAACAACTAGGTGTTAAAAAGACACGGCAGTTACCTGACGTGTCTTTTTGTATTTTTGGTAAAGGCCCGCGCTAGGCGCGGGCGAAGCGACGTTGGGATTAGCCCTGACGTTGCTTGTGCTTTGGATTGTCGCAAATGATGCGGACGACACCGTGGCGACGGACGACCTTGCAGTTGCGGCAGATCTTCTTAACAGATGCACCTACTTTCATGATAAAACTCCGTGTGAGGACAACAGGAGGCTGGACCTCTTGCTTTTAACGTCCGTAATTCCTGAGATTGGCCTTGCGCATTAAGTCGCCGTATTGCTGGTTCATGCGGTGGCTTTGCAGCTGAGCTACGAAGTCCATGATGACCACGACGATAATGAGCAGCGAGGTACCGCCGAAGTAGAACTGGACGTTGAACCAGTTCATCAAAAGCTGTGGCACCAAGCACACTAAGACCATGTAAATCGAACCAGACAGAGTTAAACGGGTCATCACCTTGTCGATGAAACGAGCCGTCTGCTCACCTGGGCGAATACCAGGAATAAAGGCACCACTCTTCTTTAAATTATCGGCCATATCGCGTGGGCTGAACACCAGCGCGGTATAGAAGAAGGTAAAGAAGACGATGGCAGCAGCGTATAAGAGCTCATACAGCGGTTGACCTGGCTGCAAGAAGAGCGAAATCTCTTGGAGCACATTGGCCACCGGATTATCGCCCTGACCAAACCAAGATACGATGGTACCTGGGAATAAGATGATCGAGGAGGCGAAAATCGCCGGAATTACACCAGCTAAAGTCAGCTTTAATGGCAAGCTGCTACGTGGTTGCGAGTAAATACGGTTGCCCATCTGGCGCTTGGCGTAATCAATGGGAATACGTCTTTGACCGCGCTCGACGAACACCACGAAGAATGTAACCAGGACCACTACCACGCCGATGATCAGCAGTGCAATGGTGGATAAGTCACCTTGACGGGCCTGTTCGAAGGTCGAAGCTAAAGCCGCAGGCAAGCCTGCCACGATACCGGCGAAAATGATAAGAGAGATACCATTACCAATACCGCGCTCGGTGATCTGCTCACCTAACCACATCAGGAACATGGTGCCGGTGACAAGGGAAATGGTCGTTACAAAGTAAAAACCAAAGCCGGGATTGTCGACCAAGCCTGGCATCATATTAGGGATACCAGTGGCAATACCCACTGCCTGCAACGCTGCAAGGAAGAGGGTGGCAACACGTGTGTACTGACTGATCTTGCGTCTACCTGACTCACCTTCTTTACGAAGTTCAGCTAAGGTAGGGTTAATCACTGCCAATAATTGAATGATAATCGACGCAGAGATGTATGGCATGATGCCCAAGGCCAGCACGGAGGCACGCTCCAATGCACCGCCACTGAACATGTTGAACATGCCGATGATGGTTCCGCTCTGATCATCAAAGAGACGCTGTAAGACATCGGCATTGACGCCTGGTACCGGAATGTATGAACCAAGACGGAACATTACAAGACCGATCAGCACAAAGAGCAGACGCGAGCGTAATTCGCTGTTGCCCCCCTTGGCCTGTGCCTGTACCTCGCGCCCCTTCTCTAGGAGCGATTTTCTAGCCATGCAAATCTCCAAAGAGCGCACCACTCAAGCAAGTCACCTTCTTCCAGTCACCTTCTTTTAGTGGGCGCTCCATCTTGTCAGTAAGTGCAGCGCCAAGGCTCATTCGCTCCTTGGGCTTTAGCACTTAGCTGCGTGCGATTACTTGTTACGGGCAGCCTTCTCAGCCTTGTCGGCCTTATCCTTCTTAGCTGGCTTGACGATGCCAGTGGCAGCAAGCTTGTCCATGAGCATCTGCTTCTTAGCAGCAGAACGCTTCTGGGACTTCTCGCGACGGGCAGCGGCATCTAAGGTGTACTGAGCGATCTCAACGGAGCCGCCTGCAGCCTCGATGGCAGCCTTAGCGCCACGGGTAACGCCCACGCCCTTAACCTCGAGCTTACGGTTGAAGTTAGGGGTCTTGGATAAGACGATCTTGACGTACTTAATCTTCTTGGTGATTAAGCGGGCCTTTAATAAGCTGGCCATATCAACTACGTCGCCCTCGATCTTGTTGAGGTCGTTTAATAAAACCTCACAGGTCAGATCGGACTTAGGGCTGTAGAAGCCAAACTTAGGCAGGCGGATCTTTAAAGGCATCTGACCGCCTTCAAAGCCCGGACGAACGTTCGGGCTCTTACGAGCACCCGAACCCTTGATACCGCGACCGCAGGTCTTGCCCAGGCCCGAGCCGATACCACGGCCAACACGAACGTGTGGACGACGGGAACCCTCTGCAGGCTTAAGAGTATAAAGATGCATTAGTGATTACTCCTCAACCTTAATCATGTAGCTGACCTTGTTGATCATGCCGCGAACCGATGGGGTATCCTCGAGCTCGACCGTGTGACGAATACGGCGTAAACCAAGGCCACGGATAGTAGCAACGTGATCTGGCTTGCGGCCGATGATGCTACGTACTTGGGTAACTTTGATGGTCTTCTTCTCTGCCATTTTTTACTCCAAGATTTCCTGAACGCTGAGGCCACGCTTAGCAGCGATCTGCTCTGGGGTGCGCTGGGAAGCTAAGGCAGCAACGGTGGCACGAACTACATTGATTGGGTTGGTCGAGCCGTAGGTCTTAGCTAAGACGTTACGGACACCTGCAACCTCTAACACGGCGCGCATAGCACCGCCGGCGATAATACCCGAACCTTCAGCAGCTGGCTGCATGTAAACCATGGAACCAGAGTGCTCGCCCTTAACGGCGTGGAATAAGGTACCATCGTTTAAGGAGATATCCTTATTGATGTTACGACGAGCCTGCTCAATCGCCTTTTGAATGGCAGCAGGAACTTCAGAAGCCTTGCCGTAGCCAAAGCCTACGTGGCCATTGCCGTCACCAACTACGGTTAAAGCGGTGAAAGAGAAAATACGACCACCCTTAACAACCTTGGCAACGCGGTTAACAGCGACTAACTTCTCCTGAAGCTCGCCTACTTGAGTCTCTTCTTTGTGTTGCATTGAGTCCACTCCTAGAACTTGAGGCCAGCTTCACGAGCGGCGTCAGCTAAAGCGGCGACACGGCCGTGATACTTGTAACCAGAACGGTCGAAAGCAACGCTCTCAACCTTAGCAGCTAAAGCGCGCTCGGCAACAGCCTTGCCGATGACCTTAGCAGCCTCGATATTACCGGTGTACTTGAGCTCCTTGACCAGATCCTTCTCTAAGGTGCTAGCGCAAGCTAAGACATGGCTATCCTTGTCGATGATCTGAGCATAGATATGACGTGGAGTACGAGTAACGACGAGGCGGGTGACTCCCAACTCATGCATCTTAGCGCGTGACTTAGTAGCACGGCGGATGCGAGACTGCTTCTTATCGAACATGGTAATTACCTCAATCCTTACTTCTTCTTAGCTTCCTTGATGCGGACGACTTCGTCAGCATAACGGATACCCTTACCCTTGTAAGGCTCAGGCTCACGGTAAGCGCGAATATCAGCAGCTACCTGGCCCAGCAGTGCCTTATCAAAGGCCTTCAGGACGATTTCGGTTTGAGATGGGGTCTCGCAGGTAACACCCTCAGGGAGCTCGTGCTCAACTGGGTGGGAGAAGCCTAAGTTCAGGTTTAAAACCTTGCCCTTAGCCTGAGCGCGGAAACCAACGCCGACTAAGGTTAACTTCTTCTCGTAGCCCTTATCTAAACCGACTACCATGTTGTGCAACAGAGCACGGGTGGTGCCCGACTGCATATTGGCCTCAGCAGAGTCGTCAACGACCTTAACGTGTAAAACGTTGTCAGTGAAGTCAACCTTTACCTTGTCGTGAACGCGGTGCTGTAATTGGCCCTTCTTGGACTTAATAGTAATTAACTGGCCGTCGATGGAGACCTCGACGCCTTGAGGAACGATGACTGGTTCCTTAGCAATACGTGACATGTCCCCTCCTTTATGCGACGTAGCAGATAACTTCGCCGCCTAAACCGTCCTTACGGGCGGCACGGTCGGTCATAAGGCCCTTGGAGGTCGAAATGACCGCAATGCCTAAACCATTCATGATGCGTGGCAGGTCACGGCACTTCTTGTAAATGCGCAGACCAGGGCGGGACACACGCTGGATCATCTCGACTACAGGCTTACCCTCGTAGTACTTAAGACCGATCTCTAAAACCTTCTTGGTATCGCCGGTAACGTTAACCGAAGCGATATAACCCTCTTTTAACAGGAGGTTGGCGATAGCCAGCTTCTGCTTGGAGGAAGGCATGGAGACCATGACCTTGCCCGAAGCTTGGCCGTTACGGATACGGGTCAGCAAATCCGCGATAGGATCTTGCATGCTCATGTGTCTGTCTCCTCTTACCAGCTTGCCTTGTGAAGGCCAGGAATCTCACCGCGCATCATGTGCTCGCGCAGCTTAATGCGGCATAAGCCGAACTTACGTAAGTAACCGTGAGGACGACCAGTCTCAGAGCAGCGGTTACGCTGACGGCAAGGGCTCGAGTCGCGTGGCAGTGCAGCTAAAGCCTGAACTGCGGCAAAACGCTCCTCGTCGGATAAAGACATGTTGGAAATCTTTTGCTTGAGCTCTTGGCGCTTGGCAAAGTACTTATTGGCAAGACGCTCGCGCTTGAGCTCGCGATTCTTCATGGAAGTTTTAGCCATTTAGAGGTTCGTCCTAATTACTTGGTCTGAGAGCGGAATGGGAACTTGAATGCCTCAAGCAGGGCACGGCCCTCTTCGTCAGTCTTGGCAGTAGTGGTAATGGTGATGTCAAGACCACGGATAGCGTCGACCTTATCGTAATCGATCTCAGGGAAGATGATCTGCTCACGAACGCCCATCGAGTAGTTGCCACGGCCGTCAAAGGACTTAGCCGATAAACCGCGGAAGTCGCGGATACGTGGGATCGAGATTACGATTAAACGCTCTAAGAACTCCCACATGCGCTCACCGCGCAGGGTTACCTTGCAACCGATTGGGTAACCTTCACGAATATGGAAGCCCGCTACAGACTTGCGAACCTTGGTGATTAATGGCTTTTGGCCGGAGATAGCAGCCATGTCGCGTGCTGCGTTCTCTAAGACCTTCTTATCAGCAACAGCTTCACCAACACCCATGTTCAGGGTGATCTTCACAATTCGTGGGACTTGCATGACTGTTTTGTAACCAAACTTCTCCATCAAAGCTTTGATTACTTCCTGCTTGTATTGATCATGCAGTTTCGCCATCGTTATTACTCCTGAATAAAACTGCTATTAAGCCTTAGTAGGAATGGTCTCGCCATTGGACTTAAAGAAGCGTACCTTCTTGCCGTCCTCAAAGCGGAAGCCAACCTTATCAGCCTTATTGGTGGCTGGGTTGAGGATTGCTACATTGGAAATGTGTAATGCAGCTTCCTGTTGGGTGATACCACCTTCGATCTGAAGGTTAGGATTAGGCTTAACGTGCTTGGTGACCTTGTTGACGCCCTCAACTAAGACCTTTTGCTCCTTAGTGAAAACGGCGGTAACCTTACCGGTCTGACCCTTGCACTTACCTGCGATTACGATTACATCATCGTTGCGGCGGATTTTCGCTGCCATTGTGATACTACCCCTACCGTTAATTAGAGGACTTCTGGAGCTAACGACACGATCTTCATGAACTGCTCACCGCGCAGCTCACGGGTAACAGGTCCGAAGATACGAGTGCCGATTGGCTCGTGCTGATTGTTCAACAGAACAGCAGCGTTGGAATCGAAGCGAATTACGGAGCCGTCAGGACGACGTACACCCTTCTTGGTGCGTACGACTACGGCATCAACAACATCGCCCTTCTTGACCTTGCCGCGTGGGATAGCTTCCTTGACGGACACCTTGATGATGTCGCCAATAGCGGCGTAACGGCGATGAGATCCACCCAGGACCTTAATGCACATTACGCTGCGTGCACCCGAGTTGTCAGCAACGTCGAGCATGGATTGCATCTGGATCATTTAAGTAATGCTCCAAAGGTTTAACAAAAGTTCCTCCCCAAGACTTAAGCAATGCCCCATTTAAGGGAGCTGCCCAATAAGTCAAAGGGCGCTGAATCTTACCATGAAAATCCCAAAAGCACAAGTTTTTGCGGCCTACATCTCATTTTTTGCAAGTACCTCCCCGCCCACTAAAACCCAGTACGCACGCCCCGGCACACGCCTAGTACACACGCCCAGTACGGACACCACCGCCTAGGCCAGCACCGTTCCCCTGCGCTCCATTCTGCCCTAACTCAATTACACCCCAACTCAGGAGCCCCACCCCCGCCCGCACCTCCGCCTGAGATCAGACCTAGAGCATTGACACAATCAAGGAAGGCGCGGCTAGGAACAAGGTGACTTGCGCGCGCAGCCGCGGATAAAGTGCGGCGTTGTATCACCCCCACCCTAACACTCACTTCGCGTAATCCGGTCTTGCGCGGCGTTGCCGTGGCTTCTCCTAAGAACGAGCGCGGCGGTTTGGGCATACGACGCTGGCGGCAGGTCTTAAAGGACGGTACTGATGCCGAGCACAGTTCACGGGCGGTGCCAACGATAGTAAAGCGTAGCTCAAACCACCCAATCGCGCTCCAGATGCTGGCACACAACATCATGCTGATGGTGTACACTTTTTACTGGCAATCAATCGAACTGAGGGAAGAGCAAGGCATCTTAACCTGAGCTGTAGTCCGCTTTTTATGAATGCCCCTGCGCAAAAAGTTTGATTTCGTCATTGCGATCGTGTGTGCCCATCCTAGGTCACCAAGCTAAGCTCAAGGAGAGAAGCATGGGATTTGAACTTTTTACGCGCAACGCCAGATACCTGTTCAAGTACAACATCAAGCACCTGTGGCGTTATGCCAGCCATGAGCATGATATCGAGGTCTTGGGGCAGGTCATCGACATGATCAAAAACGAGCGCGAGCTCAATTCCGATCTCAAGCAACCCAAGGTTTTGACCATGCAGGAAACGGTACAGAAGCTCCTGACCGAGGATATCAGCTTCTGCCGCTATGGTGACGGCGAGCTCGACTTGATCAAGCGCAAGGATGGCGTGTTCCAGCGCTACGATGCCAAGCTGGTCGCCCGGCTCAAGGAGATTTTAGCCGCCCGCAGCGACAAACTGCTGGTAGGCATCAACTACTACTTCTACCATCTGCCAGAGAATATGCACCTAGCCCAAGAAGTCTTCTACCGGTGCAAAACCCTGCAATACCGCCATGAGCTGGCGCGCTATATCGATAACGACCGCGTCTATGGCGATAGCCTCATTAGCATGCCTTACCACCTCTATCTCAACTTCGATTGCGCTAGCTACTATGACCAGGTATCAAAGCTCTGGGCCAATCAAGAGATCGTGATGATCTGCGGCAAGACCGTGTTTGACAAAATCGAACACAATATCTTCGAGCGCGCCGCGCACATCGAGTACATCTACGGTCCGCGCCAAAACGCCTTCGACTCATACGACGAGCTGCTGAACAAGGCTCTTGCCACCGACCCTAAGAAGACTAAGTTCTTGATTATGGGCCCGACCGCGACCGTATTGGCACACGAACTATCCCAGCGCGGGCACCGCGCCATCGATATCGGCCACTTAGCTAAAGATTACAATTCGTGGAAACTGCAAAAGGATCTGGCTGATCCTGCCACCATCCACAACTTCTACGATAAGGACTAAGCAGCGTTCCCCGCTGCTAAAGAATAGCGCAGCTCCCAATAGGTGATCGAGCCCGCCTCCAGGGGGAGGCGGGGTCGGTCACCTCAAAAATATTTAACATAATCGCAAAAATCGAAGGTAAAAAGGGGAGCCGAAGGCTCCCCTTTTTGGTCTTGCGGCGACGCTTTGCGTCAGCATAGCGGCGCGGCGCTAGGCTTGAGGCCTAGCTTAGGCTAATTACTCAGCCTTCTCGAGGACGGATACTAAGGTCCAAGCAATGGTCTTGGCCACAGGACGGCACTCGCGAATCTCAACGAAATCGCCCTTCTTGGCCTCGTTGTTGACGTCCTGTACGTGGAACTTAGTGGTACGCTTTAAGATCTTGCCGTAAATTGGGTGCTTAACGCGACGCTCTACAGCAACTACGCAGGCCTTCTGCATCTTATCGCTAACAACGCGACCACGGAGGGTGCGTGCTACCTTAGGGGTGTTCTGAGTCTCAGACATTTCGCACTACCTCTATTGAGCGCTTTGAGCGCGCAGCTTCTCGGAAAGGACGGTGTTGATGCGAGCAATGTCACGACGTACCTTGCGAACATCATCGGTGCTCTGGAGCTGACCTGCCTTGTGTTGGAAGCGCAGATTGAACTGCTCACGCAGCTTGCCTGCAAGCTCAGTCTTAAGTTCCTCTACGGACTTAGAACGTAACTCGTTTGCCTTCATTATTAAATCACCGCCTTACGAACGAAAGTAGTGGTAACTGATAACTTGGCTGCTGCAAGACGGAAAGCCTCACGAGCAACTTCCTCAGAAATGCCACTGATTTCAAACAGAACTTTGCCAGGCTGAATTGGGCAAACCCAGTACTCAACGGTACCCTTACCCTTACCCATACGAACACCCAGAGCCTTCTGAGTGATTGGCTTGTCCGGGAACACACGGATCCAGACCTTACCAACACGCTTCATCTCACGGGTGAAAGCACGACGGGCAGCTTCGATCTCACGGGCAGTGAGCTCGCCACGGGAGGTGGCCTTTAAGCCGAAATCGCCGAAGGATACTTCGCTACCGGCGTAGGCTAAGCCCTCGTTACGACCCTTCTGGGTCTTGCGATACTTGGTACGCTTTGGTTGTAACATTTAATCTATCCTCCAGTTACTCAGCAGAAGCTGGGGCAGCAGCGGCTGGAGCAGCGGCAGCTGGAGCAGCGGCGTCAGCTTGAGGCTTCTTTTGACCCTGAGAGCGATCGAAACGACCACCGCGACGGTTGGTGCGAGCACCATTGTCGTTGCGACGACGGCCCTTGCGATCTGGAGCGGCATTACGCTCCTCAGTCTCCTCTTGGGTAAGAGGTAACTGACCTAAAACCTCGCCCTTGAAGATCCAGACCTTAACACCAATTACACCGTAAGTGGTGACGGCCTCGGATAAGGCGTAGTCGATGTCAGCACGTAAGGTGTGTAAAGGTACGCGCCCTTCACGTAACCACTCAGAACGAGCGATTTCAGCACCACCTAAACGGCCCGAGACCTCGACCTTGATGCCCTTGGCACCAACGCGCATGGCGTTTTGGATTGCCTTCTTCATGGCGCGGCGGAACATGACGCGGCGCTCTAACTGGGAGGCGATCGAGTCAGCAACTAACTTAGCGTCTAAGTCAGGCTTGCGTACTTCGCTGATGTTGACTTGAGCAGGTACGCCGGCGATCTCAGTGATCTTCTTGCGCAGCTTCTCAACGTCCTCACCCTTCTTGCCAATGACGATGCCAGGACGAGCAGTGTGAATGGTGACACGGATGCTCTTGGCTGGACGATCGATGACAATCTTGGAGACAGAGGCATTCTTAAGCTCAGTCGTTAAGTACTTACGAACCTCGGCATCGCTCTTGATGTTATCTGCAAACTTGGCAGAGGAAGCGTACCAGGTCGAAACGTAAGGCTTAGTAATACCAAGTCTAATTCCGATTGGATTAACCTTTTGACCCATCTTAAGTAGCTCCTGTTAGCGCTCGGCAACGTAAACGGTGATGTGAGAGGTACGCTTCACGATGCGATCAGCACGACCCTTAGCACGTGGCATAACACGCTTTAAGGATGGGCCCTCGTCTACCATGATGCGCGAGATAAACAGCTTGGACGAATCCATGCCGTTATTGTTCACAGCATTGCTAATGGCCGAGTTCAGGACCGCGTAGATTAAGTTCGAAGCCTTGCGTGGGCTGAACTTTAACAGGTCCAGAGCCTTGTCAGTGCCCATACCACGAACCTGGTCGGCAACTAAACGGGCCTTCTGAGCGGAAGTACGAGCAAAACGATGTACAGCCTTAACTTCAGTCATGTTTTAACTCCTACTTACCCTTCTTGTCCGTAGCAGCGTGGCCACGGAAAGTGCGAGTTGGGGCGAACTCACCCAACTTGTGACCTACCATCTCGTCGGAAACGTAAACAGGTACGTGCTGACGGCCATTGTGCACAGCAATCGTCATACCGATCATGGCAGGAATGATCATTGAACGGCGCGACCAAGTCTTGATAGGCTTCTTGTCGGTGCTTGCCTGTGCCTGTTCAACCTTCTTCAATAAGTGCGCGTCAATAAACGGGCCTTTCTTTAAAGAACGTGGCATCTTGATTCCTCACTAACGATTAACGGTGGCGAACAATGTACTTGTCAGTACGCTTGTTCTTGCGGGTCTTGAAGCCCTTGCATGGGGTACCCCATGGCGAACGAGGCTGAATACCCTTGTTACGGCCCTCACCACCACCGTGTGGGTGGTCGATTGGGTTCATGGACATACCACGTACGGTAGGACGAACACCACGCCAACGGTTGGCACCAGCCTTACCTAATTGACGCAGCATGTGTTCGCTGTTACCGACTTCACCGATCGTGGCACGACCGTTAGCGAGAACGCGACGCATTTCACCAGAACGCATACGTAAGGTTACGTAGTCACCCTCACGGGCTAAGATCTGGCAGAAAGCACCGGCAGAACGGGCAAATTGAGCACCCTGACCTGGTACTAACTCAACGTTGTGAACGTTGGTACCAACCGGGATGTTGCGCAGAGGCAGCGCGTTACCAACCTTGATTGGAGCGCTGTCGCCGCTCATGATCTTGTCGCCTACCTGCAGGCCCTTAGGGGCTAAGATGTAGCGACGCTCACCGTCGGCATAAACCACTAAAGCTAAGTGAGCCGAACGGTTTGGATCGTACTCGAGGCGCTCAACGCGACCCTCGATACCATCCTTCTGGCGCTTGAAATCGATTAAACGATAGCGCTGCTTGTGACCACCACCGATGTGACGGGTCGAGATGTGACCGTAGTTGTCACGACCACCGGTCTTGCGCTTCTCAACGACTAAGGAGCGGCAAGGAGCACCCTTCCACAGATCTGGGTTCTTGATCTGGATGACGTGACGACGACCAGCGGAGGTTGGCTTAGTCTTAATGATTGCCATTAGTTGCTCTCCTTGTCAGCAAGACCGCTAGCTAAGTCTAACTGGGAGTCCTTAGCTAAAGTAACGTAGGCCTTCTTCCAATCAGAACGGACACCCATGCCATGGGCCGAGCGACGCTTCTTGCCCAGAACATTGCAGGTGTGAACCTTCTCAACCTTGACGTTGAATAAGGACTCGACGGCCTGCTTGATCTCAGTCTTGGTGGCGTTAGGTAAAACCTTGAAGATGTAGGTGCTGTGCTTAGAAACAAGCTCACTCTTCTCAGTGATTACCGGGGCGCGAAGGATGTTCATTAAACGAGCGTTAATCATTTGGTGATATCCTCCTCAACCTTCTTGAGAGCAGCAGCGGTAATTAATACCTTGTCGAAGCTAACAAGATTTACTGGGTTAAAGCCGGCAGTACCTGGCTGGCAAACCTCAACCTTGTACAGGTTGTTGGATGCAAAACGCAGGTTGTCGTCATCCTCAGCGGTGACGATTAAGACACGCTTTAACTCAAGCTCCTTGAGCTTAGCAACTAAAGTCTTGGTCTTGTGGTCGGCGATCTTGAAATCCTCAACGACCACTAAGCGGTCTTGACGGATTAACTCCGACATGATGCTGCTCATAGCAGCACGGTACATCTTACGATTTACCTTCTGCGACCAATCTTGTGGCTTGGCTGCGAAGATGGTACCACCAGCACGCCATAATGGAGAGCGGGTCGAGCCAGCGCGAGCGCGACCGGTACCCTTTTGACGGAAAGGCTTCTTACCGCCGCCGGATACTTCCGAACGAGTCTTCTGAGCCTTGGTACCAGCACGAGCAGTGCTCAGGTAAGCAACAACTACCTGATGTACCAGCGCCTCATTGAACTCACGACCAAAGGCGCTCTCGGAGACCTCTAGAGGCTTCTCAGCGCCAATCATCTTTAATTCCATGGTTCCTATACCTCAGGTTAAGCTTTAACACTTGGTCGTACGATCAGGTCGCCATTGTTAGCGCCTGGAACTGCACCCTTGACGAGGAGCAGATTACGCTCGGTGTCGATACGGACGAGCTCTAAGCACATAACAGTGACCTTCTCGCTGCCCATATGGCCGACCATCTTCTTGCCCTTGAATACGCGACCTGGGGTCTGGTTTTGACCAGTGGAACCAGGAACACGGTGCGAGCGCGAGTTACCGTGAGTAAAGTCCTGAGTACGGAAGTTGTAGCGCTTAACGGTACCAGCGGTGCCCTTACCCTTGGACTGGCCGGTGACGTCAACCTTCTTGACCCCGTCAAAAGCGTCTACCTTGATTTCAGAGCCAACTTGATAAGCCTCAAGCTCTTGTGGCTCTAAACGGAACTCCCATAAACCACGACCAGCGGTGACCCCGGACTTAGCAAAGTGGCCTTGCTCAGCCTTAGTCATACGGGAAGCCTTACGCTCACCGGTGGTAACTTGGATAGCGCAGTAACCATCGTTATCCAGATTCTTGATCTGGGTAACACGGTTTGGCTCAACTTGGATGACAGTTACAGGAACTGACTTACCGTCCTCGTTAAAGATGCGGGTCATACCAAGCTTGCGGCCGATTAAACCGATTGACATTGTAATTTCCCCCCTCGTTAGCGAAGGCTGATTTGAACATCTACGCCAGCAGCAAGATCAAGACGCATTAAAGCATCAACAGTCTTCTCAGTTGGCTCCACGATGTCTACTAAACGCTTGTGGGTACGAATCTCGTACTGGTCACGGGCATCCTTGTTGACGTGTGGGGAGATGAGGATGGTGTAGCGCTCCTTGCGGGTTGGGAGCGGGATCGGACCGCGGACTTGAGCGCCGGTGCGCTTAGCAGTCTCAACGATTTCAGCAGTCGAGTGATCGATTAATCTGTGGTCGTAGGCCTTGAGGCGGATCCGAATTCTTTGGTTCTGCATTACAGACTCCGAAATAGTAAAGAACATGTAGACGCATGCCTTCCTATCCCTATTTCTAACCCAGAAACAAAGACAGGAGGAAGCGTTACAATCGTGTCTCCCAAGCTTAGGGAGAGTATCTCAGCCACAGTCAATTGCTGGAGGGCTGGTCCGTGCGATGGGCTAGCAAGCTAGCGCTTTCTCAGTTACCACATCCGTGACGTGGCGCACAGAAAACGCGCTCCATTATACTGATCAAAAGCGCTATTTCAAGCCCAAACACCCCAAATCACCAAACTTTTTTGCGCCCTGCGCTAGACCGCCCGGCAGCCGCATCTCAGGCTGCGCCCAAGGCCGCTCATAAGGCCAGCGGCCCGCCCCCGGCGCTTCGTTTGTTAGGGCGGGCTCGCCCGCTCTAAAAAACGAAGCCCCCAGCGGCTCGGGCCGCTGGGGGCAAAGGGCGCAAGCATAGCTTACACTGAGCTGATAAGTGCGCGCTTACTTGCCCATCGAGGCATTAATAAAGCCGATTAAGTCGGCCTTGGACAAGGCACCGACGTGCTGGCCTAACTTCTCACCGTGGTCGAATACCATCAGGGTTGGGATGCTCATAACCGTCATCTTGGTCGCCTGAACTTGGTACTCATCGATGTTGAGCTTGCAAATCTTGATATCGTCACGCTCTTGAGCCAACTCCTCCAAGATAGGAGTGATCATGCGGCAGGGGCCGCACCATGGAGCCCAGAAGTCGAGCAGGACAGGCTTGTCCGACTTCAAGACCTCGGCATCAAACGAATCATCGGTTACGTGAACAATCTCGCTCATAAAAAGCTTCCTCACTGAAAACGCTAGCGCCTATCTTAGCACATACCATCTGACCCCAAGCGGGCGTGACAATTTTGCTCACATTTAGGCGCACTGCCCCGCGCTACCGTCCCCAAGCGCAGGAGCACAGCGCGGCCACGCTTATTGGGACAAGGCCTGCGTCTTAAGCCGGGGCCCCGACTCATCAAGCTGAAAGTAACTAAGCTCGTGCCCCCAGGCCCCTAGGACATAGCGCGCCGCAAGGCCCGGCACCGCGTCATAGTGCTGACCCAGCACATGGATATGGCCGTGGACGACAGTCAAAGGCTCATGGCCCACACAGTAAGTGCCCACGGTCGCCGGCACCACGCCATAAATGGCGCTGTCGCGCCGGATTTGGTTTTCTTGGGCGCTGCGGCGGCGAATCTGAGCGCCAATGGCGCGGCGCCGCGCTAGGGGCAGGCGCCGAAACAGCCATTGCAAGCACTTGTTGTTGACCTTGCGCTGATAGGCTTGGTACTTAAGGTCGTTGCTGCAAAAGATATCGCCGTGCGTCAGCAAGAGCTTATAGCCATAGCGCTCAAGGTAATAAAGGTCTGGCAACAAGGTCAGCCCCAGCGCCGCCGCCTCGCGCTGATTGACCAAGAAGTCTCGATTGCCATGAATAAAGTAGCAGGCCAGGCCCCGCGTCCGCGCCGCGCCCATAATGCGCGCCACCGCCTGCTGCGCTCCATCTTGCGGGTCGAGCCCGACAAAGAAGTTAAAGAGGTCACCGATGATATAAAGCTCATCTCCGGCGGCCAGGCCCGCTACCCAGCGCTCTAAGGCCGCGCTGAGCTCAGGGCGCGTCGCATCTAAATGCAGGTCGGCAATGACATAGCAGGCCATAATGGCTCCTCTTTTATTAAGCAGTGCGGTGACCCGCGTCGCGCACCTAGCACCAGACGCAGCCTGACACCACGCGGTCAAGGCACGCTCTGACACCGCGCGCAGGGCACGGCCGAGCAGCGCGCGGGCAAAAAATAAGGCCCGCCTCGCTCGCTGCAAAGACAGACGCAGCGCGGGAGGAAGACCCTATCTTTTTTGCGGCGCGATGGCGCCGTGCACAAACTCCGCCGTGCCCTGCTCCCAAGCTCAAGGGGCGGGGCATTGTGCCCAACGCGCAGTGCCAAGCTGCAGGCTTACGCTGGGCGCAGGCACGCCGCGGCGCTTACGGCACGGGACTTTGACCGCGGAGCGACGCTTTACTCAGGGATCGAGTCGACGATCTCTGCGCTCTCGATGATGACCGGCTCAACCGGCACATCGCGGTGTGGGGCATAGGTGCGGTTGTCAGTCTTAACGCCCTCAATGGCTAAGACTACATCTTGGCCCTTGACGACCTTACCGAAGACGCAATAGCCCCAGTCACCGGTCTTGGGCTTGTAGTTTAAGAAGTCATTATCAACGGTGTTGATAAAGAATTGGCTGGTGGCCGAGTGGGGCTCGGAGGTACGGGCCATAGCAATGGAAAAGGCCACGTTCGGCAGACCGTTGTTAGCCTCGTTGACGATCGGCTCGCGGGTCTCCTTTTGCTGCATGTCAGGAGTCATACCGCCACCTTGGATCATGAAGCCGGGGATAACACGGTGGAAGATGGTGCCGTTGTAGTGGCCGCTCTTGACGTAATCAAGGAAATTCTTGCAGGTAACGGGAGCCTTTTCCTCGTTCAACTCAATGACGATATCACCCTTGTTAGTCTTCAAAATTACCATTTCAAAACCCTGTTGCCTTGCTAAAATATGCGGCGATCAGGCCTTACGCCTGACCTTATCGCAGCTAACTTAAGTCGCCCCAAACAGGAATCATGCCGCACTAAGCCGCACTAAAACGACTAAAGTGCCCGCCCCCTGCGGTGGCTTACGGTTAGAGCGCGCTTGATCCAAGTGACCGCCGGGCCGCTGCCGCCACTTGAGCTCGTCGCCTGATTAAACTTAGGCCAACGAACTGGGTTTTAGGCACCGCCCCTTGGGTTGAAGCCCTTGGGTTAACGCTTAACTTTAGCACACCACCACGCACGTGAGATCGCAAATGCTACAAATTCACAATACCATTACGCGCAAAAAAGAGGACTTTGTACCAATTACCCCGGGCGAGATTGGTATGTATGTGTGTGGTGTCACCGTCTACGACCTGTGCCACATCGGTCATGCGCGCACCTTTGTCAGCTTCGACATGATCGTGCGCTATCTGCGCTACTTAGGCTATAAGGTCAAGTACGTGCGTAATATCACCGACATTGATGACAAGATCATCAAGCGCGCCCAAGAAAAGGGCGTGTCAGCCCAGGAATTAGCCGAGCACTTCATCGGCGAGATGTACGCCGACTTTGACGCGCTCAATATCGCCCGTCCCGACTTCGAGCCGCGCGCCACCGACAATATCCCGGCCATCATCGACCTAGTACAACGACTCATTGCCAAGGGTCATGCCTATGTCGCCGACAACGGCGATGTCATGTTCGCCTTAGATAGCTTCAAGCAATATGGCCGCCTCTCAGGCCAAAAGCTCGATGAGCTCAACGCCGGGGCCCGGGTCGCGGTCGAGAAAACCAAGCGCAATCCGTTTGACTTTGTGCTGTGGAAGATGTCCAAGGAAGGCGAGCCGGCTTGGGACTCGCCGTGGGGTGAGGGCCGTCCGGGCTGGCACATCGAGTGCTCAGCCATGAACTCTAAGCTGCTAGGCACCACCTTTGATATCCACGGCGGTGGCTCCGACCTGATTTTCCCGCACCACGAAAATGAGATTGCCCAAAGCTGCTGCGCCTTTGACACCAAGTATGTCAACTACTGGATGCACTCGGGCATGGTCATGATCAACAAGGAGAAGATGTCGAAGTCCTTAAACAACTTCTTCACCATCCGCGATGTGCTCAAGGAGTATGACGCCGAGACCGTGCGCTACTTCTTAATCTCGGCCCAGTACCGCAGCGCCTTAAACTACTCTAAGGAAAACTTAGATAGCGCCCGTACCGCCTTATCACGCCTCTACACTGCCTTAAAGAATGTTACGGTCGGCGCCCCGCAAGGCGGGGAGGAGTACGTTGCCCGCTTTAAGGCGGCGATGGACGATGACTTCAATACCCCAGCGGCCTTAGCCGTGCTCTTTGACCTCGCCAAGGCCATCAACACCGCCGCCACGCCTGAAGAGGCCTCGGGTCTTGCTGGACGCTTAGTTGAGCTCGGCGCCATCTTGGGCATCCTGTACCAAGACCCAGTTAAGTTCTTACAAAGCGGCGCCGCGGTCGCACAGAACGATGAAGGCGCTGACGAAGTAGCCCAGATTGAAGCCTTAATCGCCCAGCGCAAGGAGGCACGCGCGCGCAAGGATTACGCCGCGGCTGACGCGGCGCGCAATGAGCTCACCGCCATGGGCATCGTCTTAGAAGACGGCCCCAACGGCACCACGTGGCGCCGCGCCTAACGGCGCAAGCGGCTCTTGCCCCGGCCTCAAGCCGGGCGCCCGGCAGATGGTTCAGAATTTTCGGCTCAACTTATAGCTGAGCCGCCTCAAGGAGACATGCGATGCAAGATTACCAGCGTAAATTCATTGAATTAGCCCTCAAGCGCGGCGTGCTCAAGTTTGGCAGCTTTACCTTAAAGTCCGGCCGCCAGAGCCCTTACTTCTTCAACGCCGGTGGCTTTTGCACCGGTGAGGATCTCTACACCCTAGGCTCGTGCTACGCTCACGCCTTAGTCGACAGCAAGATCAAGTTTGATGTGCTGTTTGGCCCAGCCTACAAAGGCATTCCTTTAGCCTGCGCCACTGCTATGGCCTTAAGCGCCGAACATAATATCAACACGCCTTGGTGCTTTAACCGCAAGGAAGCCAAGGATCACGGCGAGGGCGGCAACTTAGTGGGCGCTCCGCTTAAGGGCGACATCATGTTAATTGATGATGTCATCACCGCCGGTACCGCCATTCGTGAGTCTGACGCCTTAATCAAGGCCAACGGCGCCCACTTCAAGGCGGCCTTAATCGCCTTAAACCGCAAGGAAAAGGGCCAAGGCAACGAAAGCGCCATTGATGAAGCGCAGCGCACCCTAGGCATCGAGATTGTCTCGATCGTCTCCTTTGACGACTTGGTCACCTACATCCAAGATGATAAGGACTTAAGCGCCCACCTGCCGGACATGCTCGCCTACCGCGAGCAATACGGCGCCTAAGCGCCAAGCGCCCGCACCGCGGGCCGCTTAAGCCGCTTACGTCCCGCACCGCGGCCGCACGACGGCCGCGGCGAACGCCTTAACTAAAAACGCCTGCAGCGCTCACGCGCTGCAGGCGTTTTTAGTTGAGGTGCACCGGCCAACTGCGCCCGGAACCGCGCCAGCTCAGACCCGCCAAGAGGCAGGGACACGCGGCAGGGGCGCGCGGCGCTTTCGTTAGGCAGAGCGCGCTGGCGTTACCGCGCGGTGGCGCCCCATGAGGGGCGCCTGAGCCGACTAACCGCGGCAGTCCGGCCGCTGGGAGCAATGCGCCCCAGCTCACCTTCTAAGCACAAAGCGCACGGCCGCCGTACAAAGCGCCCTGTCTACTGCTCCTTGGTCTTAGCGGCGGGAGCCGGGGCGGCAGCCGGGGCGGCAGCTGGAGTTTGAGCGGAGGATGCGCTCACAGCAGCTTGCTCGGCGGCGCGCTGGGAGCGCGCTGCCGGGCTGTAGTCTTCAATCGGCTGATACCGTGGCGAATCAAAGAGTGGCTGCTCCAGTGGCTTGCGCCGGTGCTCGTAGTCGATAGCGATATCTGGGCGCTCGACCTTATGGCAGTTAGCGTAGATATCGATAAAGTAGCGCTCGTCCGGCACGGTCTTAAACAGGCGCAAAAACCACATGTACTGCTCAGGCACCTGCCTAAGCTCCTGCTCTAAGGCCTGATTTAAGGCCAAGAGGTCAGCCTTGGTATCTTTACTGGGGACGTGGGGCAGCGCGCGGAAGCTGAGCTCAAAATTACAGGTCTTGAGGTTGTAGCTGGAGCACAGCACCAAAAGCTGAGCCTTGGCCGCTGCCGCAAGGCGCGGGACGCTGCCTAAGGTCGCCTTGGGTACCCCAAAATAATCAACAAAGAGGGCGCTCTCTTTGCCCAAGTCCTCATCGCAGGCGATGTAGAGATGCCGTCCTTGCTTTAACGCGCGCAGCATCGAGCGAAAGCCCGCGTCGCGGGTGTGAATCGAGCCGCCAAAGATAATGCGCTGGTAGTTTAAGAACCAGTCGAAGACGGGGTTCTTTTGCTCATTGACCATGGCAAACATAGGCAGCCCGGCATAGGACAAGTACAGGCCGCCGCGGTCGAGGTAAAAAGAGTGCGGCACGCAAAAGATAATAGGCTGTCCGGTGGCTAAAGCCGCATCGAGCACTTCCTTGTTTTTGATGACCCAGCGCCGCCCCAGCCATGACTTGGGCAAAAAGACCGGCTCGCCGTAAGAGAGCGCGGCAATGAGCGCGTGAACCAGCATCTTGCGATAAAAGATGCGGCATTGAGCATCGCTGCACTCCGGGAACACGGTGTGCAGGTTGGCCAGAACAATCTTTTTAAAGCGCGGATTAGGTACGCTGAGTGGCCACGCTAAGAGCCAGGCTAACCAATCGCGCAGGCGATTGGGCAGATAGGACACGACGGCCAATAAGCCCAAGCACAGCCAAGACAGCCAGTGCTTAGGTCCTAAGAGCTGACGCCATGCCTGGGGATCGAAACCTGCGTTTTCGTAATGCTTATAGCCCTGAGCCCCATTTCCCTGAGATGCCCCATTTTCCTGAGAATTAGGAGTGGCAGTAGGCTTAGGATTAGCAGCGCCCGAGGCCGGGTCTGGTGATTGTGACGCCATATAACTTTGGCCTTACCTTACACAACAACGAATAGCGTCAGAGCTTAAGCCAAAAGGCTTAGCTTAGGCTCAGCGCCGCGTGCTTGCACGGCGTACCTCCCCACAAGCACCACAACGCTCGTGCTTGGGGCAAGC
>DXIF01000122.1 GCA_019113025.1 Candidatus Anaerobiospirillum stercoravium | reverse complement strand
AACCAAATCCCCCAGCGCCCGCGCCCACCGCGCCGCCAATAGCCGCCCCCAGCCACCACATAGCAAGGTATTGCTTGCTATGTGGTGGCTGGGGGCGGCTATTGGCGGCGCGGTGGGCGCGGGCGCTGGGGGATTTGGTTTAGGCAGTAAAAAGCCCTGCTAGGGCAGGGCTTTAATTGGCGCTCTCGGAGAGCTGGACTGAGCCTGCCTGTGGCAGGCTCAGGGGCCGTGCTATTCGCTTTGGCGCGTTACGAGGTCGATTGCCTCTTGGTTGTACTCAATCTCGCTTAAGGCGCGGGCCTCACGGTATAAGCCGCGCTGGGTGATGAGATTTAAGTATTGACCATACTGGGCGCCGATAACTTGCTCTAAGCCTGCTAACTCGCTGTCTGATGGCTCCTTGACCTCAGTTAAGACCGCTAAGGTCTGAACGCCATTGTTGTCATCAATGGTGTAGGCGCGCTCGGTGGCACGTGGCAGGGCAAAGATGGCCTGACCAAAGGCCGGAGCGACTGCCGAGGTGCCGATGGCAACTTCTACGTCCTTGTGCTCCGTGACGTGCTCGGGCAGTGCAGCGGCAGCATCGCTTTGCAGCTGTTGCGCAAAGTCTTGCAAGATACCATGGCAGGTTTCATTGATCTTGGCGCTTTGAGCGGCGGCTAAGGCTTGCTCCTTGACCTCAGCAAAGGGGCGTAATTCGGCCTCGTGGTGGTCTAAGACGTTGATGACAATCGAGTTGTCTTGGTCGAGGGCAATGACTTGCGAGTTAACGCCTGAGCTGTAGACGTCTGGGTTAAAGGCGACGTTTTGCAGCTCTGGGTGGTTAAATGGCCACTGAGCATTAGCATCACCTTGGGCGACGAGGCCGGAGTCCTTAACCTGCAGCTTAACCGCTTCAGCGGTGATGTCGAGCGAGTCTGGATTCTCAAAGGAGAGGTCAGACATGGTGGTGGCGCGCTCGTTATAGAGGTCACGGGCTGTTGCATTGATGTAGGCCTCACGCACCTCATCCTTGATGTCAGCTAAGGCTGGGGTGTGCGGGGCAATGATGGCATCAACCTTGATGAAGTGGGTGCCAAAGCTATCCTTAATCTTGCCTGAGACTTGGCCTTCCCCTAAGGAGAACGCGGCTTGGTCTAAGTTGGCAGCAAGTTGGCCTTGCTCAACCGTACCCATTAAGCCACCTTGCTCCTTGCTCGCGGCATCATCGGAGTATTGAGCGACCAGTTCCTTGAAGTCAGTGCCGTCCTTGAGGCCTTGCTCAACCGCAGCGATGCGCTCGGCCGCATCCTCGGAATTAGCGCGGATTAATAAGTGGCTGACCTTGCGGGTCTCGCCTAGCTCAAAGTCGACCGAGTACATGTTGTAGTAATCTTCTAAGGCCGCGTCCGTGACCTCAACTTGCTGCTTTAAATCGTTAAAGGATAGGAGCAGGTAGTTAAAGCGCACGTTGGCCGGGGCGATGAACTCATCGTGGTGGCCATCGTAGTAGGCTTGAGCGTCAGCATCGCTTAAAGTGATGGTCGCAGCTACCGCCTCTTGATCTACCTGATAGAGATTGACGATGCGGCGTTGGCCTAACAGCGCGGCCACGTTTTTAATCTCATAAGGTAGCGGTAAGCCCGCGGCGCTCATGACCGGGCGCGAGATGGTCTCGCTCATCATAGATAAACGCATCTGCTCGCCAAAATAATCTGGGCTTAAACCCATATTGCGCACGGTAGCTAAGTACAGATCGTTGTCAAACTTGCCGTCTTTTTGGAAGCTTGGGGTATTGCGGATCACGTCACGTACTTGCTCATCGCCAATGCGCACGCCGCTCTCCCAGACCTGGGAGTTGAAGGCGACATTGTCGATCATCGACTCGAGGACGCTCTTTTTGAGCTCAACTACGTAGTCTGGGTTCTCCAAAAGCTGCGCCGCTTGCGGACCGTACTGATGCAGCTGCTGGGCGCGGCGATTGTATTGCTCGGTCCACTCGTTTGAGGAGATCTTGTATTCGCCGATCGTGACGGGATCGGTGTTAAGGCGTGGCAGTAAGTAACCACCGACACCAGAAATGACAAATGAAAGCAGGATGATACCAAGCAGGAGCTTAAAGCCCTTGGAATTGGCACCATCGCGTAAGGTATCCGAAAGCATCCCAAAATTTCCCTGCAAGCAGCATCCGCTCAGAGCTCAAGCCCCCATCACACCAAACACTGGTCAAGCGCTGGTCAAGCGCGGGTCGAGCCTCGTCTGGGGCACCACTTGCCGCTAACCTCGCGGCAGCTTACTGCCGCACCTGCGCGGTGGATCGCTACACAGATTGCTCTGCCGTTAGATCGCACTGCCTCGAAACCGCCGCCCAGATGGCAGCGGCCCCGCCAAGTTTGCCAATATTACCACAGCCCACCGCTGTGCACCATGTGCGCGCGCCGCAGGGCACGCGCCGGCGCACCGGTAGCTGCGCTACGGGACAGCACGGCGGGAGCGTGCTGGGTGGGCCGTGGTTAGGTGCATGCTAAAGTTATAGGTCCATAGCCGTTTCTTGAATATATTGGTGTGATTTACTGAAGTTTGTGGCGAAAAATCATAAGTAATTTTATAGGACCAATGATCTTTACGGGTTCACTGGAGTGAAATGGGGAGCAGAATAAAAACAATGCCCGCTAAAAGCAGGACAGATGGGCTGTTTCATAGTTACAACAAATAAGGGCGCTTATCAAGCCCATACCTGTCTGCGTTGTGGGGCGAAA
>DXIF01000121.1 GCA_019113025.1 Candidatus Anaerobiospirillum stercoravium | reverse complement strand
CGCCGGAGCATTGACGGCATCAGGCCCCGTATTGGTTTGCGCTGCCAGTGACTCATAGTGCAAGCTGGAGCGCCGCGCCTTATCCTCAGCTAATTGCTGTGCCGCTTGCGCCTCAGCGCTGGCAATATCCTGCGCCGCTTGCGCGTTGAAGGCCCCAACTTCGTCGCGGTCAAAGTCCGAGCCGGAAACCAAGGGCGCGTTAAAGGCGGAGCTAAATGAAGTGTAGCGTGAGGCATGAACCTTACTGATGGTAGCGCCCGAAACGCCCGCCGCCTCGTTATCGCAGAGCTTGGCATTAAGCTCGGTGCTCTGAGCGTTAGCCGTGATCAAACCATCGCCGGTGGGCGTGGGGTCACGGGGCGCCAGGTCAGCGGCCGCCTCGGGCGCTGCGGCCTCTGCCCCGGCTGATGCCGCAGCAGCACCTGCTGAAGCGGCGGCAAGCGGATGCAGCGCCTCCGGCTCTAAGCGCGCCGCCTCAGCCCCACTGTGGCTGCACTCAGCCTGCGCGCGCGCCGCTTCCTTACGGGCCTTACCGACCGCTTCTTCCCGGGCGGCTTCTTCCTTGGTGGTGCGCCGCATGGTTGGCACGTAGCTGTTGCTTAAGTTTGGAGCTTGGCCTGCGCCCACCTTGCGCATATAGTCCTCGAGTAAGTCGAGATCGATCGGCTTGGAGATGTGATAATCCATGCCCGCGTCAAGCGAGGCCTTAACGTCATCGGTAAAGGCATTAGCGGTCATGGCAATGATGGTAATGGTCTTAGCGTGCGGCAAGTCCAGCGCGCGAATTTGCCGAGTTGCGTCCAAGCCATTGAGGCGAGGCATTTGGACATCCATCAAAATGAAGTCATATTGGCCCGGCTGCGACTTCTTAAAGGCCTCGACCACCTCGACGCCATCGGCGCACATGGTGCACTTAGCCCCCCGCATCGACAAGAGTTCAACCAAGATCTCGGAGTTGAGCTCATTGTCTTCTGCCGCGAGGATATGCATGCCGTCGAGCACCGACTTGTTATCTGCTTTCTCGGTCTTGGAATTGTCATCGTAGGCGTTGATGATGGCCTGCTTTAAATTGCTCAAGAACAGCGGCTTCATCAAGAAGCCCTTGATGCCGATGTCCATGCCATCAACTTCGATATCGCTGTAATCGTAGGAGGTCAGGATAAAGATCGGGATATCCCGATACGGGCTGTCCTTTAAGGCCTTGGCCACATCCAGGCCGTTTTCATCTTGCAGCACTAAATCCAGCAAGATGAGATCGATCTTCTTGCCCTCAGCGGCGCACTTATCCAAGAAAGAAAAGGTCTGAGTGCGATTGAAGGCGTGGATGGTCTCAACGCCCGCCTCACTCATGGTGTGGCTGACCGACTCATTGACCGCAAATTCATCATCAATCAGCAAGATGCGGGCAATGCCGTGGTTCTTTAAAAATTCGCTGTCCTTAACCTCTTCGTTCTTGATCTTCAAGGACAGATGCACGCGTACGGCGGTACCCTCATTTTCCTTGGAGTCAATGACGATGCTGCCGCCTAACAGATTGACCAAGTTATGGGTAATGGTCATGCCCAAGCCCGTACCTTGGATCGCGGTGCCCACCACGTTATCGGCCCGCACGAACGGCTCGTAGATGCGCGCCAAGAACTCTTGGGACATGCCCATCCCGTTATCGATCACTTCGAAGGTGTAGCGCGCGATATTATTGGAGCGCTCTTCTTCCTCAGTCACTATAAGGCTGATATGGCCCCCTACTTGCGTGTACTTAACCGCATTAGACAGGAGGTTGAGCAAGATCTGATTTAAGCGCAGATTATCAGCGATCAAGAACTCATGCTTGATGTGTTGCAGCTTGATCTCAAAGGCCTGTTTTTTAGCGCGCGCCTGGGGCCGCACAATGGTGTTGAGATTGTCGATCAAGGTTGCAAGCGAGAACTCCCTCATGTTGAAGGTGTTCTTACCACTTTCAATCTTGTTCATGTCCAAGATATCGTTGATTAGCCCCAACAAGTGCTGACAGGACGCATTGATCTTGCGGGCGTAATTGGCCACCTTTTGCGGCTTGTCCATGTCGCGCGTTAAGAGCACACACAGGCCGACAATGGCATTCATTGGGGTGCGTAAGTCATGGCTCATCGCCGACAAGAAGTCGCTCTTAGCGTTATTGGCTTGCTCCGCCTCCTTATAAGCTTGCGCGGTCACTAAGCGCAGGAATTTCTCCTTTTCTAAGGATGAGACCAGCTGCAAGGAGGACAAGCGATAGCGCGTGCCCAGATAGGCAATGAGTATGGCGATCAAAAGGAAGAAGGTGAACTCAAAGGCGCCATCTTCAAAGCGCATCCAGCCCTCTTGGGGTACCACCTTGATCGAAACGCGCCGTCCGGCTAGAAGCTTGGTTTCCTCAATAGTGTCGCGGCTCCGCTCCGCGCTTAAGGTGGTGGCAATGGTAGTGGCTGCTCCGTCGTGGATGAAGTCAAACTCAAACTCATAGCCTTGGCGCGTTAAGTCGTTAAGACCTAACGGCTCAATCACATCAGGCAGGGCCAAGATAATAACGGCAAAGCCCCAGAAGGAGCCATCTTGATAGTAAATGGGGTTACGCGCAATTAAGCTCATGCCCCCTTGCAGCAGCTCGTACGGGCCGTCGACGACCGTCAACCCCGAGCGCATGGCAAAAATTGCGCTCGCGCGCGGCTGGTCGCGCTCCAGCACATTATCGCCTATGGCCTGCTCATTGCCTTTTAGGGGATAGGAATAAAGGGTGGTGCCACCTGGAAGCAGCTGGATGGCGCGAATCGACGGGCTGTCATAGAGCATTGAGGTGAACAGATTGAACTCGTCAAGGTAGATCTTACCGTCACCGCGCTCCGCCATCTCCCGCATGCGCGCCTCGCCAAAGGAGTGGAGAAAGCCCTCGACCATATTGGTCTTGTCGATCATGGTGTTCAGGACGATATCGACGTGGGTCAGCGCCTCCTGCGCGGCCATATGGGCCATATCCTTGGCGGTCTCGATACGCTGGTACAAAAACGCGGCAAAGATCGACAGGATCACGGTCAAGGTCACCAAGAATCTGGTGATGAAAACTTGCCAAAACGTTTTTGCCATTTTGCCACCCTTGACGCAGCCTCAAACCCAAACCGCTACGTCCCACTATACGAGTTAAACCGTAACCACTAAAAAGATCTTAGCCTTAACCCTACAACAAAACCCAACAAATCAGCCCCAAGCACGATCCCACGCTCCCCCCCCGCCACATCACGCCGGGGCTACCTCGGCCGGGATATCACAGCCGGGATATCACAGCAGGAATATCACGGCGGAGATACCGCCCCCAAAAAAGATACCCACTTAGCTCAAAGCGTGATCCAAAGCCGGTTCAGACCAAAGTGCTTGCACAGCGATTGTACGCGTAACCACACCACAAATAAACGCCGCATCACACCATTTTCAACCTAGGTCACAGCAAGATCAAGCAAGATCTCACCATACTCCCTAGATATCACAAGGCGCTTCCCATTATAACGCAGCACTACTGTGACCAAACAACTAAACGCGTTCCACCAATGGCGCCAAAGCCATAATCACAACCCCAAAATCACCCCAAACGCAACCGCTTAGATCGCGCGTGCGACCGCCCTACGGGCCATTATGGGCAGATATACTCTAAGAAATAGGGCCAGTTCCCAACCGGGCAAGCGCCGCTGCCAACGGCCGATGTTAGGCAATTTCTGAGTGCCTTGCCGCCCCCAAGGTGAACCCCATAAGCCTGATGGTGCTCCAAACATGGGGGTCATAACATGACAAAACCTTGCGCCCCGGCCGGACTGGAATACCAGCCCTAACCAAGACCCAAGGTTAAGTCAGGTGCGCTCAAAGCAAGGAGCGCTCGGCGCTCAGCGCGGCCGCGCTTTTAGTGCTCGCGGGTTGCGAGGAATTTGACCTTAGGATAGCGCTCCATGGCCAAGTTTAAGTTGACGCCAGAGGTGGCAAGGTAAGTCAGGTTATCACCGCCATCTAAGGCTAAGAAGGTTGGAACCTTGTCCTTAAACTCCTCTAAGGCCTTAGGGTCGTCGCATTCAATCCAGCGTGCGGTAGTGACGTTGACGTTTTCGTAGGTCGCGTCGACGTTGTACTCATGCTTTAAGCGCGAGACCACGACGTCAAACTGGAGCACACCCACCGCGCCCACGATCAAGTCATTGTTGATGAGCGGACGGAATACCTGCACCGCACCTTCCTCGGAGAGTTGCACCAAGCCCTTTAACAGCTGCTTTTGCTTTAATGGATCCTTTAAGCGGATACGGCGGAACAGCTCTGGGGCAAAGTTCGGGATACCGCTAAAGCGCAGCTCCTCACCTTCGGTAAAGGTGTCGCCAATACGAATGGTGCCGTGATTATGAATACCGATGATGTCACCTGCGACCGCCTCGGTCGCAAGATCACGCTCTCCGGCCATAAAGGTCACCGCATCGGAGATCTGGACATCACGGCCGATGCGCACATGGCGCATCTTCATGCCCTTTTTGTACTCACCCGAGACCAAGCGCATGAAGGCGATGCGGTCGCGATGCTTAGGATCCATATTGGCTTGGATCTTAAAGATAAAGCCGGTAAGCTTATCCTCAGTGGCCTTAACCTCACGGCTATCAGCCTGACGCGGCAGTGGGGTTGGGGCCCACGCCGTTAAGCCATCGAGCATGCAGTCAACGCCGAAGTTACCTAAAGCGGTACCAAAGAAGACCGGGGTGAGTTCGCCGGCTAAGAATGCTTCCTCATCAAAGGAATTGGAGGCCATGGCAATCAGCTCCATGCTCTCACGCAGTTCCTTAGCTAAGTCCTCGCCCACGGCCGCATCGACCTCAGGGTTATCAAGGCCCTTGATCACGCGGCGCTCTTGGATATGGTAGCCCTCACCTGAATGATAGAGCAGCACCTCATCGCGCAGAATGTGGTACACGCCCTTAAAGGACTTACCCGAGCCAATCGGCCAAGTGATCGGGGCGCACAAGATCTTGAGCTCAGACTCGACCTCATCTAACAGCTCGAGCGGATTGCGGGTCTCGCGGTCGAGCTTATTCATAAAGGTCAGAATCGGCGTATCACGCAAGCGGGTGACTTCCATCAGCTTGCGGGTACGCTCCTCAACGCCCTTGGCGGCATCGATCACCATCAGGCAGGAGTCAACGGCGGTTAACACGCGGTAGGTGTCTTCCGAGAAGTCTTCGTGGCCTGGGGTATCGAGCAGGTTCACGATGCAGCCGTTATAGGGGAACTGCATCACCGAGGTGGTCACCGAGATGCCGCGCTCTTTTTCCATGGCCATCCAGTCAGACTTAGCAAAAGAGCCCGTACTGCCGCGGCCTTTAACCTCACCTGCGCGCTGGATAACGCTACCAAAGAGCAAGACCTTTTCCGTAATCGTTGTCTTACCAGCGTCAGGGTGAGAGATGATGGCAAAGGTACGTCTCTTGGAGACCTCTTGCAAAAAGTTCTGATCAGCCATAACCACAGATACCAAGTGAAAACCAAGCGCGCAAGCCAAGCCCAACAACCGAGCCCGCCCCGGCGCCAAAACCGCGTTATTTTAGCGAAAAATCACGGCTCCGGCGCATTTTGCGCGCCACAAAGCGCGCCGCAATGGCCCCACAAGACAACCACAGCCGCAACCAGTCGAACGTCCCGGCTAACTCCGCTGATGCCCGCTCCCGCATCCGCGATGCTGACTTCGCCGAAGAGTCCGCCAACCTCTCGCAACAGAGCATCATCCAGCAAGCCGCGACCTCAATGCTGATGCAGGCTAATACCCGTCCTCAGCTGGCGCTGTCGATGCTGGGCTAAACGGCGCGCCCGCGTCCTCACCGTAGCCATGCAGTGGTGCCGTGACGCCCCTGCAAGCTCGGGCGCACTGCGGCGCCCGCACCAAGGCCCGACCTTCGCTGGGAGGTTGGGCTTTGCTGTTTTCAGGCCCGACGCCGCTATGTCTCAACCCGGCGGAGTCCCAGCAACTTGAGCGCAAGATTTCATCGCGTTAAAATAAAGTCAGAATTGCTATCAATAGGTATAAATAGCCAGTGTGAGCAAGTTTGCACGAAAAATCGGGCCCCAATCACTTGCTTTAGCCCTTTTTTAGGCGCTTGACTCGACAACTAGGAGCATCAGCTAAAACGATGCTCCTTGGTACCATTAGTTAAGACGGTTGCCACAGGCTGCTGTTTGGTCGGATTGTTGGCTCAAGCTTGGACTTGGGCTGAGGACATGGTGCTCTTTAGCATGACCCTACATGTTCTGGTGCTGAGATCCAACCAAACAAGAAGCGGTGGCAACCACTCATTAAGGACTCTTTGGTCGTGACTCAACCCAGCCCTTGCCACAAGGTGGTAGCCCGCAATTTCACCCACTTGGCCCAAGCGGAGCTCTTGCTAATTTTGGAGCGCCGCAACCAGCCTGAGGTGCGTCGCTGGATGCGCCACACTGAGCCCATTGCGGTGGCAGATCATCTGCGCTTTTGCGCCTCCTTGGCCACCAAGCCTGAGGTGTTGATGCTCTTGCTCACCTACGACGCGCAGCCTGCCTGTGTCCTCACCTATCACGCCACCGATACCTCGTGGCAGCACTTGAGCGATAGCGGGGTCTATGGCTTTGCTCCAGAGCCGTGTTCTACCTCGATTTTGGCGCGCCTGATTCGCTTGAAGCTCATTGCCTTACGCGGGATTAGCAGCCATCAGATCAAGGTTAAGAACACCAACGAAATGGCCCTCTTTGCTAACCAGTACTACCATGGCTTCCGCATTATCGCCCAAGACGATGAGTACACTACGTTGCAACAGACCTACCCTGAATCTGCCGCCTACTATGAGGCTCAGGCGCAGGAGCTGATGCGTACCAATCATCTGAGCTTAGAGCTTGAGCTTTGAGCGTGTCCCGCGCGCACGCCGCAACGACGCCACCACCATTAGGTAGTTGCCATATGAATCCCAACGATCCTGCTGCTTTAGCCCCAAACTTAGCTGCTCGCCCGCACGAGCACATCCTGAGGGTGCGCAATTTCACTCATCTGACGCAAGCTGAGCTCTTGCTGATTTTGGAGCGGCGCAATAATCCTGATGTGCGGCACTGGATGGTTCATACTGAGCCCATTACGGTTGAGGAGCATTTGAGTTATTGCGCCGCACTTGCGCACCGCCCTGAGGTGTTAGCCCTCTTTGCTGAGTATTATGGGCACCCTTGTTGTGTTGACCCCTACCGCGCCGCCGATTGCTCTTGGCACCACATCGTCGATAGCGGATCCTATGCCTTTGCGCCCGCACCGTGCTCAACTGCGGTGGCGATTAAACTCATCCTCCTCAAGGTGCTAAGCACCTACCCGGTACAAAGCTACCAAGTTAAGATCAAAAACGACAACGAGATGGCGCTCTTTGTGAACCAATACTACTTTGGCTTTGTCGTGACGGGGCAAGATGACGCTTACACCTACCTAAAAGCCCCGCTGGACAAGACCCCAGCGGACTATGAAGCTCAAATGCAAGCCATCTTGGCACGAAATCGCATCCACTTAGAGCTTCAGTTCTAAGCTACAATGACGCAACTGGTCAGGACTGCTGTCTGCTGCTGTCTGCCTACCAGCTGAGCTCATACCTAGCGGCTTAGCTCTTGCTTGCCTAAACCGCAGAGCCTGTGGACTCATTATTGCTCTTAATCAGTTGTGTCAGCACTGCTATGGAACAAAACTCTCTTGCCTCTAACGCTTCCAACTCAAGTGGCGCCTGCGCCGCTGCGCCCATGCACCGTCTAGTTGCACGCAATTTCACCTTATTATCACAAGACGAGCTCATTGTGATTTGGCAGCGCCGCAACCACCCTGATGTGCGCAAGTGTATGGTTCACACTGAGCCCATTACGCTGGAAGATCACCTGCGTTTTTGCGCCTCCCTTAAAGATCGGCCCGAGCAGCTCATGCTCTTCGTGCAATACGATGGGCAACCCGCCTTTGTGCAGACCTTCCATGCCACTGATAGCTCGTGGCAGCATATCGCTGACACCGGCTCTTATGCCTTTGACCCAGCGCCGTGCTCTTGCTCCGTCTTCGCTAAAGCCTTGGCCTTGCGGCTCATCGCGCTGCGCGGCATTCAGAGCAGCCAAGTCAAAATAAAAAACGACAACGAGCTCGCGATATTTACTAATCAGTACTACTTCGGCCTGACGATCGACTCCCGCGACGATGAGTACACCTATATGAAGGCCACCTGCCCAGAATCTGCCGAGTTCTATCAAGCCCTCTGCGATCAACTCTTAGCCCAACACCATACCACCCTCGACTTGCAACTCTAAGGGCTGACTTATGCAACTCTAAGGGCAGACTTATAAGGTCAGACCTCTCAAAGGACAGCCCTAGTGGCGCTGCTGCGCGTGACCTTAGCCCACCTCGCTCGTACTGGGCCGCCCCCACGCGCAAGGGCCTAGGGTAACTAAACTGAGAGCGAACCCGCGCTTGGCCCTTTGCGCCTGCGCCGTACGAGCCTTACTCTAAGCCGTCAGGCCAAGCAAAGGTGATGTGACGCTGCACCTCACCTACCGGCTCAATTGTGGTCGCACCCTTGGCCTGCAAGACCTTTAAGATGTCTTGGACAATGTACTCAGGAACCGAAGCTCCCGCCGAAACGCCCACCGCCGAGACGCCGCGCAGCATGTCATCATTGATGGCGCTAGCGTCATCAATGAGATAGGAGGTTGCGCCATACTGCTGCGCCACCTCGCATAAGCGCCGCGAGTTGGAGCTGTTTTGCGAGCCTGCGATTAACACCAGCTCGCAGTTTTGCGCTAAGAGCTTGACCGCAGCTTGGCGATGCTGGGTGGCAAAACAGGTGTCATCGTTCTTGGGGCCTTCAATCAGCGGAAACTTGGCTTTGAGCGCCGCAACAGTCTTGGCCGTCTCATCAATGGAGAGCGTGGTTTGAGTGGCAAACATGGCTTGGTGCGCGCCCACGGGCAGCTTAAGCTGCGCCACATCCTCAGGAGTCAAGATAACGTGAACTTTAGCGGCCGGACCTTCATATTGCCCCACTGAGCCTAAGACCTCACGATGCCCATCGTGGCCAATGATCACCACGTCCAAGTTATCTTTGGCCGCGCGCACGACCTTGTGGTGAATGCGCTTGACCAAGGGACAAGTGGCGTCAATGATGGTCAGTCCCAAGCTTTGCGCTTGTTCAATGGTCTTAAGCCCCACCCCGTGGGCCGAGAAAATCACGACCTTGTCCTGAGGCTGTGGGATTTCGCTGAGCTCTTCGACCAAGTGCGCCCCTCGTGCCACCAAATCGGCCACAACATGCTTGTTGTGCACCACCTCATGGAGCACATAGACCTTTTGGGCGCCAAACTTCTCTAAAGCCCGTTCGACCACGCCAATGGCGCGCTCAACGCCCGCGCAAAAACCGCGGGTATTAGCCAGCAAAATCTTAAAAGCCACTTACATTCTCCGCAATCTGATGGAAGGTTCGCCTCTAAGCTGCACGTATCTGCGGCAATAAAACAAGGGGTGCGCCCGCTCAAGCGTTGCTCCTGCTCAAGGGGCGCTCCTGCTCAAGCTCGCCTTGAGGAGCGGGGCAGAGCCTGATCCAGCCCTAGCCGCGGCCTTGCGCGCGGCATGAGCGCACGCGCCTGTGACCTTGGCCTTGGGTGCTTAGGTGCGAACGCCAATGTACTCTTGCAACGGCAAGTCGTGACGGCGCTTGGCCTTGGGCACTGAGCTGTCGCGCACGATGAGCTGCTGCTCGATTTTAACGGATACGCCCGCCTTAAACTCGGAGTAGTTTTGCTCGAGATCGAAGATCATGCGCGCAAAATAGCGGTAATTGTGCTCCAAGGTGGTCAGACTGGGGGTAATAAAGACGTCCTCAGGCTCGTTATCAAAGCCCACAATGCCGATTTGATCCAAAATCTCGGGCTTGCGATCACTGATGTACTTGGTAAAGCCCAGACCAATCATGTCCGAGCCACACAAGATACCGTTGTATTGCTCGTACAAACGCTCCTCTAAGAAGCGCTTGCCGACATTGTAGCCATGCTCAATGGTAAAGCGCCCCTCGATCACAAGCGGCGCGCACTTGTGATCGCGCTCCTTATTGAGCCGCCCCAGCGCGCGCAAATAGCCTTCCTTGCGCTTACGTCCGGCGAGCTTACGCTGATCCCCAGCAATATGCATGATGCGGTCAAAGCCTTGATCGGCTAAGTGCTTGCAGGCCCGCATCGCCGAGCTCAAATCGTCAGTGTACAGGCAGCGCAGCCCCGTGGACGTATCAAACTCCTTATCTAAGACAATGATGTGGCGATTAGAGCGCGCTAGCTTAGTCACAAAGGAGCAGTCGTCATCTAAGCCGACTAAGACCGCCGTCGAGATACGGTGATTGTCAAAATCAGAATTGATGCCATCAAGCAACGCTTGCGGGCCATGGGTTAAATCAATTAAGTCAAACTGCACGCCATAGCCACGCTGCTTGGCCTCAGTAGTGACCGCTACCAAGAGCGCAATATTGTAATTGGCGTTAATGCGCTCGTAGACACTCTCCTCAAGCTTGGAGAAGTAGTACATGCCAATGGTCTTTTGCCCGGAGGTCTTCATCAGCTGAGGTACCACATCAGGCTTATAGCCATGCTCCGAGGCCACCTTGAGCACGCGCTGCTTGGTCTCTTCGGGAATGTCCGGATAATTGTGCAGCACCTTGGATACCGTCGAGCGCGACACTCCGGCTAGTTTGGCAATTTGCTCACTATTCATAACAAAACCGCGCCTCCGAACCCCCACGGGGACCAAACCAGCAATGGGCATAAACGCAGCAAGTACCACAGCAGTGCCCCTTGTCTCGCACTGCGCGCACTTGCGCCTACCTCTAGGATGGTCGAGGCTGACAAAACAACTAACAACACGGCAACTAAGCCGTTCAGGCTCCGCCGGGCCTATCGCCACGCTCGGCGCGCCTGAGGCTTAATTGCTTATAAAGCGACCATCTTACGATATTTTCGGAAAAAATGGGGCCGTCCCGTAACTTGAGCCCGCGCTGCGTCAGAATGCGGGAGCATACCAATTACAGCCCCGGCAGAGCTCGGCTCCGGCGACACCACGAACAGCTGTTAGTAAATTCCAGCTCAGCTCCGCCCCAGCGCAGTAGAGGGGACTTTCTCGGCCACCCAGGCCCCAAATATGGTCTAAACAGGCCATAAACAGAACCTAACTGCGAGTCAAACCCATTTGCGCTTATGTTCCATCTTAGCTAAAAGCGGCCCCCTAATGGGAACAAAGGCGCGCAAAGTGTCACGAAATGTTCGGAAAATTTGAACTGGATCGCTCTTTATTGCGGGAACCTAGGAGCGCACCAGACCGCTCCCGTCGCGTCTACCCTCGCGCCACCAAGCTGGTAAATAAGCCAGACCGTTCATTGAGAAGGCAACTTAATGTTTTTTGTGATAGGTCTCCACTTTCCGAACACCTAGCGCACATTTTTGTGAATCGCATCACGCAATTACTAACACTTGTTCGTAAGTTTGCCTCTATAATTCGCAAGAATTGTGAGAACAAGAACATCGTCCGGTGGTAAGGCGCACCTTAGAGCGCCCTTTAACCCCCGTTAGGATGCCCGCGTAGCTTACGCTTCTTACCTCACAATGGGCTTAGATAGCGCTTAAGCTCGTACGTCACCTCGTTGTGAGGTAACGCTTAAGCTTGAGGTTAAACCCCCTTAGCACTGCTCCCGGCGCGCCGTGAATTTACGATGAATTTACGAACGGTTGCGAACAGTGAAGCGCACTGATGTTGGCGCTTTGGTGTGACCTCGCCTTAAGACCCTAAGCTGGGTCTTAGGTGATCCGAGCTTACGCCCGCTAAGTCTGGCCACGGTGGCTGTAGCCCCGCTGATGTCCTTGACCTGTGCTTGCTGTGCTTAACTGGTGCTGTGCGCGCGGCGGGAAACTGAGCGGCGTTGCGGCGGCAGCATCTGCTCCTAACCTTGGTTTTCACCTGTTCTTGTGCCTGAGCTTGAGGCTAAAGCCCGACCCCCGTGGTGAGTGTGTTGGGGGTGAGCTTGAACCTGAGGCTTAAGGCAACAAGCACTCAGGTGCGTGTTGCGCGCACCTGAGCTCAATCAAACGCCTGCGTGCCGACGTTGCTCTCTTAGGGGTAGCGCCCGTAGGCTTGGGGCTGTGAGCTCGGCCCTGCGCATTACGAGGAAGTATCTATGACGGAACAGAAGTTAGATTGGGGTTGCGTCTCCACTTGCGTGCAAGTGCTGGATAGCCCCAATGCCGCTCCCAGTGCTGACATCGTTGCTACTTGGCAATTACGTCAAGTCAGCGCCGCCGACTTAGCCCAAGAGTATGGCCAGGGCGTGGCCCCTTGTGCGGCTCAGGCGACCTGTGCTCAGGTTAAGGGCTTATTTGGCCCTCAGCACGACCTCTCTCAGGTCAATCAGGTGGCCTACTTTGACTTGACCTTGCGCAGCAAGAGCGGCGCGCCGGTAGTGATGCCGCACACCGCGATCGACTTGCGCCTACAAGTTGATAATATCCAGTCGCTGTGGCTGCCCAGCATCTTAGCTCCGGGCAAGAACTATCGTCCGCGCGGCATTCTCGAGCAATCCGCCTCCATGACCACCCATCTGTGCAATTTAGTGCCAATGGGCTCATTCTTCTCGGCCGAAGGCTACAACAAGCTCGCCTTTGCCCTGTCCGATTGCAAGAACATTGTGCGCGTGTGCGCTGGTGCCTACGAAGAGGAAACCTGCGTGCGGGTCACCTTTAACCTGTTTGAGACCCCAGCCCACGCTCAAAGCGAGTATCACGTGACCTTGCGCCTCGACACCGCTTTAATGCCGGTGTTCAATGCCGTGGAAAACATGGCCCGCTTCTATGAGCGCTACTGGAACTTAGAGGCTATGGCCGTCCCTGAGGGGGCCTATGGCGCGGTTTACTCGACGTGGTATGCCTTCTTACAAGACCTGCACGAAGAGGAAATCGAGGAACAATGCCGGATCGGCGCGCAATGCGGCCTCAAGACCGTGATTGTCGATGACGGTTGGCAGACCGACGATACCAATCGCGGCTACGCCTTCTGCGGTGATTGGCAGGTCTCAAAAAATCGCTTCCCTCACCTGCGCGAGCATGTCGAGCGCATCCACGCTCTGGGCATGAAGTATATGGTCTGGTTCTCGGTGCCGTTCATTGGCCGCAAGGCTCAGCGCGCCGAGGAGTTTAAGGACTACTGCCTGTGCTTTAACCCACGCTGGGATGCCTACGTCTTAGACCCGCGTTATAAGAAGGTGCGTCAGTTCTTGGTCGACACCTTCAGCAACATGGTTCGAGAGTACAACCTAGATGGCTTAAAGCTCGACTTCATCGATGAGTTTGATATTCGGCAAGCCGATGAGAAGGCTCAGGCCTTTGATGCGGCACGTGACACCCAGTCGATGCCGGATGCGGTCGATCTGCTCATGACCGAGGTGCGTGATGCCTTGCAGGCTATCAAGCCAGAGATCTTGATTGAGTTCCGCCAAAACTACATCGGTCCTATGATCCGCAAGTTTGGCAATATGCTGCGCGCCCACGACTGCCCTAATGACACCTTGATGAACCGCATGACCACGCTCGATCTGCGCGCCACTTCGTGCCACACCGCGGTGCATGCTGACATGTTCACTTGGTCGCCCGATGAGAGCATTGAGAGCGCCTCCCAGCAGTTCATCCACACCCTCTTTGCCGTACCGCAGGTCTCGTGCAACTTCAAGCACTTAAGTGAGGAGCACAAGGCCATGGTCAAGCACTGGATCAGCTTCTGGGAAGAGCATCGTGACCTCTTAATGCACGGCCAAATCAAGGCCGAGCACGCCGAGCTCATGTACACCGACGTCAGTGCCACCAAGGACGGCCAGCAAATCCGCGTCATCGGTGCCGACCACTGCTTTGACCTCAACTTTGAGCCTAGCTTAAGCAAGTTGACCTTAGTCAACGGCGCCATGATCTCAAGCGTCATCGTTAAGAGCTCAGTGCCAGCTCAAGTCAAGGCTGAGCGCTTTGACTGCTTAGGCCAAAGCCAAGGCAGTGAGACCTTAACCCTTGAGGCCAAAGTTCAGGAGCTTACGCTGCCTAAGTCCGGCTACATCGTTTTCACCCGCTGCTAATGCGACCGCTGCTAAGCGCCCCAACGCACTGCTAACCGCAGCAACGCAAAGCTAACGCACAGCAAGCGCGCGGCACTGTTATCAAGCCGGGGCCGTACGCAGCTTCAATAACCCAGGTGGCATCAGGCTCACTCACAGGCCCTCATAGACCTGCTCCCCCGCCGCACCACCACCTGTTACCGACTCCACCACTCAAGCGAGGTGGCAATAAAGCTCGCACCGGTTGAGCCGCTGCAGCCTGAACATATCTTCACCACATAGCTTCAGCGGCGACCACCCCCGCCCCTTTGGGGTGGGCACTGGGCGTTATTGCTGCCTCCTTTTTAAGTGGTAACTGATTAGACAAGGCCTCCGGGGCAACCGGTCACACCTTGGCTAGCACCAAACTCTCATCTCCCGGCTCTCATCGGTTGCCGCGGAGCTTAGGGCTTGGTTTTAATGCATGAACTTACTTGGCGTGAGCGCATGCAACCTTTGCTTGTCGCACGGAACCAGTCCCCTGCGCTTATCACGTAGGGAGCTGGGACCAGCAAAAAAGGAACAATCTATGAGTAACACCGATAAGTTCGGCAACGACATTCCTGCGCCAGTTGCCCCTAAAGTCTCAATGCAGACCAAACTGTCCTACGGCTACGGTAGCTTTGGTAAGGACTTTTCGCTCTGCGTGGTCAACACCTTCTTATTCTTCTACCTCACTGACGTCGCGAAAGTTCCTGCCACCATTGCCGGTGTCATCTTCTTAATCGCTCGTGTGTGGGATACGATCAACGACTTCCTCTTTGCGCTGATCGTCACCAAGGTCAACACCCGCTGGGGTAAGTACAAGCCATGGCTGATCGCAGGTAACATCCTGCAGTGTATCTTCCTGACTGCCTGCTTCTGCACCCACTACTTTGAAGGCACCACCCAGACCATCTACCTTGCCGTGGTTTATATCTGCTGGGGCATGTCCTACACCATCTGCGACGCTCCATTCTGGTCGCTGGTTCCGTGCATTACCTTAGACAAGAGCGAGCGTGAGGGCTTATTACCATACCCACGTTTTGCCGCCACAATCGGTAACTACTTAGCCGCCGGCTTAGGTGTTTACGCCGTAGCTCTGTTTGGCCAAGGCGACGATGGCTTTGGTTATGCCGTTTACGGCTTAATTGCCGGCTTATTAGCGATCAGCTCCGCGCTCGTGACCTGTAAGTGGACCGAGGAAAATTACCGCCCCGCTGACGGTGAGTCCTTTAAGCTCTCCGATGCCTTCTTCATCATTTCACACAATAAGCAATTCTTATTCTTCATTGTAATTGCGCTGTGCTTTGTCATCGGCACCGGCATCTCGCAGTCCCTGAACTTATATATTTACAAGTACTGCTTACACGACGCCAGCTTATTCTCGGTGATGCAACTTTGGGCTGGTATCGTCACCATCCCATCGATTGTTTTCTTCACCGTCTTAGTCCGCATCTTCGGCCGTAAAACCATTTACTCGGCAGCCTTAGTATTCCCAATCCTATATACCGGCATCATCTCTATGGCCGGCTGGGGCATGCTGCCAGTCTATCCTTCGGTGGTCGCCTCCGGTATCATCTTTGGCTTCTCCAACTCGATCTACTGGATCTTAGTCATGATCATGGTGGCTGACACCGTAGACTTTGGTGACTACCGCTTTGGCATTCGCTCCGAGATCATCTACTACTCCTTACACACCTTAGTCATCAAGTGCTCCGGTGCAATCGCCTCGGCCTTCTTAGGTGTTTACCTCACTTGGATCAACTATGTACCAGATCAAGAGCAAGCACCAGAAACCATCGACAGCATGTTGGGCTTCTACGTGGGCGTAACCTTAATCTGCTTAGTCTCCTTGCTGGTTTACCTCACCGTTTACCACTTAAACGGCGATACCTTGGACAAGATTCAGCGCGAAATTACTCGTCGCAAGATGGACGATATTGTGAACAAGGCCAAGGAGCAAGCACCTTCTGAGATAGAAAAGAAGATGTTAGACGAGGCTAAGCAAGCCCAATAACATTCCACTCAGGGCGACGCACCACCGCCGTCCATCCTAACCCGAACTCTAACACGCTAAGACCGGAGCTGTGAGCCACAGCCCCGGTCTTTTATTTGCGCGTGCCACGCCCAGCCCGAGACGGGCTTGCCCGCGCTCGCGCTCAGCGGCACGTGCGTCCTGGGGACACCGCGCCGCAGGGCCTTTCCCCACGATTTGGCTGGGATTACTTGGCCTTCTTGTCCTTACTGTCCTTGCTAAAGAGCGCGGTGATGACTAAGAGCGCGGCACCGCAGCACACGGCGATGTCAGCCACGTTAAAGGCAGGATACGACCAGACCAGGGCGCCCGACTCATCGCGCCAATAAAAGAGCAGGAAGTCGACCACGTAGCCAAAGAGCACGCGGTCAATGAGGTTGCCGATGGCTCCGCCAATAAAGAGCGCGAAGGCAAGGCAGGTCCACTTGTGCTCGGCCTTAGTGCGCAAGAGCATGATGGTGAGCACTAAGGCAATGACTAAGGCCAGCCCTGAGAGCAAATAGCGCTGAATGCCGCCCCAATCGGCGAGGATACTAAAGGCGGCGCCGTAGTTGTAGACATGAACGAGGTTAAAGAAGGGCAAGACTTCGATGCCCATGGTACCTGGCTCGATGTAGTTTAAGCACAGCCACTTGGTGACTTGATCGAGCACGATGATCAGGAGCGAGACTAACAGAAACTTACCGCCATTGCGCTGGCGACGATTGGAGAAAATGGTGCTCACACAACGCCCTCAGGTTAGATGGTTGGGAATTAGATGGTTGGGAGTTAAATGTTTGGAGTTAAGTGGTTGGAGTTAAATGGTTGAAGTTAAATGGTTGAAGTTAAATGGTTGGGAACATTGCGCCTCATGATATCACGCATAAGAAAACCCAAGGGCCAAAGGCTCCTTGGGTTTTCTTATGCGGCTGCGCTATTAGCACGCGGACTTCTTAAGGAGTCACCCGCTTAGGCAAAGCGCCGGGTCTCGCCGCCCTTTAAGATGTTCTCTAAGCAGCGTGGGCACAAGGTTGGGTGCTCAGGGTCTGAGCCTACCCCCTCTTCGTAGTGCCAGCAGCGCTCGCACTTGTGCGCTGTGGACTTGGTGACGATGAAGCCAACCTTCTTGCCATTTAACTCGCTGACCAAGGCACCCTCTGGGGCCTCACCCTCGTTGACCGTAACCTTGGAGGTGATGAGGACAAAGCGCAGCTCATCGCCTAAGGCCTTGAGGTCAGCTACTAAGTCGCCCTGAGCGAAGACCTGGACCTCAGCCTCAAGCGAGCCGCCGATGGTGCCGGCGTTACGGGCGCTCTCGATGGCGCGGTTAACCTCGTCACGGAAAGCTAAGATGCGCTCCCAGTAAGCGGAGTTGAACTGAGCGCTCTCGTCTAAGGTCTTGAGGTTGTCGTGCTGGAACCAGTAAGCGGTGAAAACGAACTCATCACGCTTGCCCGGCATGACCTCCCACACCTCTTGGGCGGTGAAGGAGATAATTGGGGCAATCCAGCGCACCAAGCACTCGGCGATGATGTACAGAGCGCTTTGGCACGAGCGACGCGCTAAGCTGTCGGTCTTAGCGGTGTACTGACGATCCTTGATGATATCAAGGTAGAACGAGCCCAATTCAATGGAGCAGAAGTGCATCAGCTCCTTGATCACCAAGTGGAAGTCGTAATTGTCGTAGTGCGCAATGATCGCATCTTGGGTCTTCTTGGTCAGGCTTACCGCCCATTTGTCGAGCTCAACCATGTCCTCGAACTTGACCATATTGGTCTCAGGATCGAAGCCATTTAAGTTGGCCAGTAAGAAGCGAATGGTATTGCGGATACGACGGTAGGCGTCAGCCGAGCGCTTGAAGATTTCCTGCGACACGGCGATATCGCCGGTGTAATCGTTGGTGGCAATCCACAGACGCAGCACGTCGGCGCCCATCTTGTCCCAAATCTCTTGTGGGGCAATAACATTGCCTAAGGACTTGGACATCTTGCGGCCCTTATCGTCCACGGTAAAGCCGTGGGTCAGAACCTGCTTGTATGGGGCGACATTCTTCATCGCAACCGACAGCATTAAGGACGACATGAACCAGCCACGGTGCTGATCGGAGCCCTCTAAGTACATGTCGGCGCTGTGGCCACGAAACTCTGGGCGCTGGTCGGTAACCGAGAAGTGCGTCGAGCCCGAGTCAAACCACACGTCTAAGGTGTTAGGATCCTTGTAGTAGAGCGGGACTTCCTCGGCTGGGATTAAGTCCTCAAGCTTGAGATCCCACCAGGCTTGAATGCCCTTCTTTTCAACTTCCTGGGCGACCTTCTCAATGATTTCCTCAGTGCGAGGGTGCACCGCGCCGGTCTCCTTGTTAACTAAGACCGCGCATGGCATGCCCCACGTACGCTGACGGCTGATGCACCAGTCAACGCGCTGCGAGACCATCGCCTCGATGCGGTTCTGACCCCAGGCCGGAATCCAGCGCACCTTCTTGATTTCCTCTAAGGCGCGCTGACGCAGCCCATGGCCATCCATCGAGATGAACCATTGCTGCGTGGCACGGAAGATCACTGGGGTCTTGTGACGCCAGCAGTGCGGATAGCTGTGCACAATCTTGCCTGAGTGCAGTAAAGCACCGCGCTCTTGCAGCACCTTGATGACCTCAGGGTTAGCCTTGAACACATTGAGGCCCCCAAATAATGGAGTCTCTGGGACAAAGCAGCCATCAGGGCCGACTGGGTTGAAGATCTCAAGACCGTACTTAACCGAAACGGTGTAGTCATCTAAGCCGTGGCCACCTGCGGTGTGCACGCAGCCGGTACCAGCATCTAAGGTTACGTGCTTAGCTAAGACGACCGGCACGGTGAAGTCATAGAAGGGGTGCTTGAACTTCAAGAGCTCTAAGGCGCTGCCCTTGCAGGTGCCCAGAATCTGGTATTGATCCTCGCCTACGCCCAAGGTCTTTAACACGGACTCAACCAGCTCTTGAGCCATGATGTAGCAACCGGCCTTCTCGCCTTCAACCTTGACTAAGGCGTAGTCAAAGCTGTCGTTTAAGCAGATGGCGCGGTTTGCAGGTAAGGTCCAAGGAGTAGTGGTCCAAATGACGCACGAAACGTCGCCTTCAACGTCAGCGACATTAAAAGCCTTTAAGACCGCGGCCTTATCGTCGGCTAAGAAGCGTACGAAGATGGCATCGGAGGTGACGTCGTAGTACTCAACCTCAGCCTCTGCTAAGGCCGATTGGCACTCCATGCACCAGTAAACCGGCTTGTAACCTAGGACGAAGTGACCATTGGTGATGACCTTGCCCAAGGCGCGGATGATGTCGGCCTCGGTCTTATAGTCCATGGTCAGGTATGGGTGATCCCAATCGCCAATCACACCTAAGCGCTTGAAGTCGGTGCGCTGATTGTTGATGTGCTTTAAGGCGTACTTGCGGCATTCCTGACGGAACTGAGCGGCATCGACCTTTTGGCCCGGCTTACCGATTTCGCTTTCGACCTTCTGCTCAATGGGCAGGCCATGGCAGTCCCAGCCTGGGATGTAAGGCGAATCAAAACCAGATAAGGTCTTGGACTTGATGATGATGTCCTTTAAGGTCTTGTTAATTGCGTGGCCGATGTGAATTGCGCCATTGGCGTAAGGAGGGCCGTCGTGCAGGATAAACATGTCGCAGTTTTCACGCGACTGACGGATCTTATGATAGAGGTTCTGCTCTTCCCACTTCTTTAACATGGCAGGCTCGCGCTTGGCGAGGTCGCCACGCATTGGGAAGGCCGTCTCTGGAAGATTTAACGTTGACTTATAATCTGCCATTGAATGCATCCTAACGTGTTGTGTGCCACAACAATTAACAAAAAACAAGAAACCTTGTTACCCGGCAGCTGCGGCGTGAAGCCGCGCGCCCCGACGCTCTTGCAAGTGCCCCCTAAACTGACCGGACCGACGGTTTAGGGCAAGTCCTGAGCCTCTAGGCTGAGCAGATACTGCGCGCGCTCCTTATCGGCGCTGATTTGCGCGATGAGCGCGTTGAGGTTCTCAAACTTAACTTCATCGCGAATTTTGTGCACAAAGGTCACTTCAATCTCTTGGCCGTAGAGATCAGCATCGAAGTTAAAGATGTTGACCTCAAGGAGGCTATGGAGGGTGGGAATGGTTATGGTCGGACGGTGACCGACGTTGGCCACGCCGTCAAAATGGCCATAACGGCAGGCGACCTTGACCGCATAGACGCCGCTTAACGGGCAGACCAAGCGGTTTAAGTTGATATTGGCGGTAGGAAAACCAATGGTGCGCCCAATGGCGTTACCGTGGACCACGCGCCCGGCAATACTATAAGGCCGACCCATAAACTTAGCGGCGGTTGAGAAATCGCCCTTGACGATGAGCGAGCGCAGCATGGTGCTGGAAATGCGCACGCCCTGCGCTTCGACCTTGCCAATGGCGGAGCATTCGATATCACGCGCGGCGCACGCCGCTTCAAGCTCGGCAATATGGTAGGCCCCACCGCGCCCAAAACTAAAGTCTGAGCCCACGGTGACGCTTTTGACCTGCATGCGCTCGAGCATCGCGACAAATTCTACGTCGCTTAACGCCGCAAACTTGCGGGTAAAGGTCATGCAAAAGACGATATCAATGCCCGCGGCGCGAAAGATGCGCAGCTTGTCGCGAATGGTAAACAGGCGAGCCGGAACCGCGGCGGTGCGGGCCGAAACCGCAGCGGCCGCGCTTACATCCACCGGAGCGCTGGCGGCGGCCGGAGCACTCGCTGAAGCTGGAGCACTCGCTGAAGCTGGAGCGCTCGCTGAAGCTGGAGCGCTCGCTGAAGCCGGAGCGCTGGCGGCCGCGGCCGGGGCGGCGCTTACAGCCGTGGCTGCGCTAGCCTGGCCCCGCCCAAAGAACTCTAAGGGCTGGGGCTCGAAAATCATCACGGCGCTTAGTAAATTGTGCGCCCGCGCTTTGGCCTGCATTTGGGCGATGACGGCCTGATGGCCCACATGGAAACCGTCGAAATTGCCGATGGCAAGGGCAATTTTGCGCTCACTCCCATGAAAATCAGACAACCACCGATATAACCGCATGACGTGCAAGCCTCATTAAGGCACCTACTTACTACCAAAAACCAAGCTTAGTTCGACGCCCAAGGCCGTTCTTACGGCATCTTCGACTAAGATAAGGCTCCAATTATAGCGGCAAAAGCGTGACGGCGCTCTATTGCGCCGCGCTTTTAGCACAAGTTTTGTGCACCACGCTCTACCACCGTCCGCCGCTGCCCCGTGAGCGCGCACGCTATGCTCCCTCCCGCCTAGCGCCAGCCCCCAACCAATCAGGCCTGCCGGGGCTACTGCCCCAGATCAGAGCAGCTCTGAGAGCCCCCCTGTTTTAGGGCATTCGCCCCCAAAACGGGGCGCAGAGCCCGGGACAAAAATCCTAGGGCGCCGCGGCGTCGACTGCGGCATAGCAACGCTGGCATAGCAACGCTGTGCTGGGTGCACACAAAAGGCCCGGGCGCTGCGGCGACCGAGCCTTGTGGGGGTCAGGGGCACGCCCTGACCGCGGGACGGAAGTAGGCTTTAACTTCAGCCCTACTTCAGTCCTATTTCGGTTTTACTTTTTCTTGAGCATGACGCAAGCGTCTTGTGCGCCTAACTTGCACGCCTGATTAAGGTTAGCGCGGGCGCGGGTGACGCTCTTAGTGACGCCCGAGCCACTGTAGTAGACCAGACCGAGCTTGGTGCAGGCACTTGGGCTCTTTAAACTGCACGCTTTCGTATAGAAGCGCGCGGCTTCGGTGGAACTGCCCTGCTCTTGCAGTAAGGCCGCGCTTTGCTCGCAGCCTGCGGCCGACTTTAAGTCGCACGCACGGCGGAAGGCGCCTTGGGCGTCAGGGCGCTTGCCTTGCTGCAAATAGCTGTAGCCTAAATTGAGGCAGGCATCAGGCGAACGCAGCGAACAAGCCTTATCGTAGGCCGCGGTAGCGCTGCTATGAGGTGAGGCAAAAACGCTGCTTTGGGCTAAGCACGCGGCGTTGACTTGAGCGTTGCAGGCCAGACCTAAATGCTCTTGGGCGCTAGAATGAGAGTTGGCAATCGCCTCTAATAAGCCTAAGTCATAGCAAGCGACGCCATTTGAGGTACTACACGCAGTGCGTAAGGCGCTGCGCGCTTCATCATTCTTACCAATGACTTGCGCTAAGGAGCCTAAGAACTGGCAGGAGGTGTTATCCCCTAAGCTGCAAGCCTGAGTTAAATAGCGATAGCTGCTGCTGAGATTGCCCTTGACCATATCCTCGCGGCCCAGGAGCGCGCAGCTCGCTGGATACTGAAGGGCGCAGGACTTTTCGTAAAACTCACGGGCATAGTTGTGCTTACCGGCACGATCTAAGCGATAGGCCAAGGCGTTGCAGGCACTGCCTTCATTTAAGTTACAGGCCTTAGCATAGGCGTCGTTACCAGCCTTGCCCTTACCTTGGGCGTAGAGCTTATCGCCAAGACGCAAGCAGGCGGTGGCGTTGTTGCCATCGCATGACTGCTGATATAAGGAGAGCACGTCTTGCGAGCTGATCTTAGCCTTACCCTTGCTCTTAGTAGTATGCTGCGCAATCGCGGCCAGCTCATCGCCGCTCTTTAAGCAAAACTCATCGCCCCCGATCTTGCAGCTTTGGTTTAAGTCGGCACGCGCGGCGCTATAGCGCCCAAAGGCGCTGTGGGTCAGACCGCGCTGGTAATAAGCCTCCGCCTTTAAGGCCGGATCGCCCACCCGCGTGGCCTTGGTGTAGGCGTCGATCAACTCTTCGCTGTAGTAGCGGCCGGGGCGCCACTCATCGATGTCCATGCCATCTTGATAGGCACGAAAAATCATATTGCCCTTGAGCAAGCAGGCGCGCGCCTGTGAGGCGCACGCGCGGCTGGCGACCACAATGCCGCTCTTTAAGTCATTGAGATTGCCTGAGGTGCTGTAGTCATTAAAGGCGTCTAAGGCCATCACCTCACAGCTCTTGGCCCCACCGTTGCGGCAGTCCTCGCGAATTAACGCGACACGCTCATCCTCAGCGAGCTTTTCATTTTGCGCCACTAAGACCGGATCTTCTTCCATGGGAATGCCAGGCACTTGCGTGGTATAGGCACCGCGTAAACCATCATAGCCATAATCACGGGTACTGGTGCAGCCACCAAGGAGCGCACTGACCATAGCGCCAAGCGCTAAGGCTAAAGCCAAACGATGCGCCGCAGGCTGGGCATTGGGATGCAGGGGCAGTCTCATTTACTATCGGCGCAGATACCCCCAAGGGCCCTCAGGGGAGGAACGCCGCCTCCTATCTAACAAATTGGGGGTGAAAAGAAGAGCTCAGGGGCCTTCCTTAGCAACAAATCAGGTGAGCAATTAAGGTCAGCAATTGGGCCTAAGCAAGCATACAAAGTGCCACCAACTTGCGCGGCCCCAGCGCCGCGCCCGCCCGCGCTGCCCTGGGCACTGTCCCGCGCACTGTCCAGTGCGCTGCCCAGCGCACTGCCCAGCCGCTGCCTCTTACGGCGCGCGCCCAGCGGCCAGGCCGCCGCTGCGCTGAGGGCGCGCAACTTTTTGTGAGCTAGCGCTCATAAATATGCACTTTTCTCAAGTTGCTTTGCTATAATACGCCGTTTAGTGCCCGGGCTGCCGCAGGATTAAGGCGTCCGCAGGCAATAATCTCAAAGTACTTTGATATTTTTTAGGAGCTATTCGTGCCTAACATTAAGTCTGCTAAGAAGCGCGTTGCCCTCTCCGAGAAGGCCCGTCAACGTAATGTTGCTGCTCGTTCCAAGATGCGTACCTTAATCAAGAAGGTTATCGCTGCTTGCGCTGCCAAGGACAAGGAAGCTGCTGTTGCTGCTTTCAAGCAGGTCGAGCCAGTATTAGACCGCGCTGCTTGCAAGGGTTTGATCCACAAGAACAAGGCTGCTCGTCACAAGAGCGACTTAGCTGCCAAGATCAAGGCTTTAGCTTAATCAGGCTTCAAACTGCCGCCTCGGTAAAATCTCATGAGGCCTAGGCGGTGGTGCCACCAAGACTTGGCTGGTCTTGAGGGCTTAAAATTGGCCGTAGGAGAGTCTGCCCCTCTCCTACGGCCAATTTTTTGCCCCGCGCTTACGCGCTGCGCCCGCGCAGCGGCCTCACAGCTTGCGTAAGCGCAGCGGCCCCAAAGCCCGCGCGGGTGTGGCGCGCAGCGCTCTGGAGGCTGCGCGGGAGGGGCGCGGCGCGCGGCCCTTAAGTCTGGGCAGGAGGCGCCGATAACAAGGCATTGTCGAGGCGCCCGCGCCGTGCGGCAACGGGCCGCCGCGCTAAGGCGGCAATGTAATTGCAAGGTACAACCCTTGGGGCACAACGCGCCCATGCTAATGCACTACTGTGCTACTGTGCTACCGTGCAGAGGATTTAAACATGCCAGATGTGATTAAGAGTTCCCGACCAAACATCGTTTTATTTTTAACTGATCAGCTTCGAGCCGATTCGTGCGGCTGCTTTGGTCAGAACCCAAACATTACGCCCGCTTTAGATTCTCTGGCCGCCGCTGGCGTTAAGTTTAACCACGCCATTGCTGCTCATGGCACCAGCACCGCTGCCCGTGGCATCTTACAAACCGGAAAGCTTGCCACCGATACCGGCTTATTTACCTTAAATGGCACCTTGCCTCAGGGCGTTAAGACCCTCGCTCAATACTTAAGCGAGGCCGGTTATCAGACCGGCTATGTCGGCCAGTGGCAGCTGGCAGGCGATAAGGCCACCCGTGATGCTGAGGGCGAAATTAACGGCGCGACCCCAGTTGAGCTCAGTGAACGCGGCGGCTTTAATGGCTTTTGGCGTGCCGCTAACAACCTGTCCGACAGCTCCGATCATGAGCACGGTTACCTCTTTGATGAAAACGGCACTAAGCTTGAGTTCAATCAGGGGCGCAGCGCCGCGTTAGTGGACTATGCTAAGGAGTTCTTACAAGGGGTAGGGGCACAGCCCTTCTTCTTGACCGTGGCTCCATTTGACCCGATGCCCCAACAGCTCTCCCAGCCAATCACCTACTTACGCCAAATCTACCAAGATTATATAGAGCGCATGAAGGCGAGCGAAATTACCTCAGAAGAGGAAAATCGCGCCGCCTTAGAGGAGGTGCAACAGCACGAGCGCGAGTTTGACCCTAAGCTGGCCGCTCAAGCCCAGGCTGAGGCCGCAGAACAGGCGCAAAAGGAGCGCGAGGAGGCAGAAGCCGCCTTCAAAAATGCCGCGGAAAGTGAAAAAGCTGCCAAGGACGCGGAAGAAGAAGGGGTCAACGCAGTCAAGGAACTGACCGTAAACGAAAACGAGACCAACCACTGGTGCTATCTGTGCGATCCTGAGGTGGTAGCTAACCTGCCACTGCGCATCAATCTGCCGCTCAATACCCAGCTGTTCCGTCCGGGCTTAATCTTCGAGTACTACTATTATCTGGGTCAGTGCCGCGTCCTCGACCAAGCCTTGGGCGCGCTGGTTGAGCACTTAAAGGCCCAAGGCCTGTATGACAATACGGTCATCATCTTTGCCACCATGACCGGCACCTCGCTGAACTCGCGCAATAACGACTTAAACTGCATGACTGAAGATGCGCTCAAGCTGCGTACAGGCACCTGCCACTACGACACGGTCAACGTGCCTTTAGTCGTAGGCGGTGGTGCGGTTAAGACCTGCCGTCCGGTCGATGATGTAGTCTCCAACGCCTCCTTAACCCGCACGATTCTGAGCTTAGCCGGCGCCCAGATTCCGGATGACATCGTAGGCGAAAACCTATTAGACCTCGCCCACGACCTCTCCGCGCCGGAGGCCCAAGGCCCACAGGGCAAGCCTGCGGTCACCCCCAATGAGATGGCCCTGCCCCCGCATGAGGGCACCATTACCCCAGGCCGCGTCCAGCAAGCCTTGGTGCAGATTTCGGAGAACCGCTTGGGCCGCGCCCTGGTTACCGATGAGTTCACCTACGCCATCGTCGCCCCTGAGGTCGACGGCAGCACCACCTTAAGTGCTGACCACTACAAGGACGACTTCTTATATGAAGCCTTCTCTGACCCGTACCAGATCTACAACAAGAGCGTCGATGAGCTTTACACCGACATCAAGCTGCAACTGCGTGAGCAGCTGTTAGATCTGATCGAGCAAACCGAGCACATCCGTCCAAGCGTTGCCAACGCTGAACGCTACTACGCTCCGCTCGATGAGGACGAAGAGTCAAGCGCTGAGGCAGACTCCAACACGCCTCAGGCCTAAGGGCTGAGCCGATCTGAGCGCTCCCTGCTTTAGGTAGCCGAACACAACGCCCGCGGTCGCATGGCTGCGGGCGTTGCCGCTTGCGGCGGGGTGCTTGGTGGAAAAATAGTGGCTTTTGCGCTAAAGTATCAGGGCTCAAGCCTAGGCACCATTGTGCCTACATGGTTTTGAGGCGGTGAGCTAAGTGCCCACGTCTCCCATTGTGCGGCTGCAACCAAGAGTGTAGCTGGGGCTTCCTCTGAGTGCATCAGAGTAAGCTTAGTGCGCGCCCGAGACGCGCTGGGACTTGGCTTTTGTTGTGGTGTACCCGGTCAGGTGTGCTATGAATATTAACTATCTTGATTTCGAACAGCCAATTGCTGATTTGCTGGCTCATATTGAGGAACTAAAACGCCTGAGCACCACAGTGGGCAATGATGTCGATTTGTCCCATGAGTTAAAGCAGCTGGAGAAAAAGAACCTTGAGCTGACCAAGAAGCTCTTCTCATCCTTGAGCGCTTGGCAGATTTCGCAGCTGTCGCGTCACCCGATGCGCCCTTACACCATGGACTATGTAAATCGCATCTGCACCGACTTCCAAGAGCTCGCCGGTGACCGCGCTTTTGCCGATGATAAGGCCATCATCGGCGGTATGGCCCGCATCGATGGCATGCCAGTCATGATCATCGGCCACCAAAAGGGCCGCGATACCAAGGAGCGCACCATGCGCAACTTCGGTATGCCGCGCCCTGAGGGCTATCGCAAAGCCATGCGCTTAATGCGCCTCGCCGAGCGCTTTAACCTGCCGATCGTCACCTTTATTGATACCCCAGGTGCCTACCCCGGTATTAACGCCGAAGAGCGCTCGCAAGCCGGTGCTATCGCCGAGAACTTAAAGCTGATGAGCGAGCTTAAGGTACCGATCGTCTGCACCGTGATCGGTGAAGGCGGCTCCGGTGGTGCCTTGGCCATTGGCGTGGGCGATCGCGTCAACATGCTCCAATACTCGACCTACTCGGTCATTAGCCCTGAGGGCTGTGCCTCGATTCTGTGGAAGAGTGCCGAAAAGGCTCCACTGGCAGCCGAGGCGATGAATATCACCGCCGATAAGGTTAAGGCCCTGGGCCTCATCGATGAGGTTATCCCCGAGCCGTTAGGTGGGGCCCACCGTGACTACGACACCATGGCCCACAACTTAAAGGAGACGATCTTACGCCAGATCACCGATATTAAGGACAGCGGCATGGATCAGCTGTTAGAGCACCGTTTCAACCGCCTGATGTCCTACGGTTACTGCTAACCTACGGCCACAGCTAATCTACTCAGCAGCTGCATCCAGCGCCCCACGCTCTTAGTGGGGCCTACGCCCACCGCCTGTACCCTCAAGTACGGGCGGTACTGTTTTTAGGCCTTATCCCACAGGTGCCCACCATGTCCGACCCCAACGCTGCGCCTAACACCGCGCTAAGCGCCGCCCAGCATGACTACCGCATTGCCCGCCAAAATTTTCAGGGCTTACTGGGCAAGTTGCGCCGCGCCGCGCTCCAGCGCGCGCGCCAAGCGCTGGGCACTGCCCCCAGCCACGTAGCAAGCTTCGCCCTGACCGCCGGCGCGCAAAGCGCGCCTCCCTCTACTATCACGCCCACGCCCCAGCTGAGCCAAGTCACCCATTTATTGCTCACCCGCCTCACCGACCTCATCCACCAGCAGCTGAACGCTGCTGAGCCCACGTACGAGCCACCGTCGTTTCAACTCGTGGTCGGGCTATCAGGCGGGGCGGACTCGGTCTTAGTGTTGGTACTGGCGGCGCAGCTTCAGGCGCGCTATGGCTATCAGGTCCAGGCAGTCCACTGCATCCACGGACTCGATCCCGATGACGCTATTTGGCGCGAGCACAATGAAGCGCTGTGCGCGCAGCTCAAAGTGCCGCTGAGTATGCCTAAGCTTAATATTGTCTATGGGGGCGGAGTATCCCCGGAGGACGCCTCGCGCCAAGAGCGCTATCGCGCGCTGCTTGAGCACCTGAACCGCGCTCGGCAAGCAGGCTTAGGCTGCGCGCTGCTATTAGGCCATCAGGCCGATGATCAAATCGAAAGCCTGATCTTGGCCCTAAAGCGCGGCTCGGGCCCGGTGGGCCTTGCGGGGATGCAATTTTTAGTGCGCGACCAACGCGGTTTGATTCTGCGCCCGCTGCTTAATCTGCACAAGCACGAAGTAGAGACCATCCTCAAGGTGCTAGACATCCCCTACGTCTATGACCTGTCCAACTCCTACCTCAAATTTGAACGCAACTTTGTGCGCTTAAAGGTGCTCCCGCTGTTAAAAGAGCGCTTTCCAGGCGTCGAAGGCGCGCTGTTACGCACTCAGCAGCTGTGCCGCTATGAGCACGAACTCGCTCAGCGCTTAGTGCAAGATAAGCTGCACCAGCTCTGCCCCGATCCCTACACTTTAGATTTCGCTGCGCTTGATTTAAGCGACCGTGCGCTGACTACTATTTTAGTGCGTACCTTTATCACCCAAGCGACCGGCACAGCGTGCGAGTTTAATATCGTTGAGCAAGCCTTAGAGCTGATGGCCGCAGGCCATGACCGCAATGGCCTAGTTAAGATCGGCTCAGGCCTCGTGCTCTCGACCTTTTTACACTACCTGTGCCTCTACTCCCCACTTGGCCCCCAAGATCTGTCCGCCTTAAGCGGCAGCTATGAGCTGAGCGCCAACGACGCGCTGGAGCTGGGACCGTACCGCTATGAGCTGGTAGCAGAAAACACGCCCCCGCAGGGCAATGAACTGCACTGCCAACAGGCAGCCGAGCCATACTTTGCGCTGGACAACGCGCCCGCAGCACTCGCGGCGCCTGCGACATCCGTTGCGCACGCGGCGCCTGTGGTTTGCCTCGACTTTAGCTATGCGCGCAGTTTACCGGTCAAGCTCAAGGGCCGCGCTCATGCGCGCCCGCTCAAGAAGCTGATGATTGCCGCCGCAATCGCGCCATGGCTGCGCCCGGCTCTGCCCTTAGTCAAGGCACAGTCCGGAACCTTACTCGCGGTGGGGCTGTTAGGCGCGGTCGCGCCGCCCGCGGAGCCTGCGCCTCCAACAGAGGGCAGCGTAACGGAAGACTGTCCACGCTACGCGCTGCGCATTAGCCGCACCACGAAGCGCGCGCCTTAGGTAGGTGCCTGTGCGCATCTTAGGCGGGAGCCTATGCACACTTTAGACGGGTGCCTACGCGCCCCTTAGGCGGGAGCCTGCGCGCCGGTGTCATCGTGCCAAATGACGCCATCGGCTAAGCGCACGCACTCATCGACGATGGTCCAGCCGGCGCGGGCGTCGTAGTCTGCCACGACCATAGCGCAGTTGATCGGCGGGATATTGTTCCAAAAGCGCTCAACCGGGCGCCCGGTGAGCGCCAAGGTCAGGCCCTTAATCAAAGCCCCGTGTGCCACCACCAAGATGCGCGGAGAGAGCTGGGCCGCCGTCGCCTGTGCCCCATGCTGAGCGCAGAGATCGCTTAAAAAGGACTGGGCGCGCGCCGTAAGCTGCGCGATGCTCTCAGCGCCTTCATGGGGCACATAAAGCTCGGGCTGATTAAAGAATAAGGAAATGGGGTCGCTCGGATCGAGCGCTTTGCTGCGATCAAAGACGCGGCCTTCATCCGGGCCAAAGGCAATCTCCATTAAGCGTGCATCAGGCACGATGTTACCTGCGCGCGAGCCCCAAATCAGCTGCGCGGTCTGCGCTGCGCGCTGTAAAGGACTGCAATAGCAATAATCAAAGTCAATTGCAGCCACGCCCTGTCCGGCGGTGATCGCTTGCTTACGTCCCAAATCGGTGAGAGCAATGTCGCTTTGCCCCTGCAAGCGCTTGAGCGCATTCCACTCGGTCTGCCCATGGCGCACCAGATAAAGTCTCATAACCTCTCCTCTTAATAGCTTGAGCCAAAATATAGGAGGCCGCACCCAAGCTGTGAAGTCTCCATGTGCTTACGCACATGGCTTCCTCCCGTCTTAATAAGGAGGGTCCTAAACACATTCAGGCAAGCTGTCACAAAACGAGTGTTTGAAATTTTAACACTCGCTTATGCCCGCTTATGACTG
>DXIF01000012.1 GCA_019113025.1 Candidatus Anaerobiospirillum stercoravium | reverse complement strand
GCCTTGAGCAGGGGCTTGCCGCAAACATGACCCATGATCACTTTTGTGTCAACTAATCCGGGCGGGGACTGGTTCGAAGTGGCGCTGTTGCCGTATTGCAGCAGCAGCGCGCGGCGCCGCGCTGCATCGCGACCGCGGGCACAAAGTGCTAAAATTGGGCAAATTTTGGGGCCGCACGCATGTGGGCCTTGGTTTTTTGGGGTGAGGGCTCGGCCTGCTTGCCCCTTGCGTTATAGGACTTCCTTTCTGTTATGGAACAAGTTAAGACCCGTTTTGCGCCTTCGCCTACTGGTTTCTTACACGTAGGTGGTGCGCGTACTGCCCTGTTCTCGTGGCTGTATGCTCGTCACTGCCATGGCACTTTTGTCTTACGCATTGAAGACACCGATCGCGAGCGTTCCACCCAGCCTGCCATCGACGCCATCTTAGAGTCGATGCAATGGCTTAACTTAAATTGGGATGAGGGTCCTTACTACCAAACCAAGCGCTTTGATCGCTATAAGGAAGTCATTGAGCAGTTAATCAAGGAAGGTAAGGCCTACAAGTGCTATTGCTCCAAGGAGCGCTTAGAGCAAATGCGTGCCGACCAAATGGCCCAAGGCTTAAAGCCACGCTATGACGGTCACTGCCGTGATGACCACAGCGAGCACAGCCCAGATGAGCCTTATGTCGTGCGCTTCCGCAATCCAGATGAGGGCGTGGTCGCTTTTGACGACATGGTTAAGGGCCACTTAGAGTTCCAAAACAGCGAGCTCGATGACTTCATCATTCAGCGCTCGGACGGCACCCCAACCTACAATTTCTGCGTGGTCGTTGACGACTTTGATATGGGCATCACCCACGTGATCCGTGGTGACGACCATGTCAACAATACCCCACGTCAGATCAACCTCTATCGCGCCTTAGGGGCTCACGAGCCTAAGTTTGGCCACGTTGCCATGATCTTAGGTGATGATGGCAACAAGCTCTCCAAGCGTCACGGCGCAGTTTCGGTCATGCAGTACCGCGAGGACGGCTATTTGCCTGAGGCCTTGCTTAACTACTTAGTACGCTTAGGCTGGAGCCACGGGGATCAAGAGATTTTCTCGGTCCAAGAGATGATCGACCTCTTTACCCCAGAGCAGATCAACAAGTCTGCCTCCAGCTTCAACACCAAGAAGCTCGAGTGGCTCAACGCCCACTATATGAAGACTCTGCCGCGCGCTGAGGTTGCCGCTGAGCTCAAGTGGCACTTAAAGCGCATCGGCATCGATCCCGATCAGGTTCAGGGCCCGGATTTAGAGCTGGTCGTCCAAAACTACTGCGAGCGTACCCATACCTTAAAGGAAATGGCCGAGAAGACCCGCTGCTACTTTGAGGATATCACCGGCTACGATGCCGCCAGCGTCAAGAAGTGGATTAAGGAAGGCTCCGTTGAGATTCTGCAAGACAGCTTAAAGGTCTTACAGGGCCTTGAGAGTTGGGATGCCGCCACCATCGACCACGCCTTAGAAGGTGTGGCCGCTCAGCACGAGGTGGGCATGGGCAAGGTCGGTCAGCCGCTGCGCTTAGCCTTAACCGGGACCCCAGCCTCCCCAGGCATCGGCGATACCATGGTCTTGGTCGGCCGTGAGCGCTGCTATCAGCGCATCGCAGCGGCCATCGCTGCGTTCTCGAATAAGTAGCAGTCAGCCGCTCAGGCACTAATCGTCCCGGCAGCAGCGGGGGCGCGCGCCGCCGCTGAGAGCAAAGTTGGGAAAAGTCGCAGCTCTGAACGGGGCCGCGGCTTTTTTGTGCCCGCAGGAGCGCGCTGGAGGCGCGCTGGGGGCCACGCAACAAAGCGCAAGTCGTGCGCTTGGAATCCGCTGAGTTGAGCTTGGGGGCGGGAGCTTGAGGTGGTACGTGCGCAATAAAGCGCAATAGATACCAACCTAGATATAGGGTAGTGCGCTCAAATGCGTTGGCATTGGTAGGTATTGATGGGAAAAGTTTGGCTCAGAACCTAACTTGCAGCACAAGATATGGGGCTGCTGTGAGCACAGGAAAACAGGCTCTCTTAATCATCAAGAGAGCCTGCTAGATACTTAATATGCTCAAACGCTGTCATTATATGACAAATCTGGTAGCGCTGCATTTTGTGCGCTGCAAATGCACGTCAGCTCACAAAATCTAACATTTTAGTTACATCTAGAGCATAGGCTGCGTGCACGGTTTGCGGCTTAGTTACCGTCTGTTGCGTTAGTCTGGATAGTGACGTCTGCCCGGTCATGGTGAGAATCCTCTCATGGTGAGAGCACTCTAATGGTTGGGCGGGCAGTGCAGATAGAGCAGGGGATAGGGCCGACCTTGCTCATCAAGCTCAGTGCGTCTAATCACCGCAAAGCCTAAATGCTGGTAAAAGCCCAGCGCTTGCGGATTTTGCTCATTGACCGTAACCGCGGTGACGGCGTAATGCGCGCGGGCATACTGCACCAAGCTCCGGCCTAGCCCGCGGCCGCGCGCCGTGGGCTCTAAAAAGAGCATCTCGATGCGCGCGTCTTGTACCCCGAGAAAGCCAAGAGGCTTACCCGCAGCATCATAAGCCACGACTAAGTGCGCAACGGTTTGGAGTGCTGGCGGTACGTAGCTTTTGATCGCCGCGATCTCAGCGGGGGATAAAAAGGTGTGGGTGGCGCGCACACAGCGCTCCCACAGGGCAACTAAGGCGGTGATGAGCTCGGGCGTGCGCGCGCTCACGCTCACTGGGCTAAGCTGCATGCTCGCTCCGGTACAGATGTGGGGAAAACCTAATAACGCAACAGCCTAATAACGCAGCAGGGGAGCTGACGCTCCCCTGCTGGGCCGGGCCCCGCGGCGCGGGGCCTAAAACTTAGTGCTACTTAGTGATATTTCGTGACTAAGCTTACCACCACTTAGGCTTAGCTAACGCTTCCTTGTACAGCTCTTCATACTTCTTGCAGGACTCTTCCCAGCTGAAGCGTACGCGCATGGCGTTGATGCGGATACGCTGCATCTCGACTGGATCCTCCAAGTAGAAGATCAGGGTACGACGTAAGCAGCTTAACAGCTCCTCTGGATTTGGATCCCAGAAAATGAAGCCGTTGCCGTACTCGTGATTGTCGTCGTAGTTGGTGACGGTATCACGTAAACCACCGACGCCACGCACGATTGGCAGGGTGCCGTAAGCCAGCGAGTACATCTGATTTAAGCCGCAAGGCTCAAAGATCGATGGCATCAAGAAGAAGTCGGACGCGGCCTCAATTTGGTGGGCCAGCGCATTGTCGTAGACCGAGCGGAATACCATCTTGTCTGGGTGGCGCGCGGCAATCTCGTGCATTTGGCGCTCGAGGTTAGGATCGCCCGTACCCTCAATCACAATCTGGACGCGGTGACGTAAGAACTGCTCTAAGATTGGGATTAAGATGCCCACGCCCTTTTGATCGGTTAAGCGGGCCACCATACCGTAGATTGGGTCATCGCACATCGGCAGACCCAGATCCTTTTGCAAGAGGTACTTGCCTAGGATCTTTTCCTCTAAGGTATTGATGTCGTACTGAATCTTGAGGTGCTTATCGGTAGCTGGATCCCAGTCGGTGTAATCGCAGCCGTTGATAATGCCCACTAAGTCGGCCGCACGGCTTTGGAAGTTGACGGTCATGCCATGGCCACCTAGGTAGGTGGTGAGCTCAGTGGCATAGCCTGGGGAAACCGCGGTGATCTTGTCGGCGTAGAAGACGCCGCACTTTAAGAAGTTGATGTAGGTGCCCTGCGAGATCATGTCGTTATAGACTTGGCAGATCTCAGGGATCATGTAGATTTGGCTGCGATCAAAGACGCCTTGGAAGGCGCCGTTGTGCACGGTGATGATGGAGCGAGTCTTATCAAAGAACTTATCCCCACCGTACTTGATGCGCAGGATCATTGGGGTTAAACCGGCGTGCCAGTCATTGCAGTGGACAATGTCCGGGCAGAAGTTCAGCGCCTTGCACGCATCCAAGGAGGCAGCGGCCAAGAAGCCATAGCGCTCACCGTTATCCCAGTAAGCTTGGTTATTGTCGCCGTAGATGGAGGTGCGATCGTAGTAGCGCGGGCACTCTAAGAGCCATACTTCGAGATCGTTTGCGATCTTGGTGCTGCGAATGGTGTAGTCGATTTGGCGATCGGTGCCTGGGTTGAGGCTGGAATGGCCAATGACCGGGAAGTTTTCTACTCCCTTGATGATGCTATAGCAAGGCATGATCACGCGGACATTGTGACCATTGGCCTTGAGTTGAGCTGGCAGCGCCTTGGCAACGTCAGACAAACCACCGGTTTTGATGATGTCTGCCACCTCGGACGAGATAAATATGATGTTCAAAAAGTTCACCTTCTTCTGCAAACGCGCTCAAGCCTCGATCTATAGGCTCAAGGGCTAACTGACCGACTCACGCCAACGGCGTCAAAGCAAGTTGCTCAGCAAGTTGCTCCTTGCTCTGCCCGCCCGCGTGCGGCAGCGCACAGCGCTCATCCCAAGGAACCGAATTAATGCTAACTGCGCCCTGTGGTCACAGCGCCCCGATCCCTTGGTCGGTCAGAGGAAAACTAGCTGCGAGGCCGAACCTTGGTGTGCCGGGCCGTACCGGGCACGGGCCCGATGCCTCCGCAAGCGTTATGTTTAAGTTAGGGGGCGAAGCCAGCGCAAACGTTTGCGCTCGGCCCGCCATGCCCCGGCACTAGCCTAAATGGGACTTTGTGCTCCATGAATGGAGCACGTGGTGCCCGGTGCGCACGCGCGCCATGCCGTGCCTAGAGTGCCTAGGGTACCGAAATTTGCGCCCTAAGGGAAAAGCTGCGCGCCGCCCACGTTGCAAAGCTTGGCCTGCCTCACATTTTGCTCGGCCGCACGTCAGCGGCACAACGGGCTCGCTCCGCCCCGCGCTGGGGCTAGGACCTAGCCTCCGCACGGGGCAGCGGCGCGGCGCAGACGCTGCTGCGCAGGCGGCCGCGCTGGGACGGGCGCGCTCGGGCGTGCTTATTTGAAGCCTAAGCGCATGCCCTTAGGGATAACGATGATGCCGCCCTTGGAGATTTGTGGGCCGCTCTTATCATCTGGGTTGACCAGCTTCATATCGGCCTCGCGGTCATAGCCCAAGGTGAAGCCTGGGGCTAAGACGGTATCGCGGTCGATGATGGCACGGCGAATCTTGCAGCCAGCGCCAATCTTGACGTCACCGATTAAGACCGACTCTTCGACCAAGGCGCCGTCATCGGCCTCACAGCGGAAGCCCAAGACGCTCTTTTGAATGGTGGCACCGTCGATATTGCAACCGGCCGAAATCATCGACTGGGAGACAATCGACTTGTTGTCCTTGGTGTCTGAGAAGTGAGCTGGTGGAAGTGGTGGGTAGAAGGTGTGCAGGGCCCACTTAACGTTCATCAAGGAGAATGGGGCATCTTCCTTGAGCAGATCCATGTGGGCATCCCAGTAAGCGTCGATGCTACCGACGTCACGCCAGTAAACTTCGCTCGGCTCACCCTCAATCACGTTATTGGAGAGGTCGTAGACGTAGACGTTGCCGCGTGGGAACAGCTTGGGAATGATGTCCTTACCAAAGTCGTGCGAGGAGGAATCATCCTCAGCATCAAGGCGCAGCTCATGGCTTAAGACATCAGCCTTGAAGATGTAGTTACCCATCGAGACTAAGGAGTAGCCCGGATCACCTGGGATCTCCTTAGGATGCTCCGGCTTTTCCTCAAAGCCAATCATGCGGCCGGATTGGTCGACTTCGATGACACCAAAGGCCTTGGCGCACAGATGCGATGGCAGGCGGATGGCGGCCACGGTCAGGCCGGCCTTGTTGGCATTGTGGTAATGGAGCATCTGGCGGATGTCCATCTTGTAGATGTGGTCTGAGCCAAAGACGCAGACATCGTCTGGATATTGATCTTCGATGAAGGTCAGGTTTTGGTAAATGGCGTCAGCGGTGCCGCGGTACCATTCCTTGCCGGTACGCATCTGAGCTGGAATTGGGTCGATAAAGCAGCCCGGGATACCCGAAACGGTCCAGCCATTTTTCAAGTGCATGTACAGCGACTGCGACTTGTACTGGGTGATGACGAACAGACGCAGAATGCCTGAGTTGACAAAGTTGTTGAGTACGAAATCGATTAAGCGATAGCTGCCACCAAATGGAACCGATGGTTTGGAACGGGATTTGGTCAGTGGCATTAATCGCGTGCCCTCGCCTCCAGCGAGGATCATGGCCATTACACCTGACATAACGATGTACCTCTTCTCAGCTCAGGATTACCTTACACACCAACTAAAAGAGGGGAGGTCATTATTCTCTCCTAACGGCACACACGAGCCCCATTTGCTCTCTTTTAGGTGTGACCTGACCGCTTTGGGCGATCAGTGGCTAGGATACGCAAAATAAAGCCAGTCAATTTTGATGCGGGGCGCACTTTTTACAATCGCACGGACAGATCGCCCCGCCCCTTGTAAAAAGTGTGTACCATTTCTCATTTTGCCAAATGATCACTTAAGCTCCCAACGCCGCGTGGCAACGCCCACCCCGCGGCGCTTGGCCGCCCCTTGACTGTGCCCATCCCGTGCTCGTTCCCGCGCTTGGTGCCCCCAAATTCGGCGCAACTGTGCTCTTTGCCGCAAATGCACGTAACGCACACCCCGGCGCATCCAAGCCGCCCCGCGGTGCGTCTCTGCCATCACGCGGTGCGCCCCGCCGCCTCGCGGCAGCTCTGGGGCAGGCCTCGGCGGCTTAAGGCCGCGGTGCGGCCGCAGGCGCTAAGCGGCGCGTCTTTTGCCCGGCAGTAGGCACCGATTTTGGGTACAATCGGGGCCTAGTTTTCATCAGGGATCTTTTGTTATGACTAAATTTGCGCTGGCGCTGCTCGCTGGGAGCGTGCTGTTAGGCGGCTGCCAAGACGTCGCCTTTGAAACCAACCTCGATCCGGACAACTTCACCGAGTACTTTAAGCCCTCGACGGTTGAGGTCTACACCAACGAGAGCATCTTAAATTACCGCTTTGAGTCCTTAGGTTTGGTCTCAGGGCTTGCCTGCCAAGAGACGGAGGATGACTTTATCGCCCGTGAAAGTGAGGCGCGCACTGACGCCAAGCTCAAGGCCGCGGACTTAGGCGCCAACGGCATTATTTTTGGCAAGTGCATCCGTCTAGAAAAGACAGCGGCCTGCGCGGTCTCAGTCACCTGCTACGGTGAGGCCTTTAAGGTCGCAGTGGACAAGGGACAGCGCTAGGTGGAAGCAAGTTTTGCTCTAACTCCCATTGGGCGCATTCGCACCCCCTACGGCCAGAAGTTTGCGGTGCCGCGTCAACCGGGCTTGGCCCCGGCGGCGTGCGAGATTGAGCTCTTTAAGCCTTATTGCGACCCGCAGGCGGTGGTTGGGCTGGAGGGCTTTTCCCATATCCACGTCATCTTTGTCTTTGACCAAGAGCCTGAGAGCGCGCAGTTTCGCCCCATGGTGCGCCCCCCGCGCTTAGGTGGCAACCAGCGCGTGGGCGTCTTTGCTTGTCGCTCGCCTAATCGTCCCAACCGCTTGGGGCTGTCAGTGCTCAAGCTCACCGGGATTGAAAATCGCGCCGGGCGCAGTGTGCTGCACGTTGAGGGCGCGGATATGGTCGATAACACCCCAATTGTCGATATCAAGCCCTATATCCCCTTTGTCGATGCTATCCCTGAGGCGCAGGGCGGCTTTGCTCTGACCCCACCACCACAAAAGCAGGTGGTGTTCAGCCCCGCGGCCGAGCAGCAATTGGCCACGGATCCGACCTTAGCGCACGTGCGCGCGCAGCGCGAGCTCTTGGCGCGCATCTTGGCGCAAGATCCGCGTCCTGCCTACAAGCTCAAGGAGCAAGATGCCAAGGATTACGCCGCGCTCATCATGGGGGTTAATGTGCGCTTTAGCGTCAGTGCCGATACCGTCACGGTACTGCGCTTGGAGCCGGGGCCCGCGGCCTAGGGCGAGGTGCCAACAGGTGGGCGCTCCTGGCGCGGCGCCAACGGCGCGCGCTAACAAGGGCGGCGGGCGCTAACCGGGGCGGTGCCTGCGGGTATGTGCCTGCGGATTCGTGCCTGCGGGGCAGGGCCCGCGGGAGCGCGCGCCCTGGTCGTAAAAGTGTGAGCTGGCGCGGAGGCTGCACGAACAGTGCGCTACCGGCGGCGCTTGCGCCCAGCGCGGGCCGTATAATCGAGTTAACTGTGCCCCGTGTGCACCTACGTTTCCTTGGTTTTGGGCAGGCTTATGAGCAAATACAAACATCTTCTTTGGGATATCGACGGCACCTTGATCGATACCTACATGGCCAATATCGTCAGCATCATTGAGCTGCTCGATAAGTATCAACCGGGCCATGGCTACAAGGTTGAGAACCTCTCCTTTCTCTTTGGTCTGCCCGGACGCGATGCGCTGCGTGCCTTAACTGTCCCGGAAGAGCAGATGGCTCAGCTCATGGAAGAGTGGGAAGGCCTAGTTCGGGCGCGCTGTGACATGTGTAAGGTCTTTGAGGGCATCATCCCGGTCTTGGAGTTTTTACAGGCGCAGGGCTATCACATGGCCCTCGTCACCTCGCGCACCCGCGATGCCAATATGGGCGGACCCTTAGGCGGCTATCTGCCGGAGCCTTTTATTCCGTATATTGAGCGCTGCGTCTGCGCCGGTGATACCAAGCGCCCTAAGCCCTTCCCCGACCCGTTCTTGCACTATATGGAAATTACCGGCGCACGCCGCGAGGAAGTGCTCTATATCGGCGATACCGCGACTGATTTGCAGGCCGCGAGCGCGGCGGGCGTTGATTTTGCCCTCGCCTTATGGGGCTATCGGGGCAAGCAATTCTTGCGCTGTGCCCACTATGTGCGCAGCCCTTGGGAAGTAGTTTCGGTAGTTACGGCTAAAGAGCCCGATCTCAGCGTCGCAGGCCAGCTGCATCGCTGGGCGCGCGAGATCAACGCGATTGGCCAAAATGGCCTGGCTTACGTCAAGGACGTCTTTGACGAGGAGCGCTATCAGCGCCTGTGCGACTTGGCCGCGCAAATGGCAAGCTGCTATATCGACGCTGATGTTGCCCTTATCCGTAAGGAATGGGTGGTCGATGGCTACAAGACTCCGCAGGTGGATACCCGCGCCGCTATCTTCGATGAGCAAGGGCGCATCCTGATGGTCAAGGAAAAGCGCACCGGTAAGTGGAATCTGCCCGGTGGTTGGTGCGATGAGAATCTGTCGATTGTCCAAAACACCTTAAAAGAGGTGCGTGAGGAGGCTTCGATGGAGGCGACGGCGCTGCGCTTAATTGCGGTGCATGACCGCAATCGCCACAACAGCCCGGATACCATTTGCGGGTGTCTGAAGGTCTTTATTGAGTGCGCGGCTGCGCCTAATTCCTTTGGCGCCAACTCCGAAACCGCGGAGCGGCGCTACTTTAGTCAGGACGAAATTGCGCACTTAGATCTGCGCACCACCACCTGCAGCTTAGATCAGATTGCGATGTGCTTTGCCTGCCATCAAGACCCGAACTGGCGTACCGTTATCGAATAGGGAAGAGCGCGGCGCGGCGGCTCATAGTGAGCTGCGCTAGTGCGCCGCGCAGCAGCTTTCCTTTGGGAATAGGGAGAACGAAAGATGCGTTTCTTGGTTGATCTGCATACCCATACCAATGCGAGCCAACATGCCTACAGCACGATCAAGGAGTACTTTGAGGCCGCGTCCGATAAGGGTATTGCCATGTTTGCCACCACCGACCACGGCCCGGACTTACAAGACGGTTGCCATCCGTGGCACTTTGGCAATTTAGGCGCGATTCCGCACATCGTCGACAAGATTGCGCTCTTGCGCGGTGTTGAGTGCAATATTCGCGCAGGCGGCTCGATTGACCTTGAAAATAGCTACTTAAAGCGCCTCGACATTGTGTTGGCAGGCTTTCATGAGTCCTTAGAGCCAAGCACCAAGGACAAGCACACCGCGATTTTGCTGCACTTGATTGAGGCCGGTAAGGTCGACATCATCACTCACCTAGGCAACCCGCGCTATCCATTTGACCACGAGCAGGTCTTAGCTTGCGCTAAAGAGCACAATGTCGCCATTGAGCTCAACGGCTCGTCGGGCATCAATACTCGCCAAGGCAGCCATCCTAACTGCGTTGAGATCGCAAAGTTGGCCGCCAAGATGGGCAACGTCATCGCCTTAGGCTCAGACGCCCACTCCTGCTATCGCTTAGGCGACTTTCGCGCGGCTGAGAAAGTGTTAGAAGAGGCGGGCATTGGCTATGACCACATCATTAACACGAGCCCGATTAAGGTCTTAGACTTCTTAGAGGCGCGCGGTCACGAGCCGATCGAGTCGCTGCGCAACTTCTTTACCCCGTTCTAAGCAACCCGCAAGCCTGAGGGCAACTAGGTCAATTAGGGCCAGGTCTTAGGGCAACAAGGTCAACTAGGGCCTAGCGCAGGGCTAGGCACCAGCGCAAGTTACCCCGGCCGCTGCCGTTGAATTAATTAAGAGCGTAAGCGGCACCCGACCAAGGAGGTGGGCCATGGAAATGCACCACTTAACAGAGCACATCCGCCTGTGGCAGATGAACCAGCGCGCTGCGCGCCGTGTGATGCGTAAGCCCCTCACGGAGCAATTTGGTGAGCTGACCTTTTGCCCCGGGCAGGTTAAGCATTTGAAAGAGATTCAGGCCCTGCATCTGCGCCTGTTTAAGGTGCCGATGCTCAATTGGCTGGTCTGGCTCTATCGTTTTAGAAGCCCGCAGCTGGTGTCCTTAGCCTTAGATCCGCACGGCAAGGTGGTGGGCTATGAATGCTTCATGATCAACGAAAGCGAGCTGCAAGCTAACATCTTGCACAGCGTTTACGTGGGCGTGGACGAGGCCTATCAGGGCAAGGGCGTGGCCACGGCGCTGCGTTCCTATTCCATTCGCACCTACGACTTTGGCAACCTTAACGCCGTATCTACGGTCGCAGGTACCAACGACATCAAGGCCTTGCGCTGCGCGCAAAAGGCGGGCTACGCCATTGAAAAGGCATCCTTAAAGCCGCCGGGGCATTATTTAGTGCGTCGCCTGACCCTCGGGCGCTAACGCGCCCCAGCGTGGGCGCGCCGCCCGGCCGCCCCTCCCG
>DXIF01000011.1 GCA_019113025.1 Candidatus Anaerobiospirillum stercoravium | reverse complement strand
CGGTTATGGGTGAAATTGGGCAGCAAGCTCACCTAAATAGGGCGCGCTAGGCCAGCAAGATCGGCCCCCGATTAGATCGGGCTTTGCGCTCAGGTACGATCGGCCCTTTAAGCTGGGCTTGCGATTTGCTGCAAGGGGCGGGATCGGGTTTGCTATAATCACCCTTTGTGATCACGATCGGCCTTTGAGATCTTTTCTCACTTTCTTCTGCTCAAACCGCACGAGTAGCGCTCTGGAGTTGAGCAAAGCTCTGTAGTGCCCATCTGATTATCAGCCGGCAGTACGGCCTGCCTTAAATGGCCCCCTCTTAGCGGGGAGCTTTTAGGGGAGCTTGCAGGCTCGTGGCTGCGCCAACAGTTGGGTGGGGATTTGTTGATGGTTATTAAGTCGGACCAAGTAGCTCCAGTGCTCAAATGGGTGGGTGGTAAACGCCAATTATTAGGCGCCTTAGCGCCACTAATCCCAAAGCGCTTCTCTCATTACTGCGAGCCTTTTTTTGGGGGCGGCGCCGTGTTATTTGCGCTCCAGCCCAACAAGGCCATCGTCAATGACTTAAACCATGAGCTCATTGGGGTGTATGAGGTCATCCGCGACCATGTCGACGAGCTCATTGAGTCCTTAAAGAGCCACGAGAACAGCCCGGAGTACTTTTACGAGCTGCGCAATTTAGATCGCGACCCCAAGCAGTACTTGAGCTTGAGCAAGATTGAGCGCGCCTCGCGCATCATCTACCTCAACAAGACCTGCTTTAACGGCCTCTTTCGCGTCAACCGCCAAGGCGAGTTCAACGCCCCCTTTGGCCATTACAAAAATCCTAACATCGTCAATGAGCCGGTCGTGCGGGCAGTCAGCCGTTTCTTTAACAGCTGCAACGTTACCTTCTACAGTGAGGACTTTTCCTCGGTCTTGCGCCGGTTAGACCAAGGCACCTTTGTCTACTTAGATCCGCCCTACGACCCCTTAAGCGATTCCTCCAACTTCACCGGTTACAGCCGCGGCGGCTTTAGCCGTGCCGACCAGCTGCGCTTAAAGGAGTGCTGCGATGAATTAAGTGCCAAGGGCATTAAGTTCATGCTCTCCAACTCCTCAACCGACTTTATCCGCGAACTCTACAGTGATTACAACATCACCACGGTTGACGCCAAGCGCTCGATCAACGTCAAGGGCAATCGGCGCGGTCCGGTGCACGAGCTGGTAGTGCGCAACTACCACACGCGCAAGAACCGCATTCCGCTCATCTTAGTGCCGCACAGTCTGTGTGAGCCTGAGCTCAAAGAGCTCAAGGCGCTGCAGCCCAGCGCCGAGCAAGTGGCGCGTTCGCGTAATATCGCCGCCCGCGCCCAAGCTCAGCTGGCACAAGCTGCCGCCGAGAGTGCGGCCGCTGCCTCGGCCGCCCAGGCGGCGCCCCAGCTTGCGCTGGGAGCAGCGCGTGCGGGCGCGCCGCTTGAGGTACCTCAGCTCAATTTGACCCTAGCTTCCCGTGAGACTCCCGCGACCATCTACGTGCCGGAGCATGCGGCCCGCGCTACCCCTAAGGTGGCAGCGCACGAGACCTTGCAGGCGGCCACTCAGGTCGCAACCCAAGTAGCAACGCAAGTTGCAACCCAAGTGGCCAGCGCCATGCTGGACTCAGGGGCAGACCCGGCGCCAGCGCAAGGGCCGCAGCTGCAACCCCAATTGGCACCTCTGCCTGAGGCCCCGGTCGTCCCAGTACCAGCATCCGAGCGCGGGGCTGAGGCCGCGTTAGCCGCCGAGCGCTAAACGCGGCGCGCCGTTTTCCCCCACGGCGCGGGGGCATATGAGGCGCAGGCGGCGGCCCCTCCGCCCTACCAGCCCCATTTCTTGCTGAGCGCTCAGGGCTCATGCCGGGCTGCTTGATACTGCTGTTCTGGGCTTAAGCCCCTACTTAAGTACCGCTCCATGCTCCTTGAGGGGCGCAGTCCACAAGGCCGCGCCTGAGCTCAAGCTCCGCTTCAGCCCAACAGCCCGGCGCTGCCGTCCTTATGAGCCTTGCTCCCAGAGGCGCCCTACGCTGCACCCCAATAACTTAATGCGTGCGCCCGGCGGGCGTCTTTAGGCTGCGGCCTGACCTGGGAGGCCTCAGGCACCGCGCCCGAGCCGTCTTAAGGGGGGCGGCCGCGGATCTAAGCAGTTGCGGCGGTGGTGCTCCAACGAGGGGGCGGTCCTCGGGGCCGTGGCGCTTGGTTCAAATTCCATAACCGGGCCTGATTTACCGTATCTGCTGGGGGGAGCGCTCAGGCTAAAACGCACCCGTCGCTTGGGGAAGCAGTGCGGTGCGCCCCCTTTCAAGACTAATCTGCTGCCTTGCGTCATCTTAACTTGATCCTAGTTTGCGCCTGAACAAGAGCGCGGGCTTGCCGCGCCGCGGGTGCGGGCGCCTTAAACGCAAATAAGGCCAGAGCCGGGTGGCCCTGGCCTTAAATTAGAAGGTGCTGATGAACTTACGGACGGTTAACGGCGGCGCAAGAGCTTGCTAAGCCAGCCCTTTAAGCCCTTGACCTTGGCCCCGATGCCGCCAGCATCTGCCGCGGACTGGTCTTGAGCCGTGTCCTGCGCGGTGCCTTGGGCGAGCGCGGCGGCAAGGCGCTGGGCGCGCTGGGCGTAAGCTTGCTGCAAAAAGCGCAGGAGCTCGGCTTCGCTTAGGGCTTCCACCGCGGTGGCACCGAGCTTTAGCGCTTGATAGCGTCGGCGGTTGAGCACAAAGCGCGCGTTGTCCTCAGGGCTCATGAGCGGTGGCAGCAGGCCCGCTGGCAGCTGCGGTAAGTCCTTAAAGTCAAAGGCGCACTTGCCTGCTAACAGCTGCTGGTGGCGGCACAGGTCGTACTTAAGCCCCAGGGCGCTGGTGCGCGTCAGGCGCATGGGCGCAACCGGCAGGCCTTGAGCGAGCTGACGCAGCAGCGCTAAATCGCGCTTGACGTTGACCTCGCCGCGGCGTGCATCGATCAAGCACCAGTACTGCGCGCGGTTGTAGACCCAGGCGCAGCGGTGCAGGTCGCGCTCGACCGGGCGCGGGCTGAGGCCTGAGTTAGTCAAATCGCAGCTGGCCTCAAAGTTTAAGATGCGATCTGCCATCCAAAGAGCGCTATCGCTGGCCTCATGTAGCGCATCCTCCAAGCGCTTGAGCTGCGCCTTTAAGGCGCGGCGCTCCTCACCCTCAGGCAGCATCAAACAGCGCAGCTTGCCGTAATGCAGCGCGTGATCGTACTGCGGGAACATCAGCGTCGCCACCAAGCCGTGGGGATGGGCTGCATCCGGGCGGCAATTGGCGGTGATGAGTTGCTCTAAGAGCAAGTGGTCGTACTCCAGCGGATCGGCGTGGGCTTGAGTCAGCGCCTCAAGGTCGCAAGGCTGCTGCTGCCGCAAGGCATTATCCGCCTTCAGCTCGGCCGGGCTCATCACCATGGCGTAGCGCGCCCACTCTTCCTTAGACGTAGTGTCGTAGCGATCGCGCCCGCAATACTCGGGAGTACTTGCGTCGGTGGTCACGCTAAAGCCTTGGCCGTCGTTGGTGTTTTGCCACTCGGCGGCAAAGAGCTGGCGCCGCTTAGTGGCGACCTCGGGGGTGACCAGATAGTGCCCGAGAACCGTGCGTGCGTCGCTGGTGCATAAGAGCTGTTCGACCACCGGGTTGAGCTCCAAGGACTCATCGTGGCTGATTAAGACCTGCGGAATGCCGCTCTCGTCCACCGTGCCGATGGGCTCAGGGCGGACATAGACGCCCGGGTCGGGGCCT
>DXIF01000120.1 GCA_019113025.1 Candidatus Anaerobiospirillum stercoravium | reverse complement strand
CCGCCCGCGGCGGGGGTGGGGGCCTGAGGGTGGGCTGCCAGAAAGTCAGTTAAAGATTGAAGCGGCATCACCTCGGGGACCACATTACGCCCACATTGCTCGCAGGCGGCAATGGCAATCTTTTGGAAGCTGTCGATTTTCTTGCGCGCTCGCTCGGCATCAAGCTTAACCCCGCAGCGCTCCGCGGTAAGTGGAATGATGCGCCCCACGCCCAGCTCGACGGCCTTTTGGATGGTGAAATCCATGCGATCGCCGCGGCTTAGCACCTGCAAAAGCTCGATGCTAATCGGGCTTTCGACCGTACGGGTGAGCTCTTTGGTTAGCTGCACCGTGGTCTTTTTGCCCACCGCGCTCAGGGTGGCCTCAAATTCATGGCCGTGGCCATCAAAGACCCGGATGAGCGCCCCGGGCTTTAAGCGCAGCACTTTGGCCACATGGTTGGCGCCAAACTCATCTAAGATCAGCTCGGCGCCCAGTTGGGGCTCAAGTTTAGGGTCATAAATGCGAGGGATACGCATGGCTCTATCTCAACTAACAAAGGACACAACGAACCAAGGGCACAACGAACCAAAGGCACAACGAACCAAAGGCACAACGAATCAAGGCACCTTAACCAAGGCCAATTAACAAAAGCAAATGAACAAGGTCAGTACCGGCGCTCAGGCGCGATCTCCGGCTGGGGCGCTCATTGTACCTAAAGTCGCGCCTAAACCAAGCGCCGGTAGCAGCGCGTTTAGCTGCGCTGTGCGCTACGCTTTTCACGGCGCGGGCGCCCGCGCTGGGCGCGGCCCGGCGCTCGTGCGATTAAGGGGAGCGGCGGTCAGTTAGAACTTGCAGTGCTTAGTGATATAAGGGTTGTCGTTGCCTTGCTCGGCTTCGATTAGCTCATTGCGTCGGCACTCCCACTTGGTTACTGGGTGCTGACGATCCCAGGCCTCGTAGATGCGGCGTTGCTGCTGGGAGAGGCGAATACCGTAAGTCTCGGCCATATAAAGGTAGGCGCGGGCAATGAGGCCGCGCGCCTCTTGCGGTGGTTGCGCCAGCTTTAACTTAAAGTCGACCACCATAGGGCACTTGCCGTACTTGGTCGGCTTTTCGCCCATATCGGTAAATTGAAAGTTGCCACGGTCGCCATTGACCTCGCCGACGCTAGGAAAGAGGTTATGGAGGTCGCCTTCCATCAGGCGAAAGTTCTTATCCTTGCCGCACAGCTTGCGCCCGCCCTCTTGCCAGCATTTCATTTGGTGGCCAAATTCCCACGCCGGCATGATGTGCTCAACCTCAATGCGCCCGGCGCGATTTTTATTTTTGCGCGGCTCATAGCCACAAGGAGCGAGGTCTACATCCCACTTGGGCTTGTTTGCGCTGCCCGAAAACTCAATGGGGCAGCCGCAGTAGACCGTGCTCTGGGGGCCAAACTCATCCTCTAATTGCAGGTAGATTTGGGGCAGCACGCGCTTGGCGGCGCTAAAGGAGCTCATAGCCGCTGCGTTGGAGCTCAAGCCCAGAACCAAACCGCACAAGGCGGCGATGGTCGCAACTTTGTTCACCGATATCCCTCCTAACCAAGAGTCGAGCTCATAACAGAATCTTGCTTATTGTAGCCAATGGCGCCCATCCCTGCCGTGTCCTAGGTCGCGGAAAGTAGGGGCCAGGCGGCCCGCGCTCAGCCCCACGCGCTCTGCTGCAAGTGCTCTGCGCCCAGCGCTCAGCCCCGAGCGCGCTAGCGCGGAGCAAGCGCGCAGCGCGCAAGGTCAAGACCTAGTTTCAGTAAGCTAAGGCGCCGCGCGGCCTAAGAGCGCTGCCGCCTAGGCCCTGCTTTAAGGCTTCCTAGGGCGGGCGGGGGGCGCGCCTGTGCTAAGATTAATTTGAGGATCAGGGGCGGGCGCTTCATGCTGCGCTCCTAGGGTTAATGATGAGGGGGTACTATGCTCATTGAGTTAGAGAAGATGGCATGCTTTGGAGTGGCTGGTAACTTTACCGGGCACTTAGAGCAAGCAGGTGAGGATAAGGATTTCACCAAGGTCAAGACGGCGGAGGCCAATGCCCCCAAAGCCGTGTTCCCAACTTATTTGCCGCCAGGTCCAGTCAGCACGCAGACCCCGGAATTTTTGCATGTCTTCCCCTTTGATGAGTACTCCATCATCTTCCCTGAGGGCGAGGACAAGCTGCAAATTGAGCCTGAGTGTGCACTCGTCTTTGATGTCGATTGGCAAGGTGACCAAGTACGGGCCTTAACGCCGCTGGTGTTTAGCGCGAGCAACGATTGCTCGATTCGCAAGCAAGGCGCCACTAAGATCAGCCAAAAGAAGAATTGGGGCCCCTCGAGCAAGGGCTTTGCCGCCAATCACATCAAGATTGACCACTTCGGCCCCGGCGGTATCTTAGATCGCTATCGCATTGCCTCGTTCTTGGTGCGCGGGGACCAAGTGTTCCCTTACGGCGAGGACAGCGCCATCAAGGATTACTCCTACTTCTACGACAAGCTCAACGCTTGGCTCATCGACCGCTTCAACCAGCAACAGGATGAGGGGCCGGCCGAGAACATCAACGCCTACTTAAATGAGTCGGAGCGTCCGACCCAAATTATGGTCTCAGTGGGCGCTACCCGCTACACCGATTACGGCAAGACCAATTTCCTCAAGGTCGGCGACTATGCCCTAGTGGTGCTCTATCCGGGTGATGTCTACAGTCCGACGGAGATCATCCACCGGGCCATTCGCGATAACTTAGAAGAGGAAGACATCTCGGTCTTGCGCCAAGAAATCATCGTCAAGGGCGCCCCGGTCTAACGCCTAAGCGGCGCGCGGGGCGGTGCGCGGGGCGGTGCCGCCTATCAGCTCAGTTAGCACGGTGCCGCACGAGGCCGTCGCACAAGGCCGCCGCAGCGCGGGCCCGCATGCCGCGCTGCGTTGGGCGGAGGGTTGAAGCAGGAGGACGCATTATGGGGCAGCACCAGCGCAGTCCCCAAGAGCTTGAATTGGCTTTAAAGCATGTGCGCTCCTTTCAGGCCCAGCCGCAGCGTTATTGCCAAGAGCTCATGGTGCAAGCGCTGGCGCGCTGTTACGATTTGGTCCTGCAATGCGAGTTTAATTGGCGCAGCACGCTTGAGGAGGATGGCTCTAAGTTACGGCGTTGGGGCTGGAGGCGCCGGATCCTAAAAACTCCGGTCGGCCCGGTTACGATCAAGATCCCGCGCTGGCGTTCAGGTCCCATTACTCGGTTGGTGCCTCATTATGCGCGGCGCGCGCCTGACTTTGAGCATGATGCGCTTAAGCTGTGTGCCACGGCCTTAGACGCAGCGTCTGCCCCCAAATTTAAGCAGCGCTTGTGGGCGCTGTTTAGCCCCGCCTATCGGCCCCAAGACTTCACCGTGCTTGACTTGCTGGAGGCTGAGGTCAGAGCGGCCTTAGAACAGCAGTTTTGCTGTGAGCTGCCGCCGCGTCTTGCGGTGGTCGGGTACTCGCGCTGGGACTATGATCCGACCCGGGACCTGCTGACCTTAAGTACGGGTAAGCCGTGCCCTTATGTCATAGAGCTGTGCTGTGGCATTACCCCTCAGGAGCGCTTTGAGCTGTTAGAGCTTAAGCTGTTGCGGCACCGACACCATGAGGATGAGCCACAGCAATGGGCGCAAGCACAGTGCGCACAGCTCAAGCGGCTGCAAGCGCGCGGGGTGCACGATGTCTTAGTGCTGCTGGGCCCGGGGCTGGCCTTAGATTACGACCAAGCACATCAGTATTTTGAGTGGCTGACCTTGGCCGAGGCGCCGCAGGTGAGCCGCTAAGACCTGAACTTCCAGCGTTTATATACCTTAGGCCAAAATCAGGGGGCAAATCGATGCTACCTTGGCTGACGACCAAGGAAGGTCATCACTTCGCTGTAACTCCTCCCGCTACGCTTTATGGCTGCCAAAATGTCTTGGGCTATGATCTGATCTCGTTGCGCCTCAAGATCGCTTAATCACTTGCACTGAGCATCATAACGAGCCTTAGTCTTAACGACTTTGTCTTGTAATACCGCGATCTCTTGGTCAAGAGACCTAATGGTACGACGTCTGCCCATTTGCTGTTCTCCTAGCAGTCAAACTCTCATTCAGTGTGCCCTAAACTAAGGGCTCAACGCCGCCTGAGTCCTCGGCATCTGGCTCAATACCGCCTGTGTCCTCGACATCGAAATCAATGCCTTCAAGATCGAGCTCATTTAAGGCGTATATATCTAGCTCTTCTTGGGCCTCTTCCTCTCCTTCAGCCTTAGGCTCTGCAAGCTCATCAGGAATAGCAAGGAGCTGCATGGAAAGCTGTTCTGCCCTAGCAAGGAAGTCTTGCTCGCTGATGCCAAAGAGCGCAAGAATCTCTTTCTGCCTGCAGGTTAGGGCGTAACTCATGACGTAGCGCCCGTCGTTGCACCGAGTGATCTCGATTTTTTCAAGCTCAAAGATCGCTGCTGGTACCGTCAGGTAGTTGCGTTTAACCTTTAGCTTACGAAAGCCTGCCTTGAGCAAGGTGTAGAAGCGACTGCGCACAATAAGAGCAAGGAACTCATTGAAGATCTTGGCACGGAAAGCATTATCTGAGTTGACTCGCTCACTTCTGCTGCCAAGGAAGGTTTTATCGGCCCTAAACAGCTTCTCGGTTGAGTCTCGGCCGCTGTACATCAGATAAGCCTCTTCGGCCGTCATCTTCTCAGAGGTAATGAGGCAAAAAAAGCCACAGCGAGCGAGAGCACGGCTGATCGCATCAGTCTTTTCCTTAGCAAACAGGAACACACGATCATCTCCCTCACCATAGTATTGACACTCGAAGAATTGCTCATAGGCCTCAGGAGCGATCCAGTTGCTGTTCTTGCACCGCTCCATCTCCGCAGCCATTAAAGCGAGCGTATCCTCAAGCGCACAGCGCTCTTTAAGCATCTTCTCTGGGCTGTAGCAGAGGTGAAAATAGCGCGTTTTAGTGTCGCCCTCATAGAGCGCACGTTCCACCGTTACACCATAGAGCCCAGTGCCACGGATATGGCAAGAACGATTAGTCTCAAAGGTACCAATGTGCTCGTCCACCAATTGTGATACTAACGGCTTGCAGCCCTTAACCATCATTAGGAACGCGATTTCATTGGCATCTATGAAATCGATGTTTGCACGGCTAAAGTAACCGCGATCGAGAACGAAGCCTAAACTCTTGTAGTTGTACTCAATAAGCTTTTTGAGCAAGTACTGGAGCTGGCTCACATCGTTAACTGAACCGGGATAGATCTCGTAAAACAGCGGAACTTCCAAGGTCTGGTTATGGGCGATGGAGACGTTAACAATGGGTAGCTTTTTGTTGTCCTTTCCCTTCCCCGGTTCGGCTAAGTTGAGATCACCGGCCTGGCAACTCTTGTTGGTTGAGTCGTACGAGATATAGATGCGCTGGTTGTGGTCCATTCGGGCATTCCACCAGTTGAGGAAGTCTGTACTGGTGTCCTGTGGAAGGTTGTGGTAAAGCCACGATATGGTGGAATCGCTGTAGATCCGCATTTTTGGATTTAACAGCGGATGGTTGCGGGCATAGGCATGGAAGTTCTGAGCAACATTGGACTGCTCAACGATCATGTAGGTTGCCAGATCGAGCAACAGACCAAAGTAGTCAGGGCAAGCTAGAGCTAACCCTTCGTCTAGGCTATTTTCCTTGATGATCTTCTCAATGACGATGAACGTGCCGATGCTAAGGGTGTTGCTGCGCTTTACAGCCGGCGGTAACGGCATCGGGGGATTAGTTGGCTCGTGCGTTTCCTCAGCCTCAACCACTTCATCTGTACTTGGAGTAGCCTCAGGCTTAGGTCTAGGGCAAAAGATCTTGTCGTAGTTAGGGTTTGGATACATCTTGGTACGATCGTTGGCATCAACCAGCTTACCAATCATTGCTCGCTTGGCAGAATTGAACCCCTTGTCAGCGTAGTACACCCGTTCGAGCTGATAGTACACGTAGACGGTCTCGTTTCTTTTCATGAAGACGAGTTTGCCTGGCGCTTTGGGCACGTCAACAACGTAATCGTGGTACATCAAACTCTCCAAAATATAAGGTCTATTATAGACCTTATATTTTAGGACAAAAAAAGCCCCTTTGCAAGCATGGGCTCCGTAAATTTGCATTTTGCGCCTAATGTCACATATGCAGCTCAACCGCAAGAGCAGCGCAAATAACGCAATCATTGAGTTTTGCTCTTACCGAAGGTGCGTGTAAAACCAATCCGCGCCCTGC
>DXIF01000119.1 GCA_019113025.1 Candidatus Anaerobiospirillum stercoravium | reverse complement strand
CTTAGTTTCCTTGTTGTAAACGCAGCGCCCAAGGGCGATGTTGCACTTGACAACCCCATTAGCCCTAACGCGTCGTTGGGCGATAAACGATGGTAGCTTGAAGTCGTCGAGGCAGTATTCCTTTAGTTGGGCTTCAGTCGGCATGGTCAAATATCACAAGGTCTGGTCGTTGGGTTATGATGACAATATATTCAAACAATATATCAAACTTTAAGGATATTGTCAATACCTAGATTACAGCTTGTCGTACAATGATATTGATCCAAGTTCGGAGAATTTGGGGTCTTAGTGGAAGTTTGGTTTTGCCAAAAAGGCCTATAAATAAAATAGCGTCAATTTACGGGATCCTGTTAAGTAAGGCTGGGAAGTTGGGGCGCAGGCAGCTGCTGTCATTTTGCCCAATTCCGGCTGATCAATGCCGCTCTGGGGGCACGCTCGCTGCACCCTTCTTGGGCCCGTTCGGGGCCGCTTGCCTGTCTGTATCATTCAGTCGCTATCCTTCCTGAAATTGCCCTGATTTTTGCGCATGGCTGCGCGTGGTAACCTAGGCCGCGCTTTGAGAGCTGCTTGGTTCGGTCGCGCTCTGGGCTTGGCTTGAATTCGGCGTGGGCTGGGCTTTGGCGTGCAATGGGGCGGGCTTTTGCCTACAATACGGGGGCTTGGTTGGCCCCATGGTGCTTTCGGGGTGATCAAGTCTTAGCCTCAAGCAAGCTTTAAGCACGATCTTGCTTCACGATCTTGCTTGAGGGGTGCCGTATCTCATTTGTGGTGGAAGGTAGCGATATGACGCTGGAGCATTTAGCCCAAGACAAGCAAAAGGAACGTGAGACTCAGTACATGACCGTTGAGGTCACCGCTGAGGCCAAACAGGCACAGATGACTTTGCCTGATCCTGCCACCATGCCGGAGCTAAAGCTGGTTGCCCTTGACTTAGATGGCACCACCTTGCGCGAGGACAAGACCTTTTCGCCGCGCTTAATTGCGGTGATCCATGAGCTGCTGCGCCGCGGGGTCTATGTCGCCATTTGCTCGGGCCGTGCCCCGGAGAGCGTCCAAGGCTTTGCTCAGATTCTGGGCCTTGATCAAGGCCATGGCTACTGCATCTGCTTTAATGGCGGAGCCTTGATTAGCCTCAAGGATATCAAGCAAGACCTGTTTGTCAGCACCTTAAAGGCGCAAGACTTAATTGACATCGAGCATCAGGCCCGCTTAAATGGCTGTGCTATTCACGCCTACAGCACCCGCCGTGTGCTTTTAACCGAGAGCAACATCAAGTTCACCGAGATGGAAATCGCCGCTTCGATGCAGGGCTTTGAGGAGATCCTGTTCCCCGATGAGGTTAAGCCGCAAGAAGAGGCCTACAAGCTCATCGCGGTGGGCGACGAGAAGAAGCTCGACGCCATGCGCGAGACGCTGCCGTTTGATTTCACTCAGCGCTTCAACATTGCGCGCACGCACCCTAATTTCTTGGAGTTTATGACCAAGGGCTGCTCCAAAGGCTCGACCTTACATCAGCTGTGCGCCAAGCTCGGCATCACCACTCAAAACGTGGTCGCCTTTGGCGATGCCGAAAACGACATTGAGCTGGTACAAGAGGCCGGAGTGGGCGTAGCAGTGGCCAATGCCATGCCGACCTTAAAGGCGGTGGCGCGCTACCAGACCTACAACTACTTAGATGATGGCGTTGCTATCTACTTAGAGCGGATCTTCGGCTTGCCTGCCATGGCTTAAACGTTGGCTTAAGTTGCCTGAAAGTATATTCCTAAAGCGTTGAGCTGATACGACTCGGTCAAAGCTGAATAAGGCTGTTGCGTGTAGCCAAAAAGCGCCCTGCGGTTAAGTGCCTTGTGGTGTTATGCCGCGGGGCGTTTCGGTCGATGGTTACGGCATCGGCCGGTCCTTGAGCGCTAGCGGATTGGGTCATCACTTGCGCTACAATGAGGCCGTATGTTGGGTTGCGTACACCTTATTCCATTGAGTCGAGGACGTGTTCTCGAAGTAGGTACAGCCACACGAGCGTAGGCGGGCTAAAGGGGAGGAGAGTTGAGCCGTGAAGGGTGCTGAAAATAACATTTACAAATTTATGTCAGGCGGCGAGCGCTACCTCATCCCGTGCTACCAGCGCCCGTATTCGTGGACTGAAGAGCAATGTCGTACCCTCTTTGACGACATGCTGCACCTGTTGGCGCAGCGTCAGCATGATTTCGAGGCCAATCACTTTATCGGCAGCATTGTGTGCCAGCAGGTTAAGGGGCCGCAGTCGGGCTACTTCATCATCGATGGACAGCAACGCCTGACCACTATGTACCTGTTCTACTTGGCCTTGTACCGTATCTGCGAAAAGCAATCGATGCTCCAAGCAGGCAGCAATGACATCGCGCCTTCGATTAAGTTCAAGATCCTCACGGACTCCTCAAGAGGGATGATCGGCGCCTTGGGTAAGCATCGCTTTGATCTTACGGACAATGATCAAGAGGCGTTGGATAAGCTTTTTGCCGGTGACATTAATGAGTATATCAAGGACTCATTGCTCACCCAAAACTATCAGCTCTTTTGCCAGTGGATCGAAGCTGAGCCCCAGCTGAATCTGCATGATCTGCTGGCCGTTACGCAATGGCTGGTCTTCATCGAGATTGAGCTCGATCCGGGCGATGATGCCCAGCTCATCTTTGAGTCGCTTAACTCCAAGGGCCTGGAGTTGTCAGAAGGTGACAAGGTCCGTAACTTCCTCTTAATGGGCTTTAGCCAAGAGGTGGTTAAGGGCTATTACCGCGAACTGTGGCGCCCTATGGAGCAAAACTGCCATCAAGAACTTTCTGAGTTCATCCAGTATTATTTGTCCATCCAATATGCTCGTGCGCCTAGCATGAAGTCCCTGTACTTGGACTTCAAGGACTATGTTATGCGCAAGGGGCGGGATAAGATTCAGGTCATGGAAGAGTTGCTGGCGTACTCCAAGCTCTTTGCCCGTATTAACTCTTGCTCGTATGAGCTGTACGCAGATCATGACACTGACTTGGCGGAATCTGAGCGTGCTGAGCTCGCGCGCGCGATTGAGCTGAGCTTGAGTGGTCTAAAACATCTCAACTACTCGGTGCGCATCCCCTTTATCATGCACTGCATGCGGCTGCATCAGCTCAAGGAAATTAGCGGGGCTGAGCTGCTTGCGATCTTGAAGTTGATCGAGACCTTCTTGTTACGGCGCTGGGTGTGCAATATTCCGAGTCAAGGCCTCAATCGTTGGTTCCAAGCGCTCCATGAGGCGATCAAGCGCGTTGATGGCGCCGGTGACTTTGTTAGTAAGTTAGTAGGGCTCTTGTGTCCTCAAGGCAAGGCCATTTTGCCTAACTGCATGCCAACTGACGAGTCCTTTACTCAAGCCCTGTTGCAGCGCGACTTGTACTCAAAATCGCACAACCGCCCCCGCATGTTCTATCTCTTTGAGCGCTTAGAGAATGCGGGCAGTCGCGAGCAGGTTCAGATCTTTGAGGCCTTGGAGCAGCAGCCTGATGCTTATTCGATTGAACACATTATGCCGCAAAAGCTTAGCCCTGAGTGGCGCACGGAGTTAGGCCCAGATGCGGATACGATTCACCATACTTGGCTGCATCGTTTAGCGAACCTGACTGTGACGGCTTACAACAGCAAGTACAGCAATAGCAGCTTTGCTGATAAGTGCGCGATGGAGCATGGTTTTGCCAGCAGTCCATTGCGCCTCAACCGTGACATTGCGGCGTTTAAGCACTGGGGCCCTGAGGCGATGCAGCAGCGTGCAAAAACGCTCATCGCTAAAGCCCTTACGATTTGGCCTTATCCGCGTGAGAACAGTGCTATCTCAGCGCAGCCCAGTGCGCAACTGCCAGCGGTGAGCTCAGAATTTGTGAGCTCGGAACCGGTGAGCGCTTCAAAGCAAGGCGCGGGCGCTGAAGCTGTGCTGACGCCGCAGGATTTCTCGCAACACCAAACCTCGTTGCAGATTGATCAAGAGCAAGCGGTAACCAGCACCAAGTCTCAAGCAGCCTCTCATGAGCCAGCATTGTTTGATTACTGTTTGGCTGATGAGTTTGGTGACCTCAGTGGTACCAAGCCTACTGGTTTTGAGTTACTGGGACAGCACTACGAGGCCAAGAGTTGGGCTCAGATGCAACGTCAGATTTGTGCCAAGATTTGCCTACATAATCCCGAGCGGTTGCGCCAGTGGCTTAACGATAACTGGGGCGACTTTAATATTTTAGTGCAATTTATTAAAAGCTCCCCTGACTTTGCTGTAGCCAAGAGGGATCCTTCTTCTGTGACTCAGCTGAATGATGGCATTTTCTTGAATACGGTTCACTGGAGTGAAATGGGGAGCAGAATAAAAACAATGCCCGCTAAAAGCAGGACAGATGGGCTGTTTCATAGTTACAACAAATAAGGGCGCTTATCAAGCCCATACCTGTCTGCGTTGTGGGGCGAAA
>DXIF01000118.1 GCA_019113025.1 Candidatus Anaerobiospirillum stercoravium | reverse complement strand
TTTCGCCCCACAACGCAGACAGGTATGGGCTTGATAAGCGCCCTTATTTGTTGTAACTATGAAACAGCCCATCTGTCCTGCTTTTAGCGGGCATTGTTTTTATTCTGCTCCCCATTTCACTCCAGTGAACCTTAATTCGTAATAAACAATTAAAGAAAACAACTCGTTGGCGCTTAAAAACAAACTTTCTAGGCTAAATAATTGCTCGTTATCAAGCGAAGTATGGTACTCGGGGTAAGAGCCGTAGACGGTGCGGCTCGCTTGCACAACCGGTAGATTGTACTGCACTGAGCAGTATTGGCGCTCATCGGAGCCGCTGTTCGGACTGAAGGTGCGCAGGGTGAACGGGCGCACTGCGCTCAGGGTACTAATGCGCTCGTGCTCTTGGGCCGCTTCAGGGCTGAGCGGCAGGCCACTGGAGGCCGCTGGAGTGATGCCGAGGGGCGCACAGGTACGCAGGAAGCGGTCAATGGCATAAGGCGAGGTGGCGCCTTTTAGTTGGGCCACCCAATCGGCGCGCGAGAGCTTAAGGCTCAGGGGCTGATCGTCGTGACCGTGCTGGGCGGCAAGGCAGGTTAAGACCAAGCCGTACTCAAGATGCGCAGCTAAGTCCTGAGCGTGGTCTGACAGGTAGCAGATTGAGCCAATGGTCTCAGGGTTGAGCACAAAGCGGTAGTTGAAGCGGCGCTGCGGTAGCTCCTTGAGGCGCTCATAGAGCATCAGCTGCACCAATGGCCCGGAGAGCTCATTGTTGAGCATACACGAATGGCACAGATAGGCGCTGATCAGAACGGTTTTGGCGTGCTCAGGATTACTGGTAGCCGGGAGCACATACTCGCCGACGGTGACGCCATCTTCGGGGCGCTCACTGCTTTTGATCACGTCGAGCTCAACCCGGTAGAACGGGGCGTCTAAGGCCTCATGCTGGTGCTGGTTAAGGCAGAGCCCCCAGCGCGGCTTGTAGTAGGAGGTGACATACGGAATGGCGTCTGGTACCGCCGGGTAGCTGTAGAGGTGCGGCTCAAGTTCGGCGCGGCTGAGGATGCCGCTAAAGGGCTCGGAGAAGTTGAGCGCGTACATGGCGGTATCGTTGCTATCGAGCACCAAGCGCTCTTGGGTCTTGGTTTCATCCAAGGCCCAGAGGCGGGCGCGCACCAAGCTCCAGTCTGGGGGCACGGTCCAGTCTAAGACGGCTTGGCCGCTGTGATAGTGCAAAGGCTCAAAGGGGATATATCGGGATAAGAGCTTGAGACTGTGACGATAGCCATCTCCTGTAATGGAACGGCACAGTGGGAACAGCTCCTGATAGAGTTTGGTAAGTTCAGCTAAGTTCATAAGCATCGAAGGCAGTCTGACACCTGCCTTGTTTAGTTGCAGGCAGTCTATCCCCTGCCTGATGGGAAGGGGCCCAAGGCCCCAAGGGCCGCAGCCGTGCTTTAAGCGGCTCTAAGTCTACTTGACTTAGGTTGTGCGCTAAAAAATGCGGCCTGCGGCAAGCGGCGTCTTAACTTATTACGCTGTTTGCGGCAGGCCGGTGCGCACGGTGGCCCGCAGCGCTGCCCTTAGTGCAAGCGCTGCGCCCAGGGCACTGTGGTGCCCTCATCGGTGTGCTCAAGCTGTGGCTTGAGACAAAGCTTTAGATGGTCTGAGCGAAGACTTGTTGCAGCTCAACAGCGGCAACGTTCTCATCCTCACCTTCGATGGTGACGACTACGTCCCAGCCACAACGAATGCCTAAGCCCATCAGCGCGAAAATACCGCCCTTTAAATCGGCGCTCTTACCATGAGCCTCAATGGTGATCTTGCTCTTATAGGCCTTAGCTGCCTTGATAATGACACCGGCAGGACGGGCATGAACGCCGTCACGATCCTTAATGGTATAGGTAAATTGTTGCATAACTGCTTTCCTGTGCAGGACTTATGTCAAGGGCTTGATGCTGGGCTGTGCCTGATAGCGTGCTTTAGGCCGTGCCTAAGGGAATGCCTTTAGCTGTGCCTAGAGCCGTGCCGAGGTCTGGGCCCACTCAATTGCGCTCAGTATAGCACTGAAGACTTACGGCCACGGCGTTCCCACCTCAAGACGTGACGGTCTCGCTCCTTTGCGCGTAAGATTGCGCTCAAAGATGGGGGGCCGGACTGTGCCGCTGGGCACCGGACACGCCGTACACAGGCTTACACTGCCGACGCATGCTTGTGCTGCCCTGCGCTGGCTTAAACTGTCGGCGCTGACGTGCGCCGCCATGCCATGCGGCGGCTGGGGCGCGCATCGTGCGTGCGCTATTGCTGGGGCTAGGGCAAAACGAGCATAAGGAGGAAGCGATGTTCAGCTACTATGAGCTGCCTGACGATGATCCCACGGCGCAGCTGACCTGTGGTCCGATCAAAGGCCAGAACCTCAATCACGTGCTCAGCCTTGACCTGCCCTCAAGCTTTATCTTTACCGTGAGTTCGTCCCGCTATCGTCAGCTGGGCATTTGCGCCGGTGACTTGGTAGTGGTGCGCCGCGACCTCATCCCTGAACGCGGTCAGCTGGTACTAGTTAAAACTCACGGCAAGTTTGTGCTGCGAACCTTTGTTTATGCCGGTGCGGTGCCGGATTCAGGCTCTAAGAGCAGATTAGACCAAAAGCTGGGGCACGAGGTTGACCCAGGTTCAGGCCCAAAGTCGGCTCCAGCGTCTGAATGTGGCGGTGCAGGAGCTGACGGCGCAAGCGTTGACGCATGGAGTTATAACCCCGCGGTCGGAGGAGTGGTGCCAGGCTGCGTGCACTATGGGCCGTATGGCACGCCGGACTTTGAGCTCTTCGGAGTTGTGGCAGCGGTGTTCCGCAAATTAGGGCGGAGCCGCCCGCGCCCAGAGCAGCTAGGACCTAGGCAGCTTCAGCGGGCACGAGCTCCCAGTTAGAGCTCCAAGCTATAGCTCCCAGATGAGACGCCGGTGCGGGCGCTTGGGGTGATGTGCTGGGCGCAGCCATCACCTTGTGCCCCTTGGGCGACAAATGGCGTTTTACGGGGCGCTCGAAGTTGTGCCCTACGTTGTGCCTTACGTTGAGCTCTAAGTTGTGCCCTAAGTTGTGCCGCGAAGCCTTATGCCCCAAAGCCTCACGCTCCAACCTCTAAGTGCAACGCAGAGTGGAGTGGTTGGTGCGGGCACGGGGGCGGCATCATGGGGCGCAGTGCTGGTT
>DXIF01000117.1 GCA_019113025.1 Candidatus Anaerobiospirillum stercoravium | reverse complement strand
CCCTACGAGTGGCAGACGTGCGCGGGCACCTTCAAGCCTGGTTCGCGCAGCATGGCGGCAGCGACGTGGCACGAGCCGCGCTCAGCGCAGCTGGCGCAATACGGATAGAGCTGGGCGAGCAGCTGCGCCTGCTCGGGGTTTAACTCGGCGCTGGCGTCCAAATCATAGGAGCTGGCGACAACCTTGCTCTTGCCTTGATGCTTGGCCAGATACAAGCGATGGTCGGCTACCGCCACCAAGTCATCATAGGTAAAGCCGTCATAAGGCGCCATGGCCAAACCAATACTGCACGAGACATTGAGGGGCTCACCTTGGGAGCAATAGCGCAGCTGGGCGATACCATCGCAGATGCGCTGGGCAATCGAGCAGGCAGTCGACTTGCGCCCGATGCACAAAAGATAGACCACAAACTCATCGCCGCCATAGCGCCCCACCAAGTCGGTAGTGCGCACACAGCTTTTAATCAAGCTTGCGACCTTAATCAGTAACTCATCGCCCACGATATGGCCATAGGTATCGTTAACCGGCTTGAAGTTATCAAGATCGATAAAGAGCAAGGCGGCGGCAAAGGTGCAGTCACTGCCCATGCAGCGCGCAAGACTCGACCGCTCAGGGGCCGCACCCGCGGACACGTCCGCGGACACGCCCGCCGCCGCTGCGCCCTCACTTGCCGCCCCCTGAGCCGCGCTCGCCCCCAGGTTAGATGGGGCACACTGTGGCCAAGTAAAGTCATGTTGCTGCGCCTCATGGGAGCGCAGCTGCTGGCGCCCCAAGCGACAATGGCGGCATTGCAGCTCCAAATCGGTGAGCAGGGCACTGGTCTTAGTAGTAAAGCCATGCTTATTTAAGACCGAGGTCAGCGGGTCGCTGTAAGCAAGGTCCAGCGCCTCTTGCAGCTTCATGCGATGGAAGCGCTCCAGCTCGTAGATTTCGGTGATGTCGGTGCGCACCAGCGAAATCATCTTTTTCTCAGCGTCAGTGTAGCGATACTCGAGGCGCTTGCGGGTATAACCGCGCACTGGGTCTTGGATCCCACAATAGGTGATATAGGCCTCTTTGTGGCGCAGCATCGCGATGACATGGTTGAGCTCCATGTCATGGATCATAGCAATCCGGTCTTCTGGCACCACAAAGCGCTGGGCATAATGGACCATCTCCGTGTTGTAGTCGGTAGCATAGCGCGGCGGCAACGGGGTACCATTGTGCGAGCCGACAAACATCAAGGCGGTGCCCTTGCGTGGGTCGATGTAGATGAAGTAGTCGCAATTAGCAAAGACGAAGGCGGTGGTGATTTGCTGCAAGATATTGTTGCTGGCGCTCTTTAATACCACGAAGTGAGCGTAGATCTTGGTGGTAGCTACCACCTTTATCAGGTCCAGCCCCACCACCGAAACCTTGGTGCGCCCGCCACGCTTGAAGACATAGGCCGACTTAAGCCAGCACGACTCATCGCTGGTATCAACATCCGCCAGCTCATGCTGCGCGCGCGCCCGCAGCGCCGTCTTGACCTCGGTTTCACTGCCCGGGTGCAACTTGTGGTGCTGTACCTTAGCTTGCAGCTTAGGCGGCACGGCGAGGGCATTGAGCTCACAGTAAGCGGCCAAGTCGGCATGCTCCCGCGCCGCATCCTGCAACGCCTCCAGCGCCGCCTGCCGCGCCCGGGCGGCCGCGGCGCGCGCCCCAAGGCGCCCCAGCTGACGCTCAGACGCCGCTGAACTTACATTAGGCTCAGCACTAGGCTCCGGCACGGCATAGGCCGCCGGGGTCTCAGTTTTATCGCGGCGCAGCGCAGTATAGGCCGCGGCCCCATCTTGCGGACTTAAGCCGGTTAAGTACGCCGGATCGACCCCGCGCCGCTCAACGCCATCCCAGCAGGCTCCGCCCCGCACGGCCGCCTGATCCGGCGCCACTTCCTCACGCGCCGACTGCGGGGCGCTACCAGGGGCCGCCGCCGGGCGCGCTGGGGTGCTCATCAAATGGGCGGCGTTCTGACTGGCGCTCTCTTGCAGCGCGGTGAAGCCCGCAGTCGAGCTCAAGGAAACGCTGGCGCCGTTACCGCCCACCGAGCCCACCCAAAGCTGGTCGTTACCGCAACCGTAGGGTACGACGCTTTGCGCTAGGGGCTTAGGCTCGACGCCGGGCTCGGTATCACGCCGCGGCTGAGTCTGAGCTTTAGGGTTGCGGTTGGAGAAGAAAATCTTATGGCCGCTTTGGTCCTTGATAAAGAACTTGATCTTGATGGTGCAATTGTAGGCGTTAATGTCGATCGAGGTTTGGCCCGAGACAAAGGAGTCCAAGAGCTCTTCGCTTGTGAGCAAGTCAGCAAAGCCATCTTGTTCGCTGCCTAAGTCCTTTAGATATTTGGCTAGGTACTCGTCGTAGGCAAAGGCGCAGCCCACTTCGTGCGGGCGCAGCTGATTGTGCAGCACATAGACCTGATTGGCGCTAAAGTCGACTTCGGCCACGCCAAAACAGATATCAGAAACGGCCTCCATCAAGTGGCGATAATCTTTTTTCTGGCCCATAGTGCACGCCCCTTAACCCAAGCGCGGTGCTCAAAAGCCGCGCATCCGTCGACAAGCCCAACCAAAGCAACCACACAGCGGTGCCTTATCGGCACCAAGATAATCATCCTAACGGCCCGCGCTCCCAGTTACTGCCCACAGGGAGCACCATGTCCGTAACCACAGCGCATGGCACAGCGCATGGCAGACCGTATGACCCAGCGCTTGCCCCCGCGCCTGAAGCCACAGCAGGCGGGGCGGGGCAGAGCAGGCGGGGCAGAGCAGTCGCGGTCAGCCCTGATCTCAGGCGGACGCAAGGGTAAGTCTATGGTAGGTTTCTGGCCGCAACCGCAGGCTCAAAGAGGAAGGGGTGACCAGGGTTCACCCGCTTGTGCCGCAACGCACGTCGCTGGGGCGCTCAGTAAGTCCCAACCGGCAATATTTTGACCCATTGTCTCACATTAATCCAAGCTTAGCAAAAGGCCCGTACTACCAGCTCTGTCCGCCCAGCGTGCATATCTAGCGTACACTGCGCCACAACGGGGCCCAGCTGCGCCCGAGCGCGCGGTCTGAAGGGCAACGCGCACCAAAACAAAGCACTTTTCGTACCCACTAAGCCTCATCCCCGCCCAAGTCCGCTCCATAGTCAGTGCTAAAATCCGCGTCCGAGTCCGCGCTAGAGTCCGCGCTAGAGTCCGCCCCCTCGTGCGCTAGGCGCGTGAGCGCATACTCACGGGAACTGGTCTCAAAGCCCCGCCGTCCCAGATAGGCATTAGCCTTGCCCCGCGTTTTGAAGTCCAAGAGTTGCGCCGCGTGGTACTTGCGGCACAAACACTGATAGGCGAGCTCATCCCAGTCAAGTTCGTTGGCCCCCACCGCCGCCGTCACTAAGTCCCAAGCCACGCCCTTACGCTGCGCCTCCAAGCGCAGCTTCTGCGGGCCATAGAGGGCAAAGCGCATGTGGCGCACCAGCAGATCGGCATAGCGCTCATCGCTCTGATAGCCCAGCGCTTGACAGCGCGTGAGCGCCGCCGCAATGGCGTCAGCCCCAAAGCGCGCCGCAAGCTTGCCGCGCAGCTCATGGGCCGAGTACTCGCGCGCGGTCAAGAGGCGAATCAGCTCCTGATAGGCCTGTGCCTCCTCACTTACCCCATCCTGCGCCCCGCACGACGGCGCCTGCGCCTTTGTCCCCGCAGGCGCCGCCGCGCTCAGCCCAGGCTCAGCCCTGCTAGGTGCCACCTCAGCCCCCACCGCGCTCAAGCCTAGAGGCAAGGTCACAAAGCTTGCGCTGTCCTCAAGACTGCTGACCGCCGCCCCGCGGCGCGCAGCTTGTCCCCGGCGCGCAGCTTGTCCCCGGCGTCCGCGCGGCGTGCCGGTCGGCTCAGCTGCCGTCTCAGGCGCGACCAGAGATTGCAGTCCCCGCGGCAAAGTCACCGAACTTGCGCTGTCTTCAAGGCTGCTGGGGGTAAAGCGCGCCGCCGCACGGCGCCGTCCATACTTACGCTGGGCACGTACCGCGGGCGAGCCGGTGTCATCAAGCTCAATGCTGTAGCCCGAGGTCTCCTGCTCCCACGGCGCTGACAACGAGCTGATGCTTTGGTCGAGGTCTTTAACCGCGGTGCGCGCTGACTCCGCGGCCCCGACCACGCCCACGGTCGCGGCGGCTGCATCAAGGTCCTTAAGGTAAGCAGATTGGTCCGCCGCAGGCGGCGCCGGACGGCGCCGTCCGCGCTGGCCCCGCTTTGTCGGACTCAAACGTACTGCCGTCGAGCGCGGCGCCTGCGGTCCGTGGCGTGCCCCATTACGAATCTGGGGCGCCGCGCGGTTTTGCTCCGCCGCCTGAGGCAGCGGCTCATACGCCGGGGGCACCTCAGTCCCAGCGGACGGCTCTGACGCAGGCACATAGTCGCTTGCCTCAGGCGGCGGAGGCAGCTGCGCTCCATACAGATCAGCCCCCGCTACCCCCGGAACGTCCTCGGGGCTAGGCGGAAAGGGCGGCGCAGGCGCTCTCGTGCGGTCGCCCCCCAACGACACGGACAGGCGGCAGGTCCCTGCGGCAGCGGCAGCAGGTCCCCCCGGTAGGGCCGTAGGCGCCGGGTCCCTTGGTTCCACTAAGTCACGCGCCCCCGCCGCCGCTGGACCTGGTTGCCCCCGACCTAAGTCAGACGATGCTGCCGCGGCGCCTGCGGCCGCCGACGCCGTACGCACGCCCGCTTCAGACGGCAGCTTTGTGCCTAAGAGCGAGCGCGTACCGGTAGCTACGTCATAGGCAGTGCCCAGCAACGCGCGCAGCGCCTCATCCTCGAGCTGGGCGCGCTGCGACAGCGCTGCAGCCACGCTGGGATCGGGCGCATGCACCTGAGGGGGCATGGGCCCCGGCAATGGCACCGATGAGCGCGCGCTTTCAGCCTCCAGCGAGGGCTCTGGGAGTGGCGCGCGCTGAGTCGGCGCCCCAGAGTCTTTGGTCTTAACGCCCAAGCGCTCCGGCTGTGGCTGACGCCGGGACGACGCCTGACGCGCGTTCGGGCGCTGAGTCTTACGTTGCAAGCAAGACGGTGCGGCCGCTCCATCGTCCTCATCGTCAGCACCGTAAGCATCGTATGCGGCGGTCCAGTCAGCCTCGTCATCAGCGCCGTAAGCATCGTATGCGGCAAACCCATCATCCGCATCATCAGCGCCGTAAGCATCGTATGCGGCCGCCGCGACATCCGCGTCACCATAGGCGTCGTAAACGTGGGCTAAACTCTGAGCGCGAGGCGTACGCAGCTCCGGCTCATCCCAGTCGTGCTCTGGGGCGGTGGGCGCATAGCCCTGGGCTTTGAGCTGGGCGCGCACCGCCGCCTCACGGCGCTTACCTCGGGGCAAAAACGAGGAAAAGCCCGAGCTGACCTGCTCTAAGTCCGAACCTAAACCCGCAGCGACCACGGCCTCCGCGCTGGCTCCAACGTGCGCGCTGGGCGCGTCATCCAGCGTGGCGCCGCGTGTACTGCGCAGGCCTGAGACCGTGGCGCTGACGCACTCATCGAGGCTCCGGCTGGAGCTGGGATGGGCTTTAGTTTTGGCTTTGGATTTGGCTTTAGTAGCGCCTTTAGCTTGAGCTTTGGCATTGGCTTTCGAAGATTGCGGCCACATGGCGGCTCCTTGCACGCTGTCGCCTGCTTCCTGCTGCAAGCGGCGCGCGCCCAGACTAATAAGGCAGGCCCAAGCCGGGGCCTGAGTCTGCCTTAGAAAACAGGAGTTAACAACAAGGTGGGATCAAAGCTTAGTCACCTAAGCTTAGTCACCTGAGGGGACGGAGCTTGCGCGCGGCGCACCTCACTTAGAGTCACCTAGCGTCACTTAGAGGTCTTCGGGCACCTCGGTGATTAAGTCCTCATCATTCATATCGTTTAATGGCGGCAAGCCGTCCTCGGACTCAGGCAGACCAGGGACGTCTTCTGCCGCTGGGGCCGAGCCAATCTCGACTGTCTCGGCGTAATCGGAGTGCTGCTTAAAGTACTCACGAATCTTGCCTTCGAGCTCGTCGGCGACCTCAGGGTGCTCGTCTAAATAGCGCATAGCGTTGGCCTTGCCTTGGCCAATCTTGGTGCCATTGTAGGCAAACCAGGCGCCCGTTTTCTCAACTAACTTGAGCTGGACGCCGAGGTCGATGAGCTCGCCGGTCTTGGAGATGCCGTAATTAAACAGGATTTGGAAGTTAGCCTGCTTAAATGGTGGGGCCACTTTGTTCTTGACCACCTTGACCTTGGTCTCGTTGCCGATGGCGACGTCCTTATCCTTGATCACCGCACCCTTGCGGATATCAAGGCGCACCGAGGCGTAGTACTTAAGAGCGTTACCGCCGGTGGTGGTCTCAGGGTTACCGAACATGATGCCGATCTTCATACGCAGCTGGTTGATGAAGACCACCATGCAGTTGGCTTGCTTAATGGTGCCGGTGAGCTTACGCAACGCCTGCGACATCAGGCGGGCTTGCAATCCCACGTGGTTGTCGCCCATATCGCCTTCGATTTCGGCCTTTGGCACTAAGGCCGCGACCGAGTCAACCACGATGACATCGACCGCGCCTGAGCGCACCAAGGTCTCGGTGATATCGAGAGCCTGCTCGCCGGTATCAGGCTGGGAGATGAGCACATCGTCGATCTTGACCCCCAGCTTCTTGGCATAGACCGGATCTAAGGCGTGCTCAGCGTCGATAAAGGCGCAGACCTTACCGCGCTTTTGTGCTTGCGCAATCAACTCTAAGGTTAAAGTGGTCTTGCCCGAGGACTCGGGGCCGTAGATTTCGATGATGCGACCCATTGGTAAGCCGCCGACGCCTAAGGCCAAGTCCAAGGTCAAGGAGCCGGTGGAAATTGCCTCAATTTCCTCGAGCTCACCCTGACCAAAGCGCATAATGGCGCCCTTACCAAACTGACGCTCGATGTGCTCCATCGCCGCCTCAATGGCTTTGGCTTTCTTAGGATCGGTGGTCAAGTTAGCAGCTAACTTGTTCGAGGTGCTAACCGTGCTAGCACCGTCTTTTTTCGTCTTGGTTGGAGCGGCCATATTACACCTACGCTTGCAGAAAGATTATCCGAAATTCTTGAATAAAATTATAAGACTAATGACAACACTTGTAAAGCGCTACCGTCGAAAATATTTGAGCTCACCTCAGCCAAAAGACTAAGAGCTAGCACCACCTCACGGCGCCCGCGGCGCGCGGCGCGCCAGCATCCACGCACCGGCGCCGACGCCCCAAGCGCCGTCCCGGGTGCGGCAGCGCACCCGGCGCCTAAGCAGCGCCTAAACCGCGGCCTGGGGCAGCGCCCACAGCGACTAGGCGCGCGGCTGGGGGTGGTAACCGGCGGCGCGCAGCACGTTCCAGTCGGCGTCACACACTTGCAGCGCGCCCAGCTCACTGGGGTCAATCAGGTTTTGTACTAACAGGCACAGCCCGCGCAGCGCCTCATAAACGGTCTGAGCGCGCACTGCGTTGCGATCGCCGCTAAAGCAATGGGTGGTCACCCATTGACACCTTGGGGCATGGCACGCAAGGCCCATGCAAACGGTGCCGACCGGTTTATTGGGGGTGCCCCCGGTGGGACCGGCAATACCAGTGACCGACACTGCCAGCGCGGCGCGCGAGTGCTCAAGGGCGCCACCTGACATTTGCAGCGCGGTAAACTCGCTCACGGCGCCATAGCGCTCGAGGGTACTGGCGCGCACGCCTAAGAGTTCCATCTTGGCATTATTGGTATAGGTCACAAAGCCGCGCTCAAACCAGTGCGAGGAGCCGGAGACCGCGGTCACCATACCGGAAATCAAGCCCCCGGTGCACGATTCGGCGGTGGTAAGGGTCAAGCCGCGTGGCAAAAGCAAGTTTCCTAAATACGCCGCCACCTGTTCTAAGTACAAAAACGATGCCGCGGGATCACTGAGCTCGGGCACCTGATCCCAGCGCGGCAAAACGATTGGTGCACTCATGTGCCCCCTCCTCAACCAACTTCAAATATGCTCCATCTTAACAGCCCTGAGCCCCGTGCGCGCATTAGCCCCGGCAAAGCGCGCACGACGCGGCCGCGGCGCCGACTTGACGCCGCTTCAGCGGCGCGCCCCCCAAGAGCGCCACGCGCCCCAGCGTCAGTTTGGTGCCCCATTAAATTAAGCTTAAAACCACAACAACACGGTGCGGGGCTCACCACGTCCGACCAACGCCTGACCAACGCCTGACCAATACGTGGGGGCGCAGGTGGCGCAAAGCGGCGCAGGTAGCACATGGGGCGCGGGGTTGCTGCATTGGGGCGCAGGTATTGCGGGGAACACAGGTGGCACAGGTGGCACAGATGGCACGTGTTGCGCGAGCTTAGGGGCGTTAGGAGCTGATTTCCCCCTTTTTGCGGCTAAATCCGTTATTTTGGAACTTAAGCGCTTTTGCCCCGGGGGTACTTTGCCTATAATTTGGCGCCGCTAAATTTGGTGCCAAACCAGTGGTGCCACCGCAAGGATGGCGCGGATCGTTGATACTTAATTACCTTGAGCTCAGATGCGGAGGGAACCGTTATGCCTGACATAATTAATGCTGACGACTTGTCGCCCATGATGCGTCAATACTACGAGGTCAAACAGCAATACCAAGATAACTTGGTGTTCTACCGTTTAGGCGACTTCTACGAGCTCTTTTTTGAGGACGCTAAGATTGCCGCCAACATCCTTGACTTAACCCTCACACGGCGCAACCACCAAAACGGCGCTCCCATCCCCATGGCCGGTATTCCCTACCACGCTGTCGACAGCTATATCGCGCGCCTGCTCAAGGCCGGATACTCGGTCGTCATCTGCGAGCAAATGTCCGATAAGCAAGGGGCCGGGCGCAATATGATTGAGCGCAAGGTCACCCGCATCATCACGCCCGGCACGGTCACGGAGCCGGACATGATCCCCGAGCGCGAGGTCAACATCATTGCCGCGCTCTATGCGGACAAGGTCAACTTTGGCTTTGCCACCATGGACTTAAGCTCGGGCAAGTTTACGACCACCGAGGTCAGCTCAATTGACGACCTGATGCTCTTAATTGATAAGGTCAATCCTAAAGAGCTCTTGTACCCTGAGCGTTTTGCCCACTATGAGCGCTTAAAGGACGTCTTATGCCGCAAGGCCCTCCCGCTGTGGGACTACGACTACGACTCCAGCTACCGCAATCTATGCACCCAATTTAAGACCCAGAGCTTACTGGGCTTTGGCATCGACAAGATGCGCGCGGGCATTTGCGCCGCCGGCGCCTTACTCAACTATGTGCGCACCACCCAACATGCGGCGGTCGAGCATGTCAGCGCGATTAAGCGTGACGAGAGCTCGCACATCGTCTTGCTCGATAAGACGGCGCAAAAGAACTTAGAGCTTCTCTCCAACTTAAGCGGCACCCCGCAAGGTTGCCTCATGGCGATCTTAGATGACACCCGCACCCCCATGGGCAGTCGCCTCTTGCGCTCGATGCTGGTCAATCCCCTGCGTGATAACGCCACCTTAGAGCAGCGCTACGACTTAATCGAAGCGCTGCAACAGGCCCCAATGAACGCCGAGCTCGACCTCATCTTAGACGCCATCGGCGACATCGAGCGCATCGTCGCGCGCATTGGTTTGCGCACCGCCAAGCCGCGCGACCTGGCCAAGCTGCGCGACGCCTTAGCCGTGGTCCCAACCATTAAGTACCTGCTCACCCTCAACGCTGAGCAAGCCCAGCACCTCAATCGCGGCGCCCTCAACCAAATCTTAAGCGTAGTCGGCGCCAACCTGGGCCAAAATGCAGCCTCTGACCGTAACCTCGACCTAACCCAGCCCGCCGCCCTCTTTGGCTACCAGCTCCCGGCAGACGATGCCACCCCGGACTCAGCCCCAGAGGTCAGCGCGACCGCTGCGTCAGCGCAAAGTGCGACCACTATGCCGGAGCAAAGTGCGACCACTATACAGGAGCAAAGCGCGACCGGTGCGCAGGCGCCAGCGCCCAGCACGGATGCGTCGGCACTAAGCGCGGACACGCCGACACCAAGCACGGACACGCCGACACCAAGCACGGACGCGCTGCGCACCGCAGCGCGCACTGCCATCTTGCGCCACTTTATTGCCCAGCTGCCGGAACTTAACGCCACCTACCAGCTGCTCCAGCGCGCGATCAAGCCCTTCCCGTCCTTGCTGATTCGCGATGGCGATGTCATCGCCGATGGCTACCATGACGAGTTAGATGAGCTGCGCCAGCTGCAAAACGGCGCGCAGGAAATTCTGCTCGCGATCGAAGAGCAGGAAAAGGAGCGCTCGGGCATCAGCAGCCTCAAGGTCAAGAGCAATAACGTCCTGGGCTTCTTTATTGAGATTACGCGCAATGCAGCGCAAAAGGCGCCCCCGCTGCCGCAAGACTATGTACGCCGCCAGTCGCTCAAGAACGTCGAACGCTACATCACCCCCGAGCTCAAAGAGCTCGAAGAAAAGACGTTGTCGGCCCAGACGCGCTGCCTCCAAATTGAAAAGGAGCTCTATGAGCAAATCTTAGCGCAGCTCATTGCCGTAATTCCGGAACTCTCGGCGCTCGCGGCGCACCTGGCGCAGCTTGATGTGGCGCAGGCACTGGGGCGCGTCGCCCAAAAGCGCGGCTACACCCGCCCGACCTTAACTAGCGACAACTATCTTAAGATTGTCGCCGGGCGCCACCCGGTGGTTGAGGCCTTAAGCTCCAATCAATTTATCTCCAACGGCATTGAGCTTGATCCCGAGCATAACCTGGCGGTGATCTCAGGGCCGAACATGGGTGGCAAGTCGACCTTTATGCGCCAGACGGCACTCATTGCCATCATGGCGCGCATGGGCTCCTTTGTGTCGGCCAAGGAGGCAGTGATTGGCGATATCGACCGCATCTTCACCCGCATTGGCGCGAGCGATGACTTAGCGGCGGGGCGCTCAACCTTTATGGTCGAGATGGAGGAAACCGCCACCATCTTAAACAATGCCTCTGACAAGAGCTTAGTCATCATGGACGAGGTGGGACGCGGTACCTCTGGGGCTGAAGGCGCGGCGATTGCCGAGGCCATTGTGCAGTACCTGGCCAAGGACTTACGGCCTAAGACCATGTTTGCCACCCACTACGCTGAGGTCACGACCTTGGTCGAAAACTACCCTAACGCCTTTAATCTGTGCTTTAACGCCAAGGAGTTCCAAGGGCAAATCGTGTTCTTGTACCACGCCGAGCGCGGGCGCCAAGTACGCTCCTTTGGTATTGAGGTGGCGCAGCTGGCGGGCGTGCCGAGCAAAATCACCAAAAAAGCCTTAGGCTTTTTTAAGGCGCGCGCCAAGGAGCTCGATAACTCCAACCTCTTTACCCCGCCCCTGACCTCCGACCTAGCTCAGGGCCTAGGTTCGGGCCTAGTCCCTGAGGCCGCAGCTGAGCTTGACTCCCGCAACAGTGCCGAGGGGACCCACCCAGAGGCCCTCGCGCACCGCGCGCAGCTACAAGCCCAAGCGCAACGTATTGCGCAGTTACAAGCGCAGCTGAGCGAAACCCAAGCGCAGCAAGCGCAGCTTGAGCACGAGAGCCAAGTCCTCCAAGACCTCGCACGTGAGCTCAACACGCTTGACCTCAACAGCCTGACGCCGCTCATGGCCTTAAACGTCTTAAGCGAGCTCAAGAGCAAGCTCAGCGCCCTGCACTAAGGGTGGCACACCGCCGCCCCCAAAAACGCGGCGGCGCGAGCTTAAGCTCGCGCCGCCGCGGGGTCAGACCATGAGCATGGCGCTGCTGCTCACTACTTAGGCAGATAGCTGACCGGGTTAACCGATTGGCCGCGATAGCGGATTTCAAAGTGCAAACGCGGCGAGCTGGTATCGGTGCTGCCCATGCGCGCAATCTGCTGCCCGCGCTTGACCTTTTGGCCTTCCTTAACCAAGAGCACATCATTGTGGGCATAAGCCGAGAGGTACTCATTGGTGTGGTTGATGATGATGAGGTTACCAAAGCCGCGTAAGGCGTTGCCTGAGTACACCACTTGGCCATCAGCGGCGGCGATAATGGACTGACCGCGCTTACCTGCGATATCCACGCCCTTATTGCCTTGCTCGGCAGTGGAGAACTGCTCGATCACGCGCCCCGTGGTCGGCCAAGACCAAGTTACCCCCGCGACCTTGCGGGTGGCGGTCTTAACAATCGGGGTAGTGGCGTTAGCGGAGCTCGATGCGCTCGATGCGCTCGATGAGCTCGCCTGAGTCGCGGAGCTGTCCTTATTGTTGCTGGCGGTCGCCTTGCTTGGGGTGGCAGTAGTTGGGTTCTTTTGCCCGGCCACCGGCACGACGTTTTCGCTCTTAGCCGCAGAGGCCGCCGAGCTTGCGCTCACCGAATTGTCACGCGAGAGCAGAATCTTTTGGCCCACCTTTAAGTTATACGGGGGCTCTAAGTCATTGACACCGGCTAAAAACGACACACTCTGGCCATTCTTACGGGCAATGGAGTAGAGAGTATCGCCCTTTTGGACCACGTAGCTCGGCGCCTCTTGGGCCTTTAAGTTGAGCACTAAGACTTGGCCCACCGAGAGATTATAAGGCGGGTCAATCTTATTGATATTGGCGAGGGCGTGGTAATCAAGGCCGTAACGGAAGGCAATGGAGTACAGGGTATCGCCCTTGACCACCGCGTAGCGATCTGGACCGGCGGTGGTCGCCAGCTTGTTTTGATAGACGGTGCGGGCGCTATCACTCACCGCTTGCTGGGCCAGCACCTTTTGCTCTAAGGCGGTGTTATTGACGTCCTCTTGAGCCTCAGCGCTATCGACTAAAAGCCAATTACCCGAGGAGCTGGAGGCCTGAGCCGTCGGCGCCGCGCCCGGTTGGGAAACCTGCGGGGTCACCGGTTGAGTTCTCGGCGCGGCCACCGGCTGAGTTACCGGGCTGGGATTGAAGTCATCGAGCGGATCGGGCGGCAGGGTGGCATTAGGAGCGCTCACCGCCGAGCTGCTCTGATACTGAGGCATCGGCTCATCGGGGACGCCCCCAATTAAGGTGCCCGGTGCGGCCGTCGGGGCTTGAGCTTGCACTGGGGCTTGCACCGGGGCTTGAGTTGCCAGGCTGCCTTGGGGGGCGGGGCTCAAACCGGCGTCATAAACTGGGGCATCATAGATCGGGGCGTCGCTTAAAATCTCAGGCCCGGCGGTGCGGCTGACCGTGCGACTGACCGTGCCTGCCGTCACTGGGGCACGGGCGCTGCCCGGCACAGACTGCACCGCGCTGACATTAGTGGCGTCAACGACACGACTTGAAGAGTAGTTTTGATTGGAGGTCTCGCAGCCACCAGTAATCAAAGCCGCAACGGCTGTCAGAAGAGATAAAGTAATGGTCATATGCATCATCTTACAAATCACAACCTCCAACGCCCACTAATGCCACGCACGGCCAAGCCACGCACGGCTAAGCCGAGCAAGCCGCGCCCCTAGACCCCAGGCCCATCCTGAGCCCTAGAGCAAAGTCTAGGCCGCTGGCAGCTGAAGGGCGGACGCATCCTGCGTCCTCGCACCCGCCCAATTTTAAGCCAAAAGCGGCCCCTTGCGCCCGCCGCGCCCCAAATCGCAGCCTCAGCCGCGGCGCCGCATGCGCTCAGCCACCGCTCTCAAAGTACGCAGCCCCGG
>DXIF01000010.1 GCA_019113025.1 Candidatus Anaerobiospirillum stercoravium | reverse complement strand
GTATTATTTCGATCGAGAATATAGCTCCTTTGTTCAGTCCTTTATTTGATAATTTTGTTAATATGATATCTTATGATTAGTTCTGATTAGGCAAAATATGGGGAGTCTACAGAACGGAGCCAAAACCAAAATCAGCATTTGGCCATCTCACAGTCCCAACGGAATTTGGACAACTTTCCCGTATTTAAGCAATTTTTCATTAACTCTTGATACCGACAGCTCTTGGCATATGACCGATTTTGGCACTGCTACGTAGAGTCCAAAGTATGTGGGCATTAGATCTGGACCTTGGATAATGGTGGCTAGGGCGCGGATGAGCTCACAGTTTTGCACAAATATGGTTTAGGTCACATCACTTGCTGCGCTTTTGCTCAGTCATGTTGCTATGATGGAGGGCTGTGGCTGTCTTGCTCTAGGCGCGGGGAGCTTTGGTAGCTCTGGTAGCTCTTGCACCGCTTAGCGCAAGCCTGATCTCGCCACCAAGGTAGAGCAGTGAATAGGTCTTAGGTTCTAAGCTTAGGACGCATGAGGCCTAGGCTGTGCTGGTGCCAGGGTGTTTGCTGTTGCCAGGGTGTTTGCTGCTGCCAGTGTGTGTTTGGGGCGGGGCTGGGAGCCGACTTAGTGTCTTGTAGGAGATTACGATGAGCGACTTTGACCTAGGTATTGTTAAAAATCCGAGCGTTTATGAGCAAAATCGCTTAGCACCGCACTCAGATCATCTGTGCTATGCCAATTACCAAGAGATGATGGACGGGGCGGGAAGCTCGCTGCGCCAAAGTCTCAATGGCTCTTATTTTTTTCATTACGCCATGAACTTTGGCCAAATGCCGCAGGGCTTTGAGCGTGACGACTTTGATGTCAGCGGCTGGGCCTCGATTAAAGTGCCAGGTCACTTTGAAACCCAAGGCTATGGCAAGCCGCACTATACCAATGTCGCCTATCCGTGGGATGGTCGCGAGCAGGTGCGCCCCGGTGAGATTCCCCAGCGCTTTAATGCCGTGGGCTCCTACGTCACCTTCTTTGAGTGCAGCTCTAAGTGGCGCAATTGCTTTATCTGCTTTGAGGGTGTTGACTCCGCCTTTGCCCTGTACTTAAATGGCCACTATGTGGGCTATGCCACCGGCTCCTTTACCCCATCTGATTTTGACCTGACCCCGTACTTACGCTCCGGTCAAAACCGTTTGGCAGTGCGTGTCTTCAAGTACAGCTCGGGCTCACACTTAGAAGATCAAGACTATTGGCGCTTATCGGGCATCTTCCGCGGGGTTTATCTCTACACTAAGCCTGAGGTTTACTTAGAGGACATCTTTGTTAAGCCGACCTTAGATGACAGTTATACGCAACCGCTCTTGAGTGGCACAGTCAAGTTAAGTGCTCCCGGTGCGGTGCAGCTGTACTTGATTGATGAAGAGCGCCGCATTTGCTCGCAGCCGGTCGTGGTCAACGAGGCGAATACAGATGTGCCATTCTCCCTTGATCTGAACGGCTTGAACTTGTTGCCTTGGTCGGCCGAAAAGCCTCACCTCTACACCTTAATTTGCCAAGTGGTGTCGCAGCAAGAGGCGGCGCGCGTCAACTTCGTGTGCGCCGGAGCCGGGGCTTATGAGGCCTTGGACGCCAACGAAAGCGCCGCCATGAATGCGCTCTTTGAGTTAGATGAGCCTTCGTTTGGCATTTGCCGCTTGAAGATTGGCTTCCGCCGCTTTGAGCTGCGCAACGGCATCATGTGCTTAAACGGCAAGCGCATCGTCTTCCATGGCGTCAACCGCCATGAGTTCTCAGCAGTGGGGGGCCGCTGCGTGCCTGACGCTGAGACCTACAGCGATCTTTTGACCATGAAGCGCAACAATATCAACGCGGTGCGCACCTCCCATTACCCGAACTCATCGGCCTTGTATCACTTCTGCGATGAGCTGGGCCTGTATGTCATCGACGAAACCAATCTTGAGACCCATGGCACTTGGCAGTGCTTGGGCGCCGACCACTGCGATGAATACACCTTACCTAAGGATCGTCCAGAGTGGCACGATGCGGTGTTAGCCCGTGGCCGCGCCATGCTCGAGCGCGATAAGAATCACGCCTGCATCCTGATTTGGTCGTGCGGCAACGAGTCCTATGGCGGCAAGACCATCTTTGACTTAAGTGAGTTCTTTAGAGCCCGTGACCCATCGCGCCTCGTTCACTACGAGGGCATCTTCCATGATCGCAGCTACAATGCAACCTCGGACATAGAGTCGCAAATGTACACCACGGTCGCAGGGGTCGAAAAGTTCTTAGAGGAGCACCCGGACAAGCCGTTTATCATGTGCGAGTACACCCACGCCATGGGCCAATCGTGCGGCGGCATGAAGCTTTACACCGATCTCTCCAAGCGCAATCCGCGCTACCAAGGCGGCTTCATCTGGGACTATAAGGATCAGGCTTTCTTGGTCCAAAACCAAGCGGGCGTCGAGTACTACGCCTATGGCGGTGACTTTGATGACCATCCGACCGAGTTTAACTTCTCGGGTAACGGCATCACTTACGCCGATGGCTCTGAGACCTCCAAGATGGCCGAGGTTAAGTACAACTATCAGGACTTCACCTTAGAGCCAACCAAGGACGCCATCAAGATCACCAATTACTCGCTCTTTACCAATACCGAGGATTACATCCTGCGGGTGCGCCTGCTGTTAAATGGCACTGTGGTCAGCTCCTACACGGATTCGGTAGCCTGCGCCCCAGGTGAGAGTGTCACCGTACCGATTAACTTGGCGTTGCTTGATGAAAATGTCGCCCACGGCAATTTTGACCACAACGCCGAGTACATCATTCAGGCGTGCTTTGAGCTCCCCGAGGACACCGCATGGGCGCCTGCAGGTTACGACATCGCCTTTGGTGAGGGCATTATCTTCGCGCCGGAGCAGTACATTGTGCTGCCGCAAAAGAGTGGTGAGTTAGAGCTCTTAGCTACTGGTTTTAACTACGGCGTCATTGGCCAAAACTTCCGCGTGCTCTTCTCCAACGGCGTGGGCGGCTTAGTCAGCTACCAAGTCGGCGGTATCGAGTACCTAGGCGACATGTTGCGTCCTAATTTCTGGCGTGCTCCTACCGACAACGATAATGGTAATAAGATGCCATTTCGCGACGGGGTATGGCGTAACGCCGGTCGCTTTGCGCAATGCGTTGAGCACAAGGGCGTGCTCTTAGAGCATTGCGCGCAGGTAAGCTACAAGATGCAGCTGGCGACCCTGCCGGTTGAGGCCTATGTCACCTTGACCTACAGCGTCTATCCATCGGGCCAGATTCGGGTCGATCTCGATTACCACAAGGCTGAGGGCTTACCGGAGCTGCCGGAGTTTGGCGTCTTAATGCCAATCAAGTCCCACTTTAGTGATCTTGATTACTATGGCCGCGGCAGCAGCGCTAACTATCCAGACCGCAAGGACGGCTACAAGTTAGGCTACTATAGCTCCAGCACCATCGAAGAGTTTGAGACCTACTTAAAGCCCCAGGAGTCGGGCAATCACTGCGATACTCGCTACTTCATTCTGCGCGATGAGAAGAGCGATCACGGCATGATCTTCTCCTGCGTCAATGAGCCATTCAACTTCTCAGCTTTGCCATGGAGCCCAACTCAGATTGAGGCGGCGCGCCACCCATTTGAGCTGCCGGACATCAACTACACCTTTGTTAAGCTCAGCTCAGCCATGATGGGCGTGGGCGGCGACGACAGCTGGGGAGCCCCAGTCTTGGAGCAGTTCAAGGTACCAAACCAAGATCTGCACTTAAGCTTCGTGTTCCAAGGCTTCTAATAAGCCGTCGCGCCTCCTGAGCACGGCTCAAGCGGCGCGGTTTAGGTGCAGCCTGCAAGCTAAAGCTCGTACCTCGCTGGGGTACGGGCTTTTTACTTATCTTTTCTCAAGATTATGTTTGTTTATTGGAAGGGCCGGGGGAGATTTTGCAGGCAGTCGGGGCGCTTGAGTGGTTTTGAGGGGCTTTTGCGCGCACTTAACCGTACAGATCTCTACAATACTAGAGGTACGCAATGTGAGCTAAGGTTACAGTGGTCACAGTGGTTGCATTGGTCCCATGGGACCCACTGGCTGTATTAAGCTTAGTTGCATTCTGCTAAGTTGCACTCAGGTTAGCTGCATTGCGGTTAATTGCCCCCACTCGTGGGCGTTGCTATGGTTATAGCTCGGGAATTTTGGGCCCAGCGGACGTTTTAGCGGGCGCGGCCTAAAAATGCGGACTGTTCACTTAAGGAGCGCGTCATGCCTTCACGTTGCGATCACGATCAAACCAAGCGTCCTCAGACTGAAGCTCAGTCTGATAGTACGCTCAGCCCTCAGCGCGTGGGGTCACAGCACGCCGATGGGGACAAGACTAGCGCACCCGACAATGAGGCCTTATTAGACGCCTTAGCTTCGGCCTTGGCGGACGAGGGCGCGCGCACCAGCACTAAGTCTAGCTCTGAGGCCAGCGCCGAGGCCGGCACGGAGGCTAGCGCCGAGGCCAGCGCCAAGGCCGTCGCGGAGGCTAGCGCCGAGGCCAGCGCCAAGGCCGTCACGGAGGCTTGCGCTGAGGCTAGCACTGATGCCAGCCCTGAGGCGCAAGCAAAGGGCGCGGACTTTGGTGCTACCACCGCAAGCGCCGAGGCTAAAGCGGCCGCGCCGCAGCCTGAGGGGCCAGCTGAGCGCGCGGCTGACGCCGACGGCGCGGTTGTCGCTGCGATTGATCCGGGGGCAGCACGGGCGGCGGACCTGTCCGCTACTACTACTGCCACTGGCGCCGATGCCGCAACTGCTGCCACTGCCGCCGCAGCAGGTGGGGCAGGTGGGGCCGAGCCCGTGGCGCAGGCGCTCGAGGAAGAAGGTGCGCAGCGTACGGGACGCACCAGCGAGTTTGCGCTCAATGAGGCGCCGAGCACCGATGCGTGGTTTAGTCCGCAAGTGGGCGTGGCCGCCGCCACTCAGCTGTATCACCCGGGCCAAGACCCGTGCCCGCAGCTTCATGAGCGCAGCGAACAAGCCGCACCTGATCCTGAGGGCAAGGCGCGGCTGCGCCATGCCTGTGGGGCTGAGCTTGATCTGTCCTACGTCTACCCTGAGCTCTCCGAGCTCTTTAGTTCTTGCCCCGAGTTTGCGACGCGCCTTAATAATGAAATGCTCGCCGGGAGCAATCAGCTGTGTAACCAGCTGGTGCTTTATCGCAATTTAGAGCAGCTGGGTGCGCAGGGCCTGCCTGATTTAAATGCCGCTGAGCTGCGTAAGCTCATCGCCGAGAGCTTAAAGTCGCTGTCGTTTGCCCAGCTTGATGAGTACTGCAAGCTCTTTTGGGGCTTGCCGCCTAAGCGCGAGGATGAGCTCAAAAGTGCGCTGCAGCAGTCCTTTGAGCGCATGGAGCGCAACTTACTGTCCTATCTTTATGCGCAAGCCCAGCATTTGGGCATTGTCGGTTTAAGTGCCCCGCCTTTGGATGAGCCGAGCGCACGTAAAACTTGGTTTGAGCGCGTCGGACTTACTTGCTATCGCAATCAGCCTTACATGCAGATCCATAACGCCATCGGCGCGCTGCTCGGTCGGGTGGGCAAGCTGGTGGTGGCGCCAACGGCGGTCTGGCTTTTGACGGGCTTTTCTGCACAGGAGCGCTCGGCGGGCGTTGAGCTGATGCGCAATCAGGTCTTCGAGGCCTATGCTCAGTATGAAGAAGACATCCGCACCTATTTAAAGGCCCATCCGTTCACCGATCCTAAGGAGCTCGATGAGGTCATCTTCTACGCCTACTTGCTGGCAGACAAGACCCATTTGGAAAGCGACTACGAGCAATACGAGGCGCTGGTGCACCTGTCCAATCAGCTCACCTTGTTTAAGCTGATGTCAGGTGGCTTTTGCCGCAAGTCCAACTTCGAGTTTGATCTCGTCAATTACGTCAATCGCTATGTCGGCAAGTCTGCCCTGACCGGCGATGATGAGCCCCGCGATGAAAGCGACTTGGCCTCAAGTAGCATGGGAGGCCCCGGTGCCATTTTTAAGACCCAGTACCGCAACCTCTTTGAGTTCAAGCGCCTTTTGCCCGAGGTCTATGGCCTGCACTTTTGCTATTTGCACAGCGTACTTGAGCTGAGCTTAAATGGCCTGGAAAACTTCGTGCTGCCGTGCACCCAGCTGCGCGTGCACCTGTACAACTTAACGCGCCTGACCAATACCATCTACATCAAGCGCGCCGATCAGCGGGCGGATACTACCGCGCTTGATTTGAATTTAGGCTTTGTCAGCCCGCTCCATGCCTATCTGATGGGCCAAGATGCTTTGGCCATTGGGCGCCGCGCCATCAAGGAATTTAATTGGCGCACCCAAGAAAAGGATAGCGCGGGAGTCTTCTACTATCAGATTTTGGCCGCCGATTCTAAGCAAGGCGGCATGGTCGCAACGCTCCCGGAGTACCGCCAAGCGCTGAACTTATTTAAAGACCAGCTCAGTGCCGCCTTGGCGCAAGGCGAGTTTACCCCGCAAATGGAGCAATGGGCGCTGCATTTGTACGTCAAGCAGCGCATCTTTGAGCAGCTGGCACCCGTGGGGGTACCGGTCACCGCCGCGGCCGGCAATCGCTTAGCTCAATGGTCGAGCGACAATCTGCGCACCTATATGGAGCTGATGGGCACCTACGTGGTGTTCTGCCATAACCTCATCTTCAAGCACTTTATGGCCGGCAGCTGGGCGCTGCAGCAATATGATGCCCAGCGCGCGGCCGCGTCAGCTACTAAGAGCAAAAAGGGGCGTGTCGGCGCCAAGGGGGGCGCAGCTGCCGCGGGCGCAGCTGCCGCGGGCGCGACTGCTGCGGGCCCGGGCGCAGCGGGTGCAGCTAGCACGGGTGCAGCTAGCACGGGGGCAGCTAGCGCGGGGGCAGCTAGCGCGGCAGCCGCGCTCGATCCGAACCGCGAGCATGTGTTCCTCGATCACTTCTTATCGTGCAATGCCCGCATTGGCAGTAGTGTCTGTCTTTATGATGACAAAGGCGCGGTGCTCACCGGATCGGCCTTGGCCCAGCGGGTGGCCTTGGGCGGTGCCCCCGATGAGGGCGGCCACTTTAAGACCGTGCGCACCGCGGAACTTGGGGGGAGCAAGGACTCAGGTGAGTTTAGTCCAAAGAATTATGTCCCGGGCTTAAAGAGTGAGGCGTCCCCTGAGCTGATTGCCGCAGCCCAGCAATTGTGCCAAGACCCGCGTCTGTCCTATATGAGCTTTGGGCGCGTTCACGGTCAGGTCTTGGGCTGCTACCACGATACCGACTGGGTGCTGTCCCACTATCGCCATTATCAGGTCAAGCAGGTGAGCTCCTATGGTGAGCTGATCGGCGATAACGGCATGGTGGCGCTGATGCCGGGTACTCCGGCTTGGTCGGCGTATTTATTGGGCCGGGCGTGGTACACCGGTGAGCTCATCGGGGTTAAGAATCTGTATTTGGGCTATGCCTTCTTAAGCTATTCTGACTTAAGCGGTTGCTATGAAGCTAGCTCCTATCTTGCGACCATGTGCCAGCCGCTGTTTTTAATGAACGCCAATGATGAGGGCCGCTTATTCCTCGTCCAGCATCTGCGCGCGCTGGTCAGCTACCATTTAGGGCGCATCGCCTTTGACTTTGGCCATTATCGGGTGCGCTTATTCCGCAGCTACGATCGCTATATCGAGCGCCATGACTTGGCGACCGCGATTGCCCAGCTGGTAGGGCAAGACCCCGATTTGCGCCGCGTCGTTGAGGCCAACAATCCGACCTTGTTTAATTTTGGCGGCGGCAGTAGCGCCGGTCACATCACCTCCCATGGTGGCCATAGCGCGGCGGTGGTGCAAGCAGCCTTACAAAATAAAGGCTGGGATTTGGGCGCATGGTTTGAGGCCTCGGCTCAAGTGCTGGCTACCGGGCAACCGTACTCAGTGCACGCTTTTGAGCAGGCCCAGGGCGTGTCAGCTCGGGACCCAGTGGCTGCCGCGCGCAGTAGCGAGCCGACCATTGGCTTAGGCGAAGTGCTCCAAGTTAAGGGGCAAGTGGTGAGCGGCATCAGCCATCCTTATAATGCCGATGGCTATAGCAATGAGTGGGACCCTAAGCGCGATTTTAACAGTGGCCGCACCCGCTTCATGCGTACGCGCTTGCACCATATGCTCGATCTCGGTCGCGCCTTGGAGTCGCGCCTGAGTGAGGCTTATATCCCAGTAGACTTATTTGGTCACAAGGGTGGTTTGCCCCTGCAAGAGGTCAACACCTGGGGCGTGGTCTTAGCCAATACCATCTTGGTCTTGTGCGACTTTCTCACCAAGGCCTCCTTTATGGCGGCGCGCTATCAGGTCTTAATCGAGCGCTTGATGTCAGATTTAGCTGAGCTCATGCGCCGCGAGTACTGCCCGGATGGCTGCTTTGCCATCTTTAAGTATTTGATCACGCCGCTGCCGCAGCACAAGAACTTTGAGCTGGTCTCGCCCAACTATTGGGTCACCATTTTGTATGGCCAGCTCACCGGCACCGGCGCCTTAGATTGCTCGCCGCTTAATTTTTACCCCGACGATAGCACCAGCCACAATTTAGAGCTCGCGGTGATGTTCTTGCAGCTGGGCATGGTCTTGCCGGAGTATCGCGAGCAAGGCTATGCGCTGGTAGCGGACTTAATTGAGAATACCGCCGGTGACCTCGTGCCGGTGGTGATGCCGTACTTAGATGAGTACGTGCGCGGGGCGGCGGCCCAGCAAGAGGGCGCTGCGCTGCACTATTTAGCTCAAGCGGCGCGCCTTAAGCATGATGATACCCTCGCAGACTTATTGTCCTTATTAGGGGGCCGGGCTCAAGATTGCCGCGCCTTTAAGGACATCGCTCATTATCTGGTCAAGCACAAGCTGACCTCTGAGCGTAAGAACTTTGCCCAGCACTTGTTCTTTATGCATCAGCCTTATGGCCTCTATGAGCAATATTTGAGCTTACGCGACGATCCTAAGGAGCTCAACCTCGCGCACTCCTGCCTGTTCTACGCCGCGGCGCTGCAAGTGCCCGAGGCGCGCACTGAGCTGGAGGCGCTCGAAGCGGCAGGTAAGTTCCAGCCGCTGCCTTTTATTATCTATCTTAAGTATCTGCAAGAGCTGGCTCAAACCAATGTCCAAGCGCGGGCGGTCTTGATGATGCTTTCGGTCAACGGCGATATCTTGCCTCCTGATTTCATGAGCCTCTATCGCCTCGCCGATGACGCGCACAAGACCTTTGCTAATTCGGCGCTTAAGGCGGAGCTGTTAAAGCGCGGCGTGATGGGCCCGAACCATATGAGCGGCAGCTTCTCCCAGCGCAGCTCGTGGGTGGGCATCTTTGGCCCTGAGCTTAATACCCTATGGCATAACAACAAGACCATCAACGGCAACTTTGCCCATTGGCAAGGGGCGGTGGAAATGGTCGACCTTGAGACCTATGCCTTCTTAAACTTTGGCCTGAGTGACCACAAGATCCAAGCCGTAGTGCGCAAGCTGTTTGAGGCCTTAAGCCAAGGTACGAGCTACTTAGAGCGCCTCTTGACCTACAACTGGCTGCGCTCAGACTTGTTCCCAGAGTTTTTGCAGGAGCAAGCCCTTAAGGTCAATGAGCGCATCAATACGGTTGAGTCGACCCAAGACTATGCGGCCTTGGTCTGCATGCAGCGCTTATTTGCCAATGTCATGGATCTGCGCTTTAACGACTACGCCAGCACCTTCTCGACGGCCTTATGTGCCAAGCGCTATCGTACCGATAGGAACATGCGGGCCGTGGGCTTGGTCAGCTATAACTTGTTAAACGACGGCCACTTGCGCCCTAGCTACTCGCAGCTGCTCTATGGCGCGCTGTATAGCTTACGGGAGGTGGGCCAGCCTAACTTTGCCTTATTCAAGGGCTTTTGCCGCTATCTGGGCAACTTAGGCCAAAGCGCTGCCCAGCGCTATGCGCTGCTCAACTACGCCCACTTAAGCGTAGCCCCATATGGCGAGGCCTTTGAGCGCTCGATTATGCGCCCGCGCGAGGACGCCTTGCGTGCCGCCGCGCCGTTCTTAAGTGGCAGCTTGGTCCACGGCAGTGCCATCACGCGCCTGATGGGGCAAATGATGCAGCGCCGGATCAATAGCGGCCTGACCGATTATTTAAACCGCAAGCAATCAGGTGCGGCCGCCGCCGACCCCGGCGATACGGTCGAGGTCAGTGCCGCCCCGGAGCGCGCCGCAGCAGGCGTCGCCGGAGCGGGCGCCGCTGCGGGCGCTGCCCTAGGTGGTGCCGGTGCGGGCGCCGGAGCTGCGGCCGCTGCTGCGGCCGAGGGCGCCGTGCCTACCGCCGCGCCTACCGCCGTGCTGATGGGCCCATACTGGGAGCAAAAAGAGCAGCACGATGGCATCAGCCTGTCTGAGACCGGCGCTCCGATTGAACGCAAGAGCGTCGGGGCTGGGGGCTTTTACACCTCGGTTTTGGTGCGCTCGGTCTTAGGCGATACGGCCGCGCAACAGGCGCAGGCTGCGCCTGCGGGGCTTGATTTTGCCGACTTGCGCGCGGACGCGCATGATTTGGTGGTCAAGCTCGGCCTGAGCGATCGCTCAACCACGCTGGCGCGCGCCTTGGGCGTGCGCTGGCGCCGCAACGCTGAGAGCCCGGCGGCCTTGCATACGCTCGATCGCGCGATGGGCGGCAATCAGCTGGCGTGGGACCAGACCTTGGCCAATGGCAGTAGCCCCGCGCCGCTGAGCTACTATCTTGACCTCGATCTGCCCGAGGAGATCGAGATTTACTTAGAGGCGCTGGTTACCAGCTCCTACTTCTTGTATAGCCAGTGCTCGAGCTTGTACCAGCTGCTCTTGTACTGCCGCAATGGCTGGCAATTAGGGCGTAAGCCGCATGGAGCCAAGCGCAGCTTTGCCTCGCTCTTAGCCCGCGACATGATGCGCGGCATGCCCGACAGCTGCAGCAATTACCTCTATTACTGCCAGAGCCACTTGTTTAAGTACGACTTTGGCGGCAACTTCCATGAAAACGAGCAGATTAAGCTCGCGCGCAAGTTCATGGAAGAGGTACTGCAAATCGACGATTCCAGTCCTAAGTTTGCCGAGTACGCCCGCAAGATGGCGCGCGAGGGCTTTGGCGAGTTTTCCTCGCTCTTGAGCGCCCATAACAATGGCTTTGTCCCGGGCAAATTGCGCTTTATGCCTCCGGGCACGGAACAAAATTACAATCCGCAGACGGGCTATATCACCTACTATCAAGTCGGCGATGAGATGCTGCTGGAGACGGGGGAGGCCGAGATTGCGCGCGGCCATCTGCGCGATTTGTGCGCTCAGCTGGATCGTTTGTGTCAGCTGACGCCGGCCCAGCGTCAGGCTTACTTTGAGCCCAGCGATGATGAGCTGATCGCGCATTATTATGAGCGCAACGCGCCTAATCTCAAGCCGCAGCGCTTACAAAAGGGCTATCGTGAGCTCATTGAGCGCCTCAAGCTGCGCGCCTTAATGGAGCGCGTGCTCGCTCCGGACGATTTTGAGCGCCTGTTGCAGCTGGAGCGCTGCGACTTTATGAGCACCACCTTTAGCCGTGAAGAGCAGCCGACCTCCTTAAATGAGGTCTTGGGCCTGTTAGGCTACACTTGCTCGATTATGCCGTATGCCGCGCTCAAGCAATTAAGCCGCGCCGACCAAAGCTTGGTTTTAACCAAGTCCGGGCTCTTGGACTCCTATGTCAGCGGCGGCGAGGAGCTGGGCACTCCTGACAGTATTCAGCAGCAGCAACGCGTCAAGCAAGCCCTGGCGCAGGCGCGCCTATCCGTCGCCCAAGGTCATGAGCTCTGGGGCTTTAATTATGAGCGCCGGGAGCGCCGCTGGCAGAGCAGCGCTCAGGAACTGACCTTTGTTGCGCAGCGTGCTCCGAGCAACTTTCATGAGAGCTTTAATTCCTACCACACCTTTGGCACTACTTACACCAACTCCAGCTATCAGCTGGCATGCTTGCATCTGAATATTGCCGCCGAGCGCGCGCAGAGCGCACCAGGTCAGGCCGGGGCATGGTCGCTTGCGCCTACGAAAAGCGCCGCCTGCGATAGCATCTTGGGCGAGGGAGCGGCGCCTTTGGGGCCCATGGCGGTACCTGAGCGCGTGGAAGATGGCAGCGGGGCGGCCGCGCAGGTTAAAGCCGAGCGCGAGCTATTGGCAGCGCTTGAGTCAGGGCGTGAGTACCACGGGCCCCTCTTTAACGACGAGAGCTATTACGGTTATCACGCGCTGGTTGAGCGCTTGACCAAGATTGCGCTTACCTACGGCATCGATTTCTTTGGACGGGAGAGTGCAAGTGGCTTTAGTCTCAAGAGCTTTACGCCAGAGGCCCCCAGCTTTGACTCTGACGGCCTTGATTTAGGTCAGATGCCGCAGCGGGTGCGCACTCGCCGCGGAGTCGAGGCCGATCTCTCGGCCCGGCGCGAGGCCGACCAGTTCAAGCACAAGGCGTGGCAGGAGATGAGCTCCAAGCAAGACCAGCGCAAGCTTAAGCGTCAGGGCTTTGATTTGGAGCTGCCCGCCATTGAGGAGCCGCTGGATGAGGTGAGCGGCGCACAGGTCATGGAGCTGGTGTCACAGCTGCATGAGACCCAGCCTGACTCCATCTTATTGGGGGGTAAGGCCCAGCTGCACGCAGATGAGGCCGCCGCTCAGGGCACAACGGATAGCGCCGCTGATGCCGCCGCTCAGGGCGCAACGGATAGCGCCGCTGATGCCGCCGCTCAGGGCACAACGGATAGCGCCGCTGATGCCACCGCTGCTGATACATCAGCTGGCGCCGCTGCCGCGTCTGACCCCGCAAACGCGGCGGATGGGGCCAAAGATTGGGACGCACCTGTGGGGCTTAGCGGCTCACTCAGGGTCGATCCCATTGATGAAATCGAGGTGGCGGGCGATGAGCACAGCAGCGATCTGTTCTCGCGCCTGCAAAGCTTCATCAGCGACAAGCTGGCGCTGCCTGAGGGCATGATTCCGCTGAGCGCGCTGGCCACCGAGGGCAATAAGGACAAGCCGCAGCTTGAATTTGAGCCTAAGGATGCCTATGGCGTTTTTGAGCGCTATGCCGATGCCGCGCTCGATGATGGCGAGGGCGTCACCACCTTCAATGAAGAGAGCGATGGCCCGGGCACCTATCTGCGCTATTTATATCAGCATTTAGGGCGCTCAGGAACCAAGCGTTTTGACCCTAAGCGCGAGTATCAGCCGTGCCGTCCGCATCTGTACTACGAGGAGGACAGCCCGCTTAACACCTTGATTTATCTCTTGGTGATGCGCGGCATGATCGATCTCAACTTGGACGAGCGCTACCACTTTGAGCAGGGCTTCCTTTCGCTGTTTGCGCGCTTAGGTTATTACTACGGAGCGTGCGACATCATCGACTCGGCCTTTGTCACCGTGCCGTACATGGCCTACAAGACGCGCTTTGAGCGCAAGGATATCGCCGCCAAGGACGCGCAAACCTACACCCAGATCATCCAGTACCTGTTAACCCGGGTCTTTGATGATGCGCAAGAGGCGAGCAATGTCATCAAGGGCAATGATTATGTCTGCACTAAGGACTCAGCCAAGCTCGCGCGCTACCTCAACTTGCCGGAGTACACGCCGCCTTTTGTGCTCAAGCGCATTGTGGTGTCCTGTGGCGATGGCTTAAGCGCGCTGCATCACAGCTGGTATTGGAAGTCCATGCTCTCCTTGAGCAGCGACTTTTGTACTCCGAGCAAGGTCATGTACCTGCTCGATGACTCGCTGGTGAACTTTGCGCTCTATGATTGGTTAGCCCAGCCCGATCTCATCGCCTGCGCGCCCAACCTGCAAGATAGCATCACCGCTACTGGCGTGCTCTCGCTCTCAGAGCTGTGCTCGGGCATTGGCTTTGACCGCGACTGGTACGAGCAGCTGATTATGCTGAGCAATAAGTTAGGCCGGATCCTAACTTATGAGGAGCAGCGGGCGCTCAAGGCCGGAACCTTGAGCGCAGATGAGCTCAAGGCGCGCGCCAAGCGTGAGGCTAAGGAGCAGGCGCAGGCGCAAGCGCAGGCGCAAGCGCAAGCGCAAGCGCAGGCACAAGCGCCTCAGAATCAGCGCGCGTCCGCGTCCAGTGCCGCCCGCCCTAAGGCCAATCGCAAGGGCTTAAACCATGTGGCCTCACGCCGCGTCAGCGAGCTCAAGAACTTTGCGCCTTTTACCCCGTTGCGCGAGAGCTTTGCGCCGTTTTGGCTTAACTTCACGCGCCCTGAGTTCTTGCTGCGCCACCGCGATCCGGAGATCGATCCGCGCCTTGAGAGCTATCTTAAGGTCTGGTATCAGCATAATAGCTGCGACAGTCTCAGCAATGAGCAGCGCATTGCGCTGCGCCCCAGCAGCGTTGAGATTACGCAGCTGCAAACGCTGCTGTGGGAGCATGTCACCGATCGCTTTGAGCTGACGCAGCTCTACTTCCCGCAGCGCTTAAAGCACAAGCTCAAGTGCCAGTGGGTAGGCGCTGAGCTGGCGCAGCGCGAGGGCAATGTCTTCTTAAGCCATATCGGGGAGTGCAGCCTCGGGCGCAACATCATCACCTACGATGAGGGGGCGCAGCTGTTGTGCTACCCACCATGCTACGTCTATAACCTCGCCTCGGGCCTTACCATATCCTATGGCCGCGAGCTGGAGGTGAGCGAAATTAGCCGCCTTACGCCGCTTTTGATGGCAGGTTACGACTATCAAGTGCACTTTGTGTGCGATCCGTTTAGCATGTTGGATCCGCTTCATTGCTACCTGGACTGTGCGCTGATTGAGGGCACGGCGCAGCAAAAGGCTTGCACCGGCGATCTGTATCAGCTCGCACGCAAGCTGTGGGGCTTTACCCAATATACCTATTACCAACACAGCAAGCTCCAGCTGTTCTTAGATCAGCATTACTGGGACTTAAACAGCCGCGAGCTGCGCTATAACTTCGACCAAAACTTGGCACATACCAACTTTGTCGATGACTTGGAGCTAATTCACACCAGCTATCGCACCAAGATGTGGTATAGCTTACAAGAGCAGCAGTTAAGCCCGGAGCACGAGCACAGCGATTATCGCTACTTCCTAGCAAGTGGGGTTAACCTGAGTCTGGGCATGCCGCTTGATCTCAATTTAGCAGCAGAAATCTCAGAGGTGCGCACCAGCTTAGGGCTAAGCGGCAGCCCGCACACGCTAAGTCACAAGCTCATAGGTTCGAACTCCAAGTCGCGCAGCCTCATCTTGCCGCGATCGCAGCAGCAAGAGCTGGCAGCCTTCTACTTAAAGCATCCCGATCGCATCAAGGGCGAGGATGACCTAAGCCGCGAGGTCGAGCTGTTGAAGGCCTTGAAAACAGAAAGCGCCTACTTACAGCAAAGCCTCAAGGTGTTAGGCGAGCTGCAAGCGGACTTAGAGCAGCGCATCAAGGCGCAGCAAGAACAGCATAAGGTCGTAGATCAAAAGTTGTGTCTGAGCTTGCAGCTGCTCCGTGAGGGGAAAGTGCCGCACTTAGCGGCGCTGCCTCAGTTGAATATTGAGCGCGACCATCAGGTCGAAGCCTTACAGTTTGACTTATCGTCCACGCGCCCGGAGTACCATGAAGGGGGCAATGCGCGCCATAACGCATTGGAGAGCAAGAGCGATCTCATCTTAGAGCGCGTAAGCGCCTACACGCGCCTTACCAGTAGCGACGCGCCCGCGTCCGGCGCCGCCGCTGGCGCCGCGGCGGGGGGAGAGCTCGGGGGCGGAACCGGTGCCGCCGCGGCCGTCTTGGCGCATTTGAATGTGGATCCTGACTGGGAGGACGAGGTTGCAGGCTATGAGAGTGTTTTCGATGGCATCTACGATGAGCTCTCGGCTCCGGACGGGACGCTGCGCGTGAGCGCATCAGATCCGCTCGAGGATCTCAGTGGTTTGACCGAGGCGGACTTGCACGATTTAGAGCAAGAGCAAGCACCAGCGCCAGCGCCAGCACCAGCCACAGGGACCGAGCCGTCGGCTCCGTCCGCCGCTGAATCTGAGGCCAAGTCTCAGCCGAGCAAGGCGGAGCGCTTGGTCAAGATGAGCACCGATGAGGGCTATGCGCCCGATGAGGACGAGCTCAGCGCAGCGGAGCTTAAGGCCCTAGCCGACGACGATGACGACGAGCTTGCGCCGTGGGCAGAGTCTGACGACGATGAGGCCTTTGATGCGGTGCCGCCCGAGGAAATGGCCCAATTTGCCCAGTACCTGATCGATGAGGGCGTCGACCTGTGGGACATCAATGCGGTGGCGGACATGCTGATCAAGCTGCGCCTGCGCCGCATGATGAGCGAGGGTTACTCGCAAGAGCAGATTGCTCAGATGCTCGAGCAAGGCGAGATCTCCTTTGACCAAGAAATCGCCATCAGTGACTTGCTCAGCACCAACGCTCAATTCTTTACCCAGAACCTAGAGTCCGAGGAGCAGCCGCAAGCTGAGACCAAGCCGCAGGTGAAAAGCTCGCACCATACGCTGGCACGTCCGCCTCAGTCGGCGCGCAAGAACCATTCGGGCAAACGGGGCCATAAGGGGCGCAACCAGCGCAAGTAGCGCCGAAGTGTCAGGTGGCACAGGCGTCACGGGGCACGGGCGTTAAGGGACGCTGCGTGGCGCCGGATGGCGCGCGCGGATGCGCCGCGGCGCCACTTAGCTTAGAATGTAGGGGCAAAAGTTAGGGCGGCGCCGCCGCACGAGGTTGTAATGCAATATCTGTTGAAAATTACGGTGCTGGGCCTGCCCGAGGCGGTTTGGCGCATGATCTCGGTTGAGGGTAAGGCCGATTTAGCCCATACCATGGCGCTATGCAATTTGGCCTTTGATTACGCCAATTACGCCGACAGTACCTTTTATCTGCCGCACAAGCCGGAGCTTATGCGCGCACTAGCGTGTTTGCGCGAGCGCGACTTGCACGCCTATTGTGCGCCGTTTATGGCCCCGGAGGCTGACTTTTGGACGGGCCTCATTACGCGCAGCGCTGAGTTTGAGGGCTATGGGGCCGAAGCTGCTCCCAGCGCGGTGACGGCGTTAGAGACCGTGCTTGAGCCGCTGCGCACGGACTTTGAGCGCACGATTGCGCCGCACTTTGCCCCAGAGGGCTATGAGCTTAAGCCCACGTTCTTATATGAAGTGCACGGGGTGCAGCACTTAGTTGAGGTGATGCGCGCCGAAACTAAGCTCGCGTGCTTTGTCCCCGCCACGTTAATGGGCGCAGTCGCGCTCAGTGCCCACGATTTACAAGGTGCTGACGAATTAAGCTATGACTTGCTCCAGCGTAAGCTTGCCGCCGCCGAAGCAGCCTATGAGCAGCGCGCTTTAGAGGTTGAGCGCAAGCAGGCGGCCGGAGAGGGCATTGATCCCAACTGGGAGCATGAGTTTAGCCTCAACCTCAAAGAATGCACCTCGCGGCTGCGCGCCTTAGGGGCGATGCGTTCGCAGCAGTCCATTAACCAGTCCGTCTTACAAGCAGGTGGGGCGGCACTTAAGGTAAAATCTCTCTAACTTAAGAGGCGAAGTGCTCGCCTCTTGGGGCGCAGGCGGCGCGGCTAGTTGCTGCTAGTGGCTCTAGCTGCTGTTAGCAGCTGTGAGCCGGTGTCGCCGCTGCGCCCAGCACGGCACGTAGTAACGTGTTATTTTGTCGCGCCAGCACCAGCCCCGGTCGGGGCGTCGCTGGAGCATCATCCTTTGTCACGAGGAGTATAGGGTCATGTCCTTAATCATGCTCAAAGATATTGCGCTCCCAGAGCACTTTCCAATTCCTGAAAAGCTCTCGGCGGAGGCGCTGGAGGCCGATCATCAGCTCTTTGAGCGCGTCAAGGCCGCGCTGATTGAGCATCAGGCGCTGTTAATTGCGCACTACTACACGGCTCCCATCATCCAGCGTTTAGCCGAGGAAACGGGCGGCTTTATCGGCGATTCTTTGGAGATGGCCCGCGTCGGTAAGGACAGTGCGCTTAACACTATTGTGGTTGCAGGCGTGCGCTTTATGGGTGAGACCGCCAAGATCTTATCCCCAGAAAAGACGGTGCTGATGCCTGATCTTACGGCCGAGTGCTCGCTTGATCTGTGCTGCAAGGCCGAAGACATCAAGCGCGTTAAGGCGCAGCATCCACAGGCTACGGTGGTCGCTTACGCCAATACCTCAGCTGAGGTCAAGGCTCAGTCCGACTGGATTGTGACCTCATCCTTAGCCGTTGAGCTTGCCGATTACTTAAAGGGCCGCGGTGAGGAAATCTTATGGTTACCAGACCGCCACTTAGGCTCCTATATTGCTAACAATGCTCAAACTGACGTTTACTGCTGGCCGGGCCGCTGCGTGGTTCACGATTCCTTTGACCCTAGCGGCATTGAGGCATTAAAGCGCGCTCACCCTGAGGCTAAGGTTTTGGTACACCCAGAGTCCCCGGCCTCGGTCGTGGCCTTAGCCGATTGCGTGGGCTCGACCTCGCAGCTCTTGGCCTTCAGTAAGAAGGATGATGCGCCGTGCTACATCGTTGCCACCGAGCGCGGCATCTTCTACAAGATGCAGCAGGCTTGCCCCGAGAAGACCTTTATCGAGGCGGCCATTGCCCCGCAAGGTGTCAGCTTAGATGGCGCCAAGTGCCCATGGATGAGCTTAAACTCCTTGGCTAAGATCTTAGAGTGCTTGGAAGGCACCGAGGAGCAAAAGGCGGCGCATGCCATCTCGGTACCCGAGGACGTGCGCGTGGCTGCCTTAAAGCCGCTTGATCGCATGTTAGCCTTTGCCGCGGCCTTAAAGTCAGGCCACGTGCCCCAAGACCTCTAAGGCGCAGTAAAGTGCGGGGCCCCGCGCTAAATCCCGCGCGGGGCCCCGCGCCTGGCAGCGCTGTATAGCGCCGGGCGGCGCCAGCTATGTAGCGCCATGGGGCGCTATGCGTCGCCGCGCGGAGCCGCGTAGCGGCGCGCGCGTGAGCCGATTCACGGCGACAGTGCCGCATTTTCGTTACAATAACAGGCTGCATCACCATCAAGGCGCAAGCTGAGGTGGGGTGTAGCCTGTTTTGGTTTTGGGTCAGTTAGCTTGAGGTGGTAATGCAAGGGCAAATCACGACTTACGACAATAAGAAAGGTGTGGGTCGCATCCAAGGCGAGGATGGCCATATCTATCGTTTTACTCGCAACGAGTTGGCGCAAGGCGAGGATCGCTCCAATTTGATGATGGAGATGCAGGTCTCCTTTACCCCAAGTCTCGATCAAAACGGCTATCAGCAAGCAGCTGACATTGTGGTTCTTAACCGTGAGGAGTTTGAGCAAGACGCGCTCTATGTGGAGCCGGAGTCTTTTGTAGTGGCCAAAGAAGACCTCGTAGCCGGCTATGACGTGCTCGACCGCGGCTTATTTGCCTTAGAGCGGGGCGAGCGCACGGAAGAGAAAGCACGGACGCGCTTGATCAATGAGTGCGTCGCGGTCGGCGCCAATGGGATGGTGCGCTATCACTGCGAGGTGCAGCTCAAAAACGCCTTTGGCTACGGCTTCAATATCTATCGCGTGAGCGCAGTCCCGGTCGTGCTGGGGCGTCGCATTGGCACTATTGCGCAGTCGCAGGAACTCGACACCGGCTATCAGTTCCGTGCCGCTGAGCTGCAAAACCGCCTCAACCAAGAGCAAATCAAGAAGGCGCACAATCTGATCGTCAACACCAAGATTGGCAAGTTGGTGCTCAAGGGCTTAGGCGCGTTGCTCCTGTTTATCTTTGCGCTGGGCTTTATCCTCACGGGCGGCATCTAACCCCGTACGCGGGCTGCTCCGCTTGAAACAGCGCACCGTGAGTCAGCGCCCCTGTAAGTCAGCTCAGCCAAGAGATAGCTCTGCTATGGAGCACTACTATGGAGCAGCGCGCGGCGGCCTCACGTAAGCTTGCACCAATTTGACGCTTGGTGTGCGTTTTTTGTAGCTAGGCGCGCGCAAAATGTGCGCAAAGTCCTACAATGAACAGCCTAAAATGGCTTAAAGCTCGGGTGAGCTTGGGTTTGGCACAACTGGTTAGGATTGGTTGGTGGTGCGAGGCAGAGCGAAATGAGCCTTAACCTTGAGGCGCTGCACGATTGTTACGACGATGTACCCATTGGATTCACCGTGATTGAGCTGGTGCTCGATGATTCGGGGCAGCCGATCGACTGGATCTTTCGCTATCTCAACCAAGAGCTGGCGCGCATCGAGATGGTCGCGCCGGAGCGCTTGCTGGGTCGCTACTTCTACCGCGATGTCTTCCCGGAGATCAATGCCAAGAAATGGCTCGACTTCTACTATCGCTCGGCCTTTTTGGGTGAGACCATTGAGCTGCACGAGTACAGCCCCGAGATCTCCAAATACCTGAAGATTAAGTCTTTTCCGTGGAAGGAGAAGGGCTTTTGCGGCTGCATCTTGGTCGAAGAGACGGTTGAGCGGCGCATGCTGTATCGCTTGGATCACTTAATTAAGCTGGCCCACTTTGACGCCGCGACCAATGTGCAAAACCGCAATAGCTACGAGAGCTACTGCCAGCACTTTGCCGAGTGTAATGGCGGGGCCAATGTTGAGCACGTGGCGCCAACCGGGGCGCACGGGTCACCCGTGGGGGTCATCTTTGCCGACGTCAATGAGCTCAAGCGCATCAACGACACCTTTGGTCATGACAGCGGTACCTTCCTGATTCGCATGGTGAGCGACTTGATCAAGGAGGTGTTGGGCAGCCTGAACTATCAGCTGTTTCGCATCGGAGGCGATGAGTTTGTGGTGATTTTACCCGGCTGCGACCAAAACCAAGTTTGGGTCTTAGAGCAAAAGCTCAAAGAGAGCCTTGCCAACACCACGGTGCCGCATTTTCCTAAGGTCTTAGCCGCAGTGGGTAGTGCGTGGCAAGAGCGGGTGCAAAAGCTCGAAGATGTGGTGGCGCAGGCCGACTGCAAGATGTATGAGCACAAGCGCGAGATCAAGGCCACGGTGCTCCAGCGCGCCTAAGAGGAGCCTCAGGGGAGACTAAGTAGGCGTCCCAGGCTCTATCCCCGAGCCGCATCCAGCGCTGCTCCCCGCGCCGCCTCCTTGCATCCTGCTGTCCCCGGTGCTGAGGGCAGTGGGGGCCCGATGGGGATAGATTTGTGCCACATATAGGTGCACAATTTGCTAGAGTGGTGGGACTTAAGTGTTGTGTGTCGCCGCTTAAGCAGCAGTTTGGTCAGTCAGTTGAGCCTTGAGCGTCGCTTCAAGGTCATAGTTGTGAGGTAGGTTGGAGCGCATGGTCGTAATGTGCGGCGCTCTCCCAGAGAGTCACATGAGCCTGAACTTTGAGGCATTGCACGATTGCTTTGATGACATGCCGCTGGCTATCACCGTGATTGAGTTGGTGTTCGATGAGTCCGGGCAGCCAGTCGACTGGATTTTTCGTTACCTTAACGCGGAGTTACAGCGTATTGTGCAAGTGCCGCCGGAGCACCTACTCAATCGCTATTTCTACCGCGACGTCTTCTCCCAGATCAATTCCAAGCGTTGGCTCGATTTTTACTATCGGGCTGCCATCTTAGGGGAAAAGCTGGAGATCCATGAGTACAGCCCAGAGATTGCCAAGTACCTGTACATGAAGTGCTTTCCGTGGAAGAAGAGGGGCTTTTGCGCTTTAGTGATCTCAGAGGAGACGCGCGAGCGCCAATTGCAGTATCGCCTTGACCACTTGGTCCATCTGGCGCATTACGACGCTACCACCAACGTCCAAAACCGCAACAGCTACGAGAGCTTTTGCGCCCACTTTGCTGAGTGCTATGGCTCAGCTTCGCTCCAGATCTTTCCTGAAAGCGACTACTGCGAGCTCTGGGATTTAAGCGCGATGCTGGAGCCGAGCAATAGTCTCAAGACTCTCTCTGGGAACAATGCGCTCCAGCCGCGCGGCGCGGCTCCCGCGGCTCAAGTAGCATCGGAGGTGAGCGCGGCTGTCGCCCGTGCGGGCGTCCCTGAGCGCGCACTTGCTAAGAGCGGAGGCGGCGGCGCTCAGAGCGCGGATAGTTCGGGGCGCGGTGCTGGGTTCAAGCGTGGTGTGGGGACTGGGCGCGGCGCGGGGGCCGGGCGCGGTGCGGGCGCCACGGTCGGCGTGTTCTTTGTTGACGTCAATGAGCTCAAGCGCATCAACGACACCTTTGGCCATGAGAGTGGCACCTTCCTTATTCGCATCGTGAGCGACAAGATCAAGGAGCAGCTGAGCGGCTACAACTTCCAGCTGTTCCGGGTGGGCGGCGATGAGTTTGTGGTGATCTTGCCTGGCATCAGCCCGGAGTTGTTGGCGCAGTTAGAGCAGCGTCTTAAGGCGTGCTTGGTCAACACCGAGGTGCTGCACTTCCCTCAGGTCTTGGCCGCGGTGGGCAGCGCATGGCACCAAAGCGCCCAAGATCTCAAAGACGTCGTGGCGCAAGCTGATGCCAAGATGTATGAGCACAAGCGGGCGCTCAAAGCCCAAGGCAAGCTCAAAAGCGCCGCGCCGCGTAAGGTCAAGCCTCAAGCTCTCGCTTGAGCTTTGCTTAAGCTCCGCTTGAGCTAAGTTGCTGCGTCAGGGCTTAAGGTCAGCACTGGCGGGGAAACTGCGCGCTGACTCACGCCTTATCGGCGCAAGCGCAGCGGGAACTAGCGCGCTCGCTATAATGCGGCTAAGGGGCTTGGTCTCATCGCAAGATGAGCCTAATCAGGTGCTTTAAGCGCGCGACCGCTCAGAGCACTATGCCAGTAGCTTGGGTCGCTTGCAGCTGCGTTGGAATATGGCAAAACAAATGGGTTCAGAGTCGAGCCTGATCGACTTACCGCGAGAGTATGACCAAGCTGATTGGCTGGGCATAGAGTCATTTCAGCAGGGCTTGTTCCAATTCATTCGGCATACGGCCACCCCGATTACCATAGCCTTGCAAGGGGCATGGGGTACGGGCAAAACGACGTGGCTCAATGTGCTCAAGCATGAGTTGTGCGACCAAGAGGAGGCGCCGTTCTACGGCATCAGGGTTAACACGTGGCAGTTTGCCCTGACCAACTCGCCCAACTCGCCGCAGCTGGCGGTGATTGGGATTTTGCGTTTCATCCTGACGCAGTTGGAGCAGTTCCTTGAGCCTCATAAGCCCAAGATGCACCTATTCAAGATGAGCCCTACGGTGAAAAAGTGGGGGAAGGCCCTCGTCAAAATAGCTGCGGCCCAGATTAGTGTTGATCATGAGATCATCGATGAGCTTTTGTCCTCTGGGAACAAGAGCGCAGCTGAATCTGACTCAGCTCTTGCTCAGCTAAAGGCGGCGGCTCAGGAGCTCATGGCTGAGGTTACTGCGCCGGAGCATAGTAAGAAAAGGGGCGTCATCATCTTGGTCGATGATCTCGATCGCATCGATCCGGTGCTTGCGGTCGAGATCTTGGATATTCTCAAGAACGTCTTTGACTTTCAGCAGTGCATCATGGTCTTGGCCGTCGATTACAACGTTGTGATCAAGGGCCTCAGACCAAAGCTGGGCGAGCTTAGCGCGCATAATGAGCATGAGTTCCGGGTCTACTTCGACAAGCTCATTCAGCTGTCGTTTCAGCTGCCGGTGGGTGCTTATGACGTCGAGCAGTTTTTGGCCAGTGCGCTGCAAAGTGTGGGCTTCGTGACTGCTGAAGATCAGCGCTGCTATCCTGCATTGATCAGCGATTTAAGCGAGATCGCGTGCTTATCGGTGGGGAGTAATCCGCGCACGCTCAAGCGCGTAGTTAACACGTTGTCGTTGTTGAGCTTAATCCAACAATGCCAAGACGAGGCGCAACAAGAGCATGCGCCCGCGTTCACTCAGGTGCTCTTAACCAAGAAACTGAGTTTTGCCTTAGTTTGCATCCAAAACGCTTATCCCGACATTTACGATTTGTTGTGCACAGAGCCCGATTTTCTGCATTGGACTGAGGTTAAGCTGGCACAGTATCAGCTTCCTAAGATTGATACCCAAACCGAGCGCTTGTTTCGATGGCCTCATCGCAGTCTAGCTGATTGGGAGCAGGTGTTGCTGCGCGCTTGCCAGCGCACGGGTTACCTGCAACGTAAAACTGATAATTTATGGGAGCTGTTCCACCTGTTGGCGGCTTTAGATGATAGCTCGGCTGAGCTGCTTGAGCCTATGCGGCAGGTACTGAGGCTCTCTGCTGTGACCAGACTCAATGGGGGCGCAAGTGATGAGGGGGGCGCGAAGCGCACCTATAATCCAGATCAGGCGACTTATGTGTTCCAACATGTTAATTACACGGGGCGCAATAAGAAGCATGATCTTTTGCACGACATCTGTCACCAATATATTCTCAACCATGAGAACGATAAGCTGACTGCTCAACAGTTCCTTAATGCGGTCAATCCACCTCTTGGGCCTGAGATTGCTTTCACGCTCACGGCCTATAAGGCTAAGATGGAAGAAGGAGACCAAAGTATCACGCGCTTACCCAAGGGACTTACTGAAGCTGATGCGATCAAGCTCAATGGGGAGCCGGGGACTGACGACGATAAGGTCTTTATTGTGCCTTATGTCCGCGCTGAGGAGATGGCGTGGGTGCTCCAGCATTTGGGTCGGCAGGGATATGCCTATAAGGCTCAAATCCTCCGGCATGAAGATTACACGGTCTATCAGTTCCAAGATCTGCCATTTGGGGGTAAGGCTGGACAATTTGCGCAGACTTCGTTTGATCTTGTTAAGGCGTTGCTGACGGCTTATATTGCGGCTCACCCGGAGCAAACTGCGGCTGATGTGGTTGCTACGCTCAACATCTACCCATGGAAGCCTGAGCTCAATCGGGTACTGGTTGATGACCCAGAGCTGCGCGCAAAACCGTACTTTGACGAGTGCTACGAAGAGTTGAGCTTGCTTAACGGGGAAAAGATCCTCTTGTGTCAGAAGATCTTACCCCGTGACTTAGAGGAATACCTCAAGCGTTTTGACCTGCTGGGCCTTGAGGTCAAAGTGACGCAGCGCTTGGTGCAAGTTTAGCTATCCTCCCCCGGTGGGGGCGGGAGTACGCAGTCGGGTGCGGTAGCATGAGGCTCGAGTATCGGCTCAAGTATTGGCTGAGCATCGGCTTGAGCTTAGGTTTGGGCGTGAGTTTGTGCTTGAGCCGCATTGCCGACGCATCTTATTTTGCGGATAAATCTGCCTTTTGTAGTGAGGCCGACTCTAGATTTGGGCTGCCAGCGGCCAGTCGGTCGAACTGTTAAGGCTTATATATAAGCCGGAATTAAAATGCGTCGGTGATGGCTTGAGCCATAGGAGTTGCGGCAAGTCATGGTACAATGGCGCAAGTTAGCATTAGCTAATCTTGGTTACCCTTTGTTAAATTAAGTTAGCCGAAGTTAAGCGCCATGGAACATCTCATTACCGTTGTCATCATCCTATTAATCGCACTGCCCTGTTATTTGGGCTTGCGCCGCATTGCGCGGACCGTTGCGGGCAAAAACAAGGGTTGCGGTTGCAGCACTAATAGCAGCAGCTGCACCTGCTCAGAGAACACGGCCCGCGCCCCGCAAGCGGCGTCGCAGCGCGCTCATAGCAGCGCTGCCGCAGCGCTTGAAGGCGCCAAGGAGCAGCACTGTCAGTGCGGCAGTCAGTGCCAGTGTGAGCAACAGCTGTCGTGCGATCAAGCCAAACAGGGCGCCCAAGAGCGCGCTCACAAGAACGAGGCTCAGTCGGACCACATTTCGTTTTAGCGTCGTTTTAGCGGCGCTTGGGGCGGCGTGAGGCCCTAGAACGCTGGTGATGCCCTTAGACGCTTGGGTGCGCGCTAGGACTTTTTGTTAGCGCTTACGGCGCGGGGGAGGCGCTGCCCGTTTGAGGCTGAGTGCTGGGCGGTCTTGATGGTGATGGCTTTTGTGACTAGGATCGTGAGCTAGCCCTTGTTTTGTAAGGTGACTTGAGGCGCAAGGCGGCTTTGGCGCGCGCTAGCGCTAGTTTTTTGGGGTTAGTTGCGCTATCCTAACTAAAGCGTTTGCGTCTTAACCAACGAGCATGGCAACGGGCGTGCGGCCTGAGCATGCTTTTTATGTGGTGGGGCTAGTGGGTCCTAGGGTGAGACGTAAAGCGGGGTTTGGATGATTCTACTGCGGTAGATCGGCGCAACGCGCGGCCACGGGGTTAGTCGAGGGAAGCTATGCCAAATCAAGATTCGGTATATCGTCAGGTTGGAGACCTTACCGAAGATACTATTCGCAAGCTGGAGCAAAGCGGTTTGCGTATGACGGTGCAAAGACGTCATATCATCGATATTCTGACCAAGAGCCAATGCACCTCGCCTAAAGAACTGTGGTTTGAGGCTAAGCAATACGTGCCTGATTTGGGCATTGCCACGGTTTATCGCTTGATCAACCGCTTAGAGCAAATCGGCGTCTTAGCTAAGGCCCGCAGCCTAGGCATCAATCGCGTGCGCCCGCAGTTAGGCCAAATTACCTCGCCCAGCGGCGAAAAGCTGCGCGTGAACACGCGCTTGGAGTTAAACGACCTGATTCGTATGGGCCTGATTTCGGCCGGCGTGATCGGCGTTAACAACAAGATCGACCTCTCCTTGGTCGGCGAGCGTATCGACATCACGGTCACCAAGTAGCTCCGTTAACGCTAATCCTATTCAGGTAGCGCCGCTAGCTGCTCAAGCCCGCCCGGCACTTTGGTATGCTTAGTACTTTGTTGAGCATGCTCAAGTAACGGGCGGGTTGTTTGTGCTAGGCTAGGGCTCTAGGCTAGGGCTTGAGATTGCTAGAGATGGCTTGAGAGTTTGATCTTGCAAGGCTTGATCAAGTAGGGCGCGATTAAGTAAAGCTTGCCTGAACGGCACAGGCTTAAACGGTAACTTTTCCAGAGGATGAGATCTCCATGACGCGAGTCACTAAAGTCGATTTGGAAACTCCGACCATGGTCACTGCGCTCACCGCAGTGCCTGAGGTGCCAAGCAAATGCAGTGACCATGATGTCGCAGAGTCAGGCGAGACTTATTTAGAGGCGATTTTGCTCATTCGCGCGCGCACCCAAAGCGGATTAGTGCGGGCGGTGGATATCGCCAATGAGCTGGGCTTCTCCAAGCCGAGCGTGTCCCGGGCCTTGCGTCAGCTGGTCGATAAGGGCCTCATCTCCATTGAGAAGTCCGGAGCCATTATCTTCAGCCCTGAGGGCTTTGCTTACGCCCAGCAGGTGTTCCGCCGCCACCGCATCCTGACTTACTTCCTGCGTTATGTGCTGGAGGTGCCGGCAAGTCAAGCCGAGCAAGATGCCTGTCGTATGGAGCATGTGATCTCGGACGTGACCTTAGAGCGCATTGTCGCCTTCTTGGAGGCGCGCAATATCCTGCCCAAGGAGTTGGCGCAGCCCAGCGAGGTGGCGCCGATGAACGTCAATATGAGTCTGCCCCAGTAGAGCAAAGCGCCATGCTAGTGCGTCAAGCCCAAGCGCCATTTTGTGGCGCGCGGTGCCGATGCGTGCGACCTGCGGCGGTAGGTTGCTGCTAACTACATAACTTCAGCCCTAAAGTTTCCCGTCACGGCGGGACTTTGGGGCTGTGTCGTTTTTGGGCCAGTGCAGTCTTGAGATCACAATTTCATAAATGATCGCTTATTTAGCTGGCAAATGGCTTTTATTTGGTAAAATAAACAAAATCGTTCGTACGTGATCCTTGGTTTAGCCACATGAGCTAACAGTAGGAACCATACGTTATCAGTTTGGAAGCTGTAACAAAACTAATGTCCAAAAATTTGAACTCCTGAATCCACGAATTCCTGAACTTCCAGAACCAATATAACTCAACTGCGGTAAATCTCATTGAAACTTGATATCCATGCGGTTTATCAGGCTGAGACGCTCTTTGGTGCTGAGGCATATTTATACCTGAAGCTTGGGGCAAAACGGCTTAAACATAAGGTTTTGCTCGATGAGGAATACTTGCGCTGGAAGTTCAGGGAATTGTTGGTGATGGCAGCCATGTAAAGCGCTTGGAGCAAAGGCTTTAGCCACCGCAAGGCTTTGCCGCCAAGGTATGCGTTGATACAAAAAACTTGGACACTTGTTTTGTTATAACTTCCTTTCATTAGGATTGTTTACCATGGCCGCAAAAACAGACGACATCGACGAGATCAAAGCTAAGGCTGAAGAAGAAGCATCGGTTAAAGAAGATGTATCTCAAGAAGAGGGCAGATTTAGATATGCCGATCACATCTCTAAAGATGATTTCTTTAAAGATGAGCTTGATCCAGAGAAGGCTATTGATAGCGATAAGACCGACAACAAACGTAAATTCGTCTTTTTAGAGAAGTTCCCTCTTGTCGCAAAGAAGGCTTACTTACAAGAGATCAAGGATTTCTTGTACTCTGATACCGAGTATGAGAATAAAGATCACAATGGTATGCTATCTCCTGTGCAGCTGTCGCATTTGATTTTGCTAGCTGCGCGTATTGGTTACGAACCTGAAACCTATCAGGATTTTATCGAGCTTATTTCTGTGGATAAGCACGACTACAACCAGGATCCTGAGTTTCAGGAATGTGTGCTCAATGATCCAGAAATTCAGACTATTTGGGTATGGTCAGTGGCCAAGGATCTGATTTCATTAAATTTCAAGATCTTGCAAGATGAAATGGGTTTAGACTTTGATCAAACCTGGGAGTTGATGCAACATGATAATCAAGAGATTTTTGATCAGCTTGATCCTAGCAGCATGAGTGATGAAGAGTTTCACATCAAATATGAAGAGGCTTTCATTAACGACATCAACGACATGTATAGGAGCTCTGACTACATCGTAAAGTATCTCAAAGACTGTTTTTGGAAATTCCGAGAAGTTTATACGATGCCAATCTCCCCATATTTACCGGAGTTAGTACTTAAAATTCCTCATAAATAAGCCATTTTGCCCCATCGCCAACGCAACATTGTTCTGCTTGGCGGATGGA
>DXIF01000116.1 GCA_019113025.1 Candidatus Anaerobiospirillum stercoravium | reverse complement strand
GCCGCGGGCTGGACCTGAGTCTGAGCGCCGGTGGGCGCAGTCTTGGTGGGGGCAGGCCCAGGGGACGCTGGAGCGGTGGGCGCTGGGCTGATGCCTAGGAGCTGGGCCTCCAGCGCATTGCCTTGCAGCTGAGCGTTGCTCGGAGCTGTGGTTGTAGTGGCTGCAGCGCTAGGGATTCTTCCCGGCAGGAAGGGCCCCGCTGCGCTGCTTGGCGGCATAGTAGCCTTGCGCAATTGCCTCGGAGAGCTCATAGACCGCGCGCGCATACAGTGGGCTCTTGTTGTATTTGGTGATGGTATTGAAGTTATTGAGGCCGACTTGGTAGTCGTAGCTGCCGTCTTCCAGCTCAAAGGAGTAGAGGCGGATGTTTTGGTCGCGCGAGAGGTTGACCTTGGTCGAAACGCCCGCGGCCACGAGCTCAGCTGGAGTTAACTGCCACTCCTTTTTCATCAGCGCATCTAAGGTTGCCTGTGGTACTCCCGCCACGTGTGCCGGGTACATCACGCCGCCCCCTAAGACCCAGCCATGGCCCTTGAAGTAGTTGGCCACCGAGCCCACCGCATCAATGGTATTGGTGAAGAGGTTGACATGCTGGTCGCCATCAAAGTCGATCGCGTAGTTGAGGTAGGACGATGGCATAAACTGGCCCATGCCCATGGCACCGGCATATGAGCCTTTAACCGAGGTCAGCTCCCAGCCCTCGCGTGTGGCGAGCTTGACGTAGTTGGCAAACTCCTTGGAGAAGTAGGAGGCGCGCTTAGGATAGTGGAAGCCTAAAGTGTAGAGGGCATCTAACACCTTCCACGTGCCCATGTTCTGGCCATAGAAGGTCTCAACGCCGATGATGGCGCAGATGACCTCTGGGGCTACGCCTAATTCTTGTTGGGCGCGTAAGAGCTCACTTTCGTGGCTCAGATAGAAGTCGACGCCGCCTGCGATGCGCTTATCGGTGATAAAGAGCTTGCGATACATATACCAAGGCTTGCCCTCATACGGGCGGTTCATGGTATCGATGATCTTTTGCTGGTACGTCGCCTGGGTGATGGCGCGGTCGAGCAGGGCGCTGTCGATATTGGCATAGCGCGCGAGCTCAATGATGTCGATCTCAGCTCCACTTGTGGTCGCAGCCGTGGCTGGAGCCGTCGTGACCGTGCTTAAGCCTAAAGCCAAGAGCGTTGCCAGCGTCATGGTACGCGCTGCGCCTTGGGTGAGAAGAGATAACGATGAAGTCAGTTTATTAAGCTTAAGCATATGCTCATCCATCAACCCAAAAAACCAAGCCTCTGCCGCAAGCGCCGCTTAGTCCCATGCGGGCACTGGGCGGGTGCAGCAGTCAAAATCTTGTTTAGGATAGCACAAAGCCCCAGCTTGCTTAAGCCTTTTTGTCGGAGCCACCTGTGTCACCATAAGAGTATAGAAGTGGGGCTGGGTATTGTATTGCTGGGCATTGCGCCACTGGGCGTTGCGCTCCATTGGGTTTAGCGCTCTGAGCGTGGGGTGGCACTCGCGTTATGCGGTGGCGTTATGGGCTCCGATTAGCTTCTCCATCCATACCATATCGTAATAGCGGCCAAACTTGAAACCACATTGGCTAAACACGCCCACTAAGCGAAAGCCCAGGTGGTGGTGAAAGCGCACACTATCCCAGCTTAAGTAGGGATCGGCGCTGGTGGTAGTTAGTGCTTTATTAAGAAGTTCTGCGTGGTCTAACAGCGGCGTGGTGACGGGGGTGGCGATGCAGGCATAGAGGTTGGTGATGCCCTGATCGTGTAGTTTGTGCTCCAGCGCGTGGTACAGGGCGCGCCCTGTGCCCTGACGGCGCGCGGTGGGCTCTAAGTAGATGGTGAGCTCAACTGAGGGAAAATAAGCCTTGCGCTCGGAAAAGCGCTGGGCGTAGGCGTAGCCTTGGATGGTGCCATGCTCCTCTGCCACTAAATAGGGCAGCTGATGAGATTCAACTTTGTGCAGGCGCGCGCCAAATTCGTCGGTGCTCGGAGTTTCGTACTCAAAGCTGACCGCAGTGTGGGTGACGTAGTAGTCGTAAATCGCCGTGAGGGCAGGCACATCGGTGCTGGTGGCGGCTCTGATTGTTACCATGTTCTTGTGTCCTCCGCCGCTTAAATAAAGAAAGTTTGGCGCTTAGGTAAAGGAAGGCGGGCTCTTAGGTAAAGAAGGTCTGTTTCTTGTGGGTGTGGATCGACATGATGATGCCGAAGGTCACCGCCAAGATAATCATCGAAGTGCCGCCGTAGCTGATCATAGGAAGCGGCACGCCTACTACCGGTAAGATGCCGGAGACCATGCCGATATTGATGAAGATGTAAAACGGCAGGGTAAAGGTAAAGGTGGCGCTTAAGATGCGCTCGAAGTTGTTGCGCGCATGCAGCGAGATAAAGAGGCAGCGCGAGATGATAAAGGTGTAGATCAGCATGAGAACGATAAAGCCAATCAGGCCCGTTTCCTCGGCGAGCACCGCAAAGATAAAGTCGGTGTGGGGCTCAGGCAAGAAATCAAGCTGACTTTGCGAGCCCTCAAGCCAGCCCTTGCCGTAAATGCCGCCTGAGCCAATCGCAATCTTGCTTTGGATGATGTGGTAGCCCGCGCCCAAAGGATCGCTTTCAGGATTGATAAAGGTCAGGACGCGCTGCTTTTGGTAGTCATGGAGCACATAGTTCCACATGATCGGCATTGCGATGGCACCGGCTACGGCGCCGGCGATCAGCCACCAAAAACTTAGGCCCGCCAGGAAAATGGCGATAAAGCCCGAGACGGCGACCAAGATCGCGGTACCAAGGTCGGGCTGAATCACGATGAGCAAGGTCGGGGCTGACAGCAGGGCAAAGGCGATCAGGATGTTGGCAAACTTAGGGGGCAGACTGCCACGAGTTAAAAAGGCCGCCATGGTGAGCGGAATGATGAGCTTTAAGAACTCTGAAGGCTGCAGGCGCATAAAGCCTAAGTTGAGCCAGCGCTGCGCGCCCTTGGAAATATCGCCAAAGAGCTCGACCATGATGAGCAGAGCCAAACCCAATAAATAGGCGCTTGGGGCCAGCTTTAAGAGGAGCTTTGGGGGAATCTGGGCCACCACAATCATGGCGGTGAATGCTAGACCGGTGCGCACGATTTGACGCTCCAGCATCTCCACATGCTGGCCTGAGGCAGAGTACAGCACGAATAAGGAGAGGCATAAGCACATCAAAAGGCCCAGCATCAGCGGCAGATCTAAGTGCCAACGCACCAGCAGCGGTTGCTGCGAGGGCATATTGGGCATCTCAAGTGTGTTCTTTTCCATGATGAGAACCTATGCAAGATGACTCTGAACCTATTGCAAGATGACTCTGACCTATTGCAAGATGACTTCGCCCCCACGGCCGAATTTGACGCGCTGCGGCACTTTCTCCCCTTCGTAGCCCTCAGGATAAAGCTCAAAGTAGCGATCCATCAGCTTGCGTACTAGTGGGGCGGCGACCGAGGAGCCACCACCTTCGTTTTCTAAGATGATGCCCACTAAGATGCGCGGGCGATAGTAAGGGGCAAAGGCCACAAACAAGGCGTTGTCACGCAACTCTTGGCGCACCTTGGACGCATCATACTTTTCGCCTTGCCCCAAGGTAAATACCTGCGCGGTACCAGACTTACCGGCGGCTTTGTAATGGGTACCTTCAAAGGCGCGCCGTCCCGTGCCTTCCTTACCGTTGATGACCAAGTACATGCCCGCCCGTGCCACATCAAAGTAGCTTGGATCCTTGACCTCCATCGTGCGGCCCATTTCGGGATCATCAAAGATGGAGAGGATGCGTAAACTTTGTGGATCCACCACTTCCTTGAGCAGATGCGGGGTGACAAAGCGCCCGTGGTTGGCGAGCATGGCATGGGCCTTCATCAGTTGGATCAAGGTCGTAGTCCAATAGCCTTGGCCGATGCCAATCGGGATGGTATCGCCCATATGCCACGGCTGCTTATCGCGGCGATACTTCCACTCGCGCGAGGGGTTAATTCCCAGCGACTCTTCGTGCAAGTCGATGCCGGTCGAGCGGCCAAAGCCGTAGATATCAAGGTACTTGTGAATGGTGTCGATTCCCGCTCTAAAGGCGATATCGTAGAAGTAGGTATCAGCCGAGAGCTCGATGGCGCGGTACATATCAAGCCAGCCGTGACCCCAGCTGCGCCAATCGCGGAAACGGTGGGTTGAGTTGGGCAGGCTGTAATAAGGTGCGCCCCAAAAGCGCTCTTCTGGCTCAGTTAAGCCCTCATTGAGCGCCATAATGCTCAAGAGTGGCTTGACCGTTGAGGCGGGCGCATAGCCACCTTGGGTCACACGATTGATGAGTGGGCGCCCTGGGTGGGTTAATAGGCGTTGATACTCATTGTTGCGAATGCCACGCACAAAGAGGTTAGGGTCATAGGACGGATTAGAGTAGAAGGCTAAGATGCCGCCCGTGGCCGGCTCAATGGCACAAATGGCGCCGCGCATATCGCCCAGCAGTTCTTGGGCATAGTACTGCAGGCGAATGTCCAAGGTGAGGGTGATGTCCTTACCGTGGGTCGGCGGATTGTACTTTAAGGTGCGCAGAATTTGGCCGTGGCTGTTGACCTCAACCTCACGCGAGCCGGTGATGCCGTGTAAGATGCGCTCGTAGTAGCTCTCGATGCCCAGTTTGCCAATGGCCGAGGTGCCTTCGTAATTGTCGATGATGCCTTGCTCGGTGAGCTTGGTGATATCGTTGGCATTGATGCGCGAGACGTAGCCAATGGCGTGGGTGGTGATATTGGCAAAAGGATAGAAGCGCTTTAAGTCTGAGGACAGCTGGACATTAGGAAAATGGTGGCGGTTGACCGAGAACACCGCGATTTGCTCTTCGGTCAAGAGATCTGTGACCTCAACTCCCGAAAAGCGTTGGCGCGTGCGCGTCAGCTCCATGATGTGGTCGATGTCGCTTGCCGTGAGCTCAAGCTGCATCAGCTCATCTAAGCGCTCGATGGTATCGCGCGTGTCGATGTCCTTATGCGGGAAGAGCACCAAGTGGAATACCGGGCGGTTTTCGGCGAGCACCACATGATTGCGGTCATAGATGATGCCGCGCTGGGGCACTACCGGTAGCACCCGAATGCGGTTTTCATTGGAGCGGGTCTGATAGTCATCATAGGAGATGACTTGCAGGTAGTAGAGATTGGCGAACAAGACGCCAAAGCAGATCAGAACCACAATGCAGCCTAAGATCACGCGCAGCTTAAAGATGCGCGTCTCCAGCTCGACATTTTTAACTTCGATGCCGGTGGCGGACTTGCGCGTCTTACGCTTTTTGAGCTTCTTGTTAAAGAGCAAGCGCTCTTTAGGCTTTTTGCGTTTGTTAAAAAACACGGAGCTGACCTGTGTGACCTGACCTTAACTGTGATGGCTCAACTGAGCGCCCCTAAGCGCCCGAAAGCGCCTGCTCAGCGGAGCAACGCGAAAGCGCCCCTAAGTGCCCACCCAACGGCACAACGCTTGCGGCGCCGCGCGTTAAACGCGCGCTGCGCTAAGCGCGATGGTAGGGGAGACCGGCGTCAATGCTATAGGCCCGATAGAGCGCTTCGGCGATAACGATGCGCACCATCGGGTGCGGCATGGTGAGTTTGGAGAGCGAGATGGTTTCGTGCGCGCGCGCCAAGACCTCTGAGGTTAAGCCCTCGGGCCCGCCGATGATGATCACGACGTCCGAGCCCATTTGCTGAAAGTCATGAACCTTGTCGGCAAGTTCCATTGAGGTAAATTGCTTGCCGTGCTCATCTAAGGCAATGATATGAGCGCGCTTGGGCAAAGCCGCCAAAATCGCCTTGCCCTCCAGCTCCTTGGCCTTATCGGTCGTGCCCTTGCTCACGCGGCGCACCGGCTCGATTTCTTGCAATTCGAGCTTTAAGTGCGGCGGCATGCGTTTTTGGTACTCTTGAAAGCCGGTGGTGACCCAGCTGGGCATCTTTGTGCCGACGGCCAATAAAATAAAGCGCATCCTAGGCCTCAGCTACGCCCGCGGCCATCGCCTCATAGAGCTGCTCTAACTGGTAGCGCTGGCGCTCGCTCTCTTGCATCAGGTGCACCATGACGACGCCTAAGTCGACGATGACCCACTTACCCTCTTCGCTGCCACTCACGGCCACGCCGTGGACATCATGCTTGGCTAAGTACTCAATTAAGCGGTCTGCCATAGCGCAGACGTGGCGATTGGAGGTGCCGGTGCCAATGACCATGACATCGGTCAGGGAGCTGTGCTCATGGACATCGATGGTCTTTAAGTCTTGAACTTTGGAGGAATCTAACGAGGCCGTAGCAAGAGCCAAGAGCTCCTGCGTAGAGTAATCATGCGAGCTGTACAAAGATCGTAACTTCCGTATCGAACGCAGTAAAACAAAACCAAACAATAGCTAATTTGACCGACCCAAACCCAAAAACACTGGGGCAGGTGAGTGCAACGCCGCGCGCATCTTAAACCATGTGCTCGACTCAAGTCGAGACATGACCCAACAATTAAGCGCAGAACTTAGGCAGAACTATGCGCAGCACTAAGGCTCACTGCCTGGGCAGCGGAGCGAAGCTGAGCGCTCGCCACGCGCACGCGGGTTTAGCCATTGGACTGAGCGCAGCGCAAAAGGTTCAGGCGTAAGAGCAAACAAAGGGCGTCAGTTACTGGCGCACAGCTGGGGCGCCCATCTTTTAGAGTGCCACTTGCTGAAAGGTCATTGGGGCTGTGATCGTGCCTGCTTGCGGCAGCGGCGTCAATTCATTGCGGGCGCTAATGGCTCCTAAATGGGTGAGCACGTAGCCCAGCGCGCAAGCGCAGCGGCGTAAGGCCGCAAGGCGTGCCTCAGGGGTCGTACTTGCTTTAAAGTAAGGGGCCAAGAGCAAGCTCTGCGTTAAGAGCGCCGGGTTATCTAAGCTTGGTGCCACCACTTGCTCGTCGCAGCGCTCGTGCCACGCTTCAATTGAGTCACCTGAGGCTTGTGCTAGTAGCTGGGCGTCACTTTCTGCGATGAGCTCGGAGATTAAGGTGGCGCAGCTTACTTGGGCACACTCATCGTACTCCAGCGCCGTGAGCTGCACGAGGCTGGTTTGTGCGAAGTTAAGCTTGAGGATAACACACAAAGGCCCGCGGTAAGGGGCGGACGGGGTGGCTGGGGCGGCCTTGACCTTAGTTTGCGGCAAGACCATGAGCTCTAAGCTGGAGAGGTCGTCGCACTCGGTCTGGGAGTCTAAGTTTATGCGCAGCGCCCATAACGGGAGCTCATAGAGCCCCTCGACGCTGTTTAATTGCAGTAAATCATCCAAGCAAGTTGGCACGACCAGCTCGGTGCGATTTAACTGATGGCACAGCGCAAGGAGGGATGCAGCTTCATTAAGGCCGATGTCCGCGGCGCTCTCTAAAAAGAAGTGGGGCCCACTTTCAGGGGCAGCCGGAGTGGCTTGAGCTTGTTGCGCCTGCGCCTTTTTGGCTTGGTATTGCTGCAAGATGGCCTGAATTTTTTGGTTGGCCTCGGCGGCCGCGCCACTTAACTGCGCATCTTGGTTGATGATGCGATAAAGCGCACCTGAGCCTGTTTTACCAGAAGCTTTACCCGCAGCTTGACCGGAAGCTACGCCTTGAGTCCCCTTAGCCCCCTGAGCTTTAGAGCTGGCGCTCGCCTGCAGCGTGGCGTTATGGCGTGCTATTAAGGCGCTGAGGTCAGTGCTTGCTGGAGCTGAGCTGCGCAGCTTATGGGCACAGGCGGCGATGGCGGCGGCTAAGGTGGCGCTGGGGACGTCCGCGGGAGGGGCAAAAAGCCAAGCTTGAGTGGGCATAACTATCTCGCTATAAACTAAGCGCCCAAGCTGCCAAGCCCGACCTGAGGTGAGCTTGGTAGTGGGCGCTCTTCGTGATAACAGTGCGGGCTAATCGCCCCAAGTTAAGTAAGGGGTAGCTACTTCGAGCAACTACGCCATGCTGCAACGCCGTGCAACTAGGCTGTGCAGTTACGTCGTGCGGCTACTGGTGTCATTACTTTAAGTAGTACTCACGGATGATATCAGCATCAGGCAGAGCCAAGCCCGAGCCCATGACCATGGCATGTGGGTTAGGATTCAGGGGCTGCTTGCGGCCGTTTTGATCGGCGAGCTTATCGCGGTTTGCGATCAAGTGTAACAGCGGTAAGAAGATCTCGCGGCTGTGGGTTAAGGTTCCCTCAATCATTTGCTCGATTTCTTGGGCGTTTAAGTTGCCCGTGCCCATGACCTCGCCTTGATTATCGAGGAGCTTTTGCTTGGTATCGTTGATGGCCTGAGCTACGGTTTTGCCCTCATTTAAAGTGACAAATGGGCCCAGATCTAAGTTGCCGTTGTCAAATACCACGATCGTAATGAGGTTGTCGATTAAGAAGTCATCGGCCTTGGCATCGCTCGGTGGGTTCGGGTGGCTTAAGGCGTAGCGGGCATAGAATGCCCCCATGACCTTACGATTGTTCCACAGGAGGTCGCGCTCAGATAAGTCGATAAAGAGCGACCACTGCGGTAAGTCCTTAAGGTTAGAAGTTGGGGTGTTAAGCAGAGCCTCATCAAACTTAATCTGGTTGCCGCTGTGGATGACCGTACCGAGCTTGGACCAAGGCAGCAGGCAGCAGCACATCGAAGGCACGGTGATTAAGGCATCAAGGCCCTCAGGGGACTGAGCATCAATTGACTGGAAGGCGCCGAGGCGCTTTTGGATGATTTGACTCAGCAGGTTAATGGCAGCCTCAACCGGGATAAAGACGGTTTCAGGCCAGAGCTTACCGTGGGGAGCCAAGGATGGGTTATGGCGAATGCCGATATGGGCATTGACCAAGGACTGAGGCAGAGGGTAGTAGGCGCTCAGCTCAGTCATCACGATCGTTTTGATCTTCTCAGCAATATTGTCGCGCGTAAGGGGAATTAAGTGGTTTGGTGCGACATCCATTGGCTCGTTTGCAGCTTGCATAAAGGGCGCTCCCAGAAAAAGATTACCCCGGCATTGTATCACAGCGCCACCAAGCCCACGGGCCCCGGCCCCAAGTTGTGAGCCCGGCGCGCAGCCGCTGCGCCATGTTTTAGGCCTGATCCATGGTGCTGATACGGATCGGGCCAGCTTGAACTGAGGGGTACCACTACTCAGAATAAGTCGCCCTTGAGCTACCACCCAGCGGCTCTGCTGCATTTGAGACTATGTATAATGGATTTATACATTCATTTATGCCAAAATCGTATGGGGTTATTTGGTAGGTCTTTACTTTTGATGGAATGTAATCATCATTTTTGTTTAAAGCAGAACGTTAAAAAACTTGTTGTTTCGTAAATTCTGCCATATACTATACCTGTGCCCAAGGTGAGGAAAGTGGGTCATAGTCCTTGATCCAGCCTTCTCAACCTACAGAGCCTCAATGGCACTACCTGGTTCTGATGGGGGTCGTATCGTATAATGTCGACACTCTGGGTGCGCATTAAGGCGCTTTTCAGCGGTTCGGGGCAACACGAAGTTGTCCATGAGATAACGATTGAGCAGCAGGCTACTGCTCAAGGGGGCGAGACTGAGCAGCAGGATGTTGCTCAGGAGGCGAAGACCGAGCAGCAAGCTGCTGCTCAAGAGGCCAAGTCTGAGTCGCAGGATGCTGCACAGAAGACCGGGACTAATAGTACTGAGCGTAAGGTGGACGCTTGCAGGAGCTTTTGGAGCAATTGGATTCATAGCAAGGAGAATGTTTCCGACCGCCTGTTCAGATACGCAGAAAGCTTTCTTAAGGCCGACGTTGTTGCTATAAGTGCGATTTTTGCTTGGCTTTTTACCTCTACCATCACCAACGAGCTACATTACTGGACCGCTTGGGGCGTTGGCATTGGTGCTATAGTTGTAGCATTGGCACTCATTTTTATCATTGCGCTTCTTGTCAATAAGGACTCGAAGCTTGAATAAGGAGGATCTAAAATGAGCGGATATGCTTACTTCTTTAGCATGATTGGCTTATTTGTCCTTTTTTGGGCGGTTCTGATCATCCCGCTTTTTTGGATGACTTGGCGCTACACAAGAGACAAAAAGTAGGCTGCAAGCCGATGCCACCAAGGCTTTTCTATGAGCCTGAGTAGAGCCGATAGTTAGACCGAAGCGGGGTCGAGCTTGGTTGCAAACCAACGCCACCTCGCTTTAGTTTTGCTCGGCGCAAATGCCGCACAAGGACGCCTCAATTAGCTAAAATGAGGTTACAGCCAGTCTGGCTCGAGCGTGGATTTAACTTAGCGCGTGCGGAGCTTGCGCCAGAGATGCTTGGGCTGTCTGCAAGGGATCGTTTGCTTAAGTCGACCATCCTTTGGAAGCGAGGCTGCGGCTTAGACTACAGCAACACCAAGGGCGCTCCTCTGCCTTGGCCATAAGCTTGGAGAGGGACGCTCATGGACGGTTACGTCTACTTCTTTAGCATCGTGAGCTTTGTCGTCCTCTTTTGGTCGATAGTACTCAAAGAAGTAGGCTGCGCGCTGCGGTGGTATGGCTTGGCATGGCTTAGCCTGTCCGGTCTGGGCTTAGTTGGGTGCAGGTCCTTTCGGCGTTAGCGGTAGTAGCCGTGCTGGGCGATGAGGGTGCGCACGCTCAGTGGCAGTAGGGCGCTGAGCTCGGGGTAGGGCTCTGGGCCTTGTTCGTTTCTTGCTTGCTGTTGGTTGGGATTTTGCGCGATTTTGGCGCGGATGGCGCTGGAGCTGACCTCAAACTCAGGATTGGCCACGATGCGATAGTGCTCAGGGTTTTGCGCCATGGATGCTTGCACGGCCGGAGGAATGCTCTGGTCGCTTAGGCCCGGACGCTTTAAGACGATGAGCTGCGCGAGCTGATGCAGCTCTAGGCCCTGCTTCCATTGATCCAAGGTGATAAGCGAGTCCCAGCCCATGATAAAGGCGAGTTGGTGTTGTGGGTATAGCGCCTTGAGCTTCGTGAGCGTGTCAATGGTGTAGTGGCGCGTGTGGGCATCAGACTCCAAGTCGCAGATGTCGTAGCGTGACTTGCCGTGGATATCGCACTCGGTCAGACACTCGGTGATGGCGGCGGCAAGCATGGCGCGGCGGGCGTCGTAGCTTAGTTTGGCCGTGTCCTTGTGGGGCGGGCTGCTGTTGGGCAAAAAGATGATGCGGCTTGCCGGTAGCAACTGCGCTAAATAGCGGGCCGTGTTGAGGTGGCCGTAGTGCACCGGATTAAATGAGCCACCGTAAAAGGCTAATAGGGGCTGAGCGGACAGCGCCGCTTGCTGCTCTGAGCGCGCAGGCAGAGCGTGCTCGGGGGCTGATATGGTCTGTGGGGTCGCGCGCGGTAACATGGGCTTTAGCTGAGTTCAGGGCTTAAGTAGACGACAGCGCTGGTTTTGACCGCAAGCGCCATGCGCTGGAGCGCGCGTAAGGCACCTTCGGCGTTGAATTGCGACAGGGCAATGCTCGCCTCACTCAGACACTGATTTAAAAACTCAAACATGCCTTGCGGCATCTCTTGGATCGCCTTTAAGTGGGCCTCTTGCGAGGCGCGTACCTTGATGTTGCGCGCCATAAAGAAGGCGCTCTTGGTGCGAAAATCAGCCCGCGCGATGTTGTTGGCCTTGCCTAGGGCAACGCAGGTGAGGCTTTCATCTAAGCGGCCAATGAGCAGGTTTAAGGCGGTGGTCAGATTCATCTCTTGGCCTGAGCACAGCGAGTTGATGATGTTGAGCGCTTTTAAGCTGTCGCCGCTAAAGAGTGCCTGCGGCAGCTCAAAGCCGGTGTAACGCGCATCTTGGGTAAAGTAGGTCTCAACCTCATCTAAGGTCAGTTCGCTTAAGGCATTAGGATTTTGCTTGCGCTCAGCGTGCAAAAGCTCCATCAGGCGCAGACTTTGGTCAATGAGCAAGAGGTTGTTGTCGCACGATTGGGCGATAAACTCGACCACTTGCGGCGCGATACTGAGGTGATAGGTGCGGCCACGCTGGGCAATCCAGCTCTTGAGCTCATTGCCCTCAGGCGGGTAGAGCACTTCAATGTTGGCGCCTAAGCCCTTGAGGTAGCCCAGAGCCTCCTTTTTGCGCGTTTCAATGCCTGGGGTGCGCTTGCTGCCTTTCTTGGGGGCGCTTTTTTTGGTGCTGCTGCTCTCATCCAGGCCCGGGGCAAAGCTGAGGATGTGCTTAAGCGGGGTCGGGTCGATGGGGTCGACCTTGGTGTAGATGGTGTTGAGGCGGGGCAGCTCTAAGATGATGAACAGGCCTGGCCGAAACGATGCGGCTACCAGCTTGCACAAATCAATCGCGGTGGTATCTAAGTCTTTTAAATTGACCTTGATGATGCGATCGCCGCCAAACAGGCCCGGGTCGGACATCTCATTTTCAATCGACTTGAGATTGGCCCCGCCTAGGCCCTGTAAGTCCGAGAAGGTGTAAAGCAAGAACTCGGCATCGGGCAGCATTTGGCGCCCTTGCGCAATGAGTTCGCGGCTGCGTTCTAATTTGAGCAGGGGATCATCCGAGCACACGACGTACACCGGTACGGAGCTTTGGGGATTAAAACGAGGTGCAGGCATGATCTTCCCTTACTATTCTCTAAATATTCCCTTTATGAGCCGACGCGGCCTTGAAGCTGCGCTGCACGGCGTTGCACTGCATGTACTGCTCTGCATTGTGTGACGTTGCGCAAGGCTGCGCTGTGTCGGCTGAGCTGCGATATGGGGGCGGCGCGGTGCCGGCGCAGGGCCGCAGGCTAAGCTTGGTGGCCTGAGGTGTGTGCCCTAGTACAGGTGTTCAGGGGCTTGGTGCAGCGGCTCAGGCTTGACCTTAGGCAGTTCGTAGCTCTTATTATTGAGCACCTGCTGGCCATTGTTGAGCTGGTCGAGCGTAACTTGGGTGCCTTGGGCACTTTCGTACTGATCTTGGTGCTGTAAGGCCTCAAGTAAGGTCATGCCTTGGCGATGTTCCAGCGCTTGGTTAATCGCGGCAGCCTCTTCAGGACTGGTTTCACCTTGGGCCGTGATCAGCTGTGCCGGTTGCGGGCTGGATGAGTCAGGATCTGAGGAGCGGCCGAGGTAGGCTAGGCGCATTACTAACTGATCGGCCAAGTTCTCCTTGGTCTCTTGGATGACCACACCTTTTTCAGTGTCGGAGGCAAGCGATTGGCCCGGCTTATTTAAGACTGAGCGCGTGATCGAATTGCGCATCATGATCGGACGGTGGTTAGGAATGGCTAAGGTCGGGGCGACCGTGACCACCAGCGCGTACTCAATACTTTGCGCGCGCGAGTTGACCGAGACGACCTCATCTAATACCGTCGGCTGCGGCAAAATCAGGGTGGGCAGCTCTTGCGCGTGCGCATCGTCCTCAGGATTGTAGCGGCTGTTTTGGTCGTACACCGTGACGCCGTTGGCGCGCAGGCGGTTGACCACCATCTTGTAGAACGAATCATGGTAGTCACCCGAGACTACCAGCTCCGGCATGGTCTCATCGAGCTTGGCTTGATTAGGCAGGTGAAAGCCACAGCCCGTGACGATCGCAGCTAAGAGGCACGATAGCGCGGTGAGCTTTAGCCCGCCCTTGGGGCTTTGTGGGGTAACGGTAACCTTGCGTGCGCTCATGCCTTCACCTTCTTGACGACCAATCGAAAACTAGCAGATCGAATCTTCACACCGCGAACTCGCTTCAAGCGAACCATCACCACGCGCTCTTGCGCCGCGCGAAACTTCGAATAGCTCTAACTTGTGTGGGAGCGCCCTTAGGCGGTCTCCATGTTGGCGCTTATTGTACCTTATGACGCCGCCAGTTGCGTAAAAACCCCCAGCCCAGCGCCGTGGGGCGCCGTGCTGGAGGTTTTGACTTAAGCCCGCCTGCTCAGGCCAACGTGAGCCTTAGGGCGTCACGCGGTAGTTGGGGCGGGAGCTGAGGCAACGCGATGCTGCCTGTGGCAACGCGACGCTGCTTAGGCCACGACGACGTTAGCTAAGCGGCCCTTGACGTAGATGAACTTCTTAAGCTGCTTGCCTTCCATGTTCTTTTGGACGATTTCGTCAGCTAAGACCAAGGCCTTGATCTCTTCCTCGCTTAAGTCAGCGCTGATATTGATCTTGGTGCGAACCTTACCGTTGACTTGGACTACTAACAGAATGTCCTCAGCCTTGAGGGCCTCTGGGTCTGTCTGAGGCCACTGAGCGTTAACGTCGAGCTCGTCCTTGTTGCCTAAGAGCTCATAGAGCTTGAAGCAGATGTGTGGCACGATTGGGTACAGCATGACGACCACGGCGTTGTAAATCTCGTAGCGCAGGGCACGAGCACTCTCGCTTTGATCCGTGTACTTAACGGTCTCGTTTAACAGCTCCATGATCGCGGCAATCGCGGTGTTGAAGGTCTGGCGACGGCCAATGTCGTCGGAGACCTTCTCAATGGTGGTGTGCAGCTGGTGACGCAGCTTGCGCCCGGCCGCATCCAGCTTGCTCTTATCAAGCTCTAAGGCTGGACCTGACTCAACTAAGTCGTTGACCTGGTTCCACAGCTTCTGTAAGAAGCGCTTGGAGCCCTCAACGCCAGATTGACGCCACTCTAAGGTGAGCTCAGCTGGGCTTGCGAACATCAAGAACAGACGGACGGTATCAGCACCGTAGGTCTGAACCATATGCTCTGGGTCAATACCATTGTTCTTGGACTTGGACATCTTGATCATGCCCATGTGGGTCAGGGTGTGACCCTCTTCGTCCGTGGCGCTGACGATATTGCCCTTCTCATCGCGGGTGACCTTAGCCTTAAGCGGCGAGACCCAAACGCGGGCGCCCTTGTCGTCTAAGTAGTAGAAGGCGTCGGCAAGCACCATGCCTTGGCATAACAGGCGCTTGAATGGCTCATCGTACTTGACCATGCCCGCATCGCGCATCAGCTTGAAGAAGAAGCGAGCGTACAGCAAGTGCATGACCGCGTGCTCAATACCGCCGATGTATTGGTCAACAGGCAGCCAGTAGTTGGCCTCCTCGTCGATCATGCCGCTCTCCAGGCGTGGGCAGCAGTAACGAGCGTAGTACCACGACGACTCCATGAAGGTGTCGAAGGTATCGGTCTCACGAATGGCCTTCTTGCCTTGATAGGTGGTGGTGTACCACTCAGGATCGGTCTTCAGTGGGCTGGTGATACCATCGATGGTGACGTTGCCCGGCAGCGTTACCGGCAGATTCTCCGGCAGCTCTGGGACAATTTCACCGGTCTCTTCCACCGTCAGCATTGGAATTGGGGCACCCCAGTAACGCTGACGGGAAATGCACCAGTCACGTAAACGGTAGTTAACCGAGCGGTGGGCAATGCCCATGCTCTCTAACTTCTGAGCAATGGCTTCCCAGGCGCCCTTGAAGTCGAGGCCATCGAACTCACCGGAGTTGACGGTGACACCATGCTCAACATATGCGCCCTTGGTTAAATCAACTGGGCTGCCATCAGCTGGAGCGATAACCTGCTTGATCTCAAGGCCATACTTGGTGGCAAACTCAAAGTCACGCTCATCGTGGGCCGGTACCGCCATCACTGCGCCGGTACCGTAGTCCATGATCACGAAGTTGGCGACTACGATTGGCACCTTCTTGCCGGTCAATGGGTGAATGGCATAAACGCCGGTTGGCATGCCCTTCTTTTCCATGGTGGCAATGTCGGCCTCAGCAAACTTCTGGGTGCGGCACTCTTGGCAGAAGGCGGCGAGCTCTGGATTATTTTCCGAGGCCTTCTTGGCAATCGGGTGGTTAGCGGCTACCGCCATATAGGTAACACCCATAAAGGTGTCTGGGCGGGTGGTGTAGACCTCGACCTTGTCGTCGCTATCGGCGATGTTGAAGGTGATGGACAGACCTTCGGATCTTCCGATCCAGTTGCGCTGCATGGTGCGGACGCGCTCCGGCCAGCCCTCTAACTTGTCGATATCGTTTAACAGCTCTTCGGCGTACTTGGTGATGCGCAGATACCACTGTGGAATCTCGCGGATCTCAACCTTGCTATCGCAGCGCCAGCAGCAGCCATCAACGACCTGCTCGTTGGCCAGCACGGTGTTGCAGTGTGGGCACCAGTTAGCTGAGGAGACCTTCTTGTACACTAAGCCCTTCTTGTAGAGCTCGGTAAAGAAGAGCTGTTCCCACTTGTAGTACTCTGGGCGGCAGGTGGCAACCTCACGGGCCCAGTCGTAGGAGAAGCCTAATAAGTGGAGCTGACGCTTCATGTCAGCGATATTGGCGTAGGTCCAGTCCGAAGGCTGCGCGTGGTTTTGCAGCGCGGCGTTTTCAGCTGGCAGACCGAACGCATCCCAACCGATTGGGTTTAACACGTTCTTGCCGTTTAAGCGCTGGTAGCGGGCAATCACGTCACCAATGGTGTAGTTGCGTACGTGACCCATGTGCAGCTTGCCCGACGGGTAAGGCAGCATAACTAAGCAGTAGAACTTTTCCTTGTTCGGATCGGCCTTAGCGTGGAAAGTCTGGTGATCGGCCCAGTACTTTTGCACCTCGGCCTCGATCTCTTGAGGGTTATACGCAACGTGATTGGTTGCCATAAATAACGTGCTCCCAAACGAGAAGGTGGTAAATCAGAAACTAAAATTACAGAGTCAGCAGACTCGCGCTAGGCAGCACCTTGCTGCGCGCGGCTCTGACTCGGAGCGCGCCGGATCGGCATGGCTAACTTGGCTAAACTAAGCAATAAACTGCAATCGGCTTAGCCAAGTTATCCTCGCCGCGACGCGAGGTCATATTGTGCCACGATCATAAGGCACTTGTAAGCGCCGCGCGCAAGATCGGGCGGATTTCCGCTCAGGAACCGGGTCAATCGGCCTCAAGTCGGGGGTAAAAGTACGTGCCCGCTCGGATCCGACAGCTTGGTGGCGCCGTCCCAAATCGTAAAAAATGGAGCACGCCGCCCCGCAAAGCCTGTAAGTGCGGGAGCGACGGCGTGATCTGGGGGCTCCTTAATGCCCCTTAATGCTAGTTCATGCTAGTTAATATTGGTGCGTTATTGTGGTGCGTTTTGGTAAATTGGCGCTTTGTTTTGGTGCATTGCTCGCTCAGGGCGGCTGAGGGCGGCGCTCTGTTGTCAAGGCGCATGCTCAATGCTAAATTGCAGAGCATAAGACTTAAGCCCGGTGAGTGGGCGGAGCGTGTTGGTACTTACTAAAGGTGAAAGGCAGGTAGGATCATGCAAGCGGCAAGCAGCGCAGATAAGGTTAAGTGGTTGAGCCGGGGCGTCACGGTCGGGGTCGCAGCGCTGGCGCTCAGTGTCTGTGCGGTCGCAAGTGCCGTGACCTATCCCATTGATGAGCACACGGTGGTGGTGGGCGCTGATACCACCTATCAGGTCGAGCGCGGTGGTACTACGACGCTCGAGTATGTCTCCGCTCAGTATCAGCTGGGCCTGTCCAATATGATTGAGGCCAATCCAGGCGTTGACCCGATTGTGCCGATGGCGGGCACCAATCTCATCATTCCACGGCGCCTCTTATTGCCGGACACGCCGCGCAAGGGCATCATCGTCAACTCCCCAGAGATGCGCCTGTACTACTACCATGACAATGAAGTCGATGTCTTGCCCATTGGCATTGGTCAATTAGGCACCGATACTCCGCTTAATTGGGTCACCAAGGTTGAGCGCAAGCGCGCCAACCCAACTTGGACCCCAACCCAAAAGATGCACCAAGAGTACGCAGCGCGCGGTGAGACCTTGCCTAAGGTCTGGCCGGCGGGCCCGGATAACCCGATGGGCCTGTTTGCGATCTACATCGGCCGTCTCTATGCCATTCATGGCACCAATGCTGACTTTGGCATTGGTCTGCGCGTCAGCCATGGCTGTGTGCGTCTGCGCAATGAGGACATTGAGTACCTCTTTAACAATGTCCCAGTGGGCACCCGGGTTCAGTTCATCAACGAGCCGATTAAGACCGCTGAAGATGCCGACGGTAACCTCTATATTGAGGTGCATCAGCCGCTATCGATGAACGAAGAAGAGTTTGAGACCTTGGACAAGAACCTGCCCTTTACCTTCACCAAGGAGCAGCAGGAGTTCTTTGCCCGTCCTGAGGTCAACCAAGACATTTTGCACCAAGCGCTCAGCGAGCGCTCGGGGCGCGTGGTTTTGCTCAACCCACCTGAGTTCTAACCAGTAGATCATATGGTGTTGAGCGCGGCGGCCGTGCGGGGATGACCTGTGCGGCCGCCTTGCTATCGGGGCAGGGGTAAGCCCGCCGGTCGGTCTTAAGGGCGCGTTCGCCGCTACAGGGCGCTTTCGCTGCCACTGGGCACCTTTGCTGCAACAAGATGTCTTCGCTGTCACAGGGTGCGTTCGCCGCTACTGGGCGCCTGTGCTGCCATGGGACGACGTGGCCCAGCCTAAGGCGGGGCACTGGGCCCGTAAATTAGCCATATGGCGGGGGTTGGGGTATGATGAGCCCCAAAGTTTGTTGTTTGTAGGTTTGGCTTATGACTCAGCATCACGACCTGTGCTCTTACCCAGTGAGTTGGCGCAACGCCGCGCCTTGTCCGGTGACGGCACGGCGCTTGGCGCCGCTGACGCGCGCGCTCACGTGGGCCTTGTTCCTAGGACTCGGGCTCGGGGGCGGATCGGCACTGGCTACTGAGGCGCCGGAAGGCGCTGCCCCTGAGCGCAATGCGCTGGCGGCGGTAGCGCAAGTCGCAGCCGACCAAGCGAAGACAGCACCGGGCTTGGTGACGGCGGGGGCCAAGGCTGAGGGAGCGCGCTCTGAGGCTAGCGCTGATGCTGCTGATACAGATACTGATGCAGCTGCTGATGCTAACAGCGGGGTCGGCGCGAAGGTCAGCTCGACCTTGGCGGCGATGGCACAAGCTGCCGCCGATCAGGCCAAGACCGCGCCGGGACTGTTGGCCGCGCCGACCGAGGAAGCGGCCCCGGCCTCCGATCCCATGGCTCAGGTGGAACCTAGTTTCTTAGCGCGCATCTTTGGCAGCGGGGGCATCAATGCCGCGAGCTTTGCTGATATCGCTACTGACAATAGTGGCAATATCTGGCCGGAGCGCATGCTCCATGTGTCGGCCTTAAGTGAGACCTCAGATGGCTCAGCGCAGCTGTTGGCGCAGCTGCCCTTTACCTTGGAGCAGCGCATGCTGGCTCCAGTGGATCAGCAACCCCGCCAGCAAGCGCTCATCATCGATGAGCTGCACAAGGGCTTAAGCTTCATCTCGTATCTGCTGCATATGTATACGCCGCAGGCGAGCAACTTCCATGTGCCGTTTTATCTGGTGAGCCCGGAATCGCTCATGGCGCTACGCGCTGAAATTGGCCTAGGCGAGGGCGTGCTCTACCCTGAGCGCGGCGCTGACAGCGCCACCTCGCTGCAGAATATGGCCACCGATCGTCCGGTCCACCATTTAAATGTGGTGCGCGATTTGGTTTACGCTGATGGCCCGTGCCAGGGCATGGGCTATATCGAGGCGGACTTAAAGGGCAAGTGTCCCAGTCCGCATGAATACAATGGCTTAGTGCTGTTATCGCCCCCGATTCCAGAGGTGATGCGCGAGGGCGTGTACGCGGGGGACGCGCGCCAAATTACCGCCAATGTCTTGCAGTCCAATTATTTTGTGCAAGGCTTGGAGACCGGCCTGCGCTTAGTGGGTCTCAATAGCTCCTTTGATGTGGACTCGCATAGTTTTGGGCGCCCGCTGCACTCCTTTGATAAGCATTTGTATGTGCCCAGCCGCGGGGACTTTGTGTCGGCCGGACTTAACCTCGCCCGTGATTTAAATGCTCCTTTTGGCAAGCGTGCCGATGGTTCGACGCCGCTGTACTTTGTGGGAGCTAACCTCAATGACTTATTAGCTCCGGGTAATGAGGGCTCGACCTTTGATTTACACCGCAGCGCCTCGCTTGATCTCAACACCCCGATGGCGGACATTGCCTCCAACCTGCATCAGTTAAAAGAAGAGGGACAAGCTGAGGAGGAAGCGGCCGCGGACGATGAGTCGGTGGCCAATCTCGTGCTCGATGGCGCCCATTCCTTAGAGGAGGCCTTGCGCGCCGCGCAGCAAGAGGAAGACGATGGCAATTTAAGTGCGGAGCTGGTGGCCCCGGCCCCTAGTGCTAATCGGGCGCTCTATGGGGTGCCCGTGACCTTTAGTGCGCTGGGGCGGCCCTTGATCGATCTGCGCAATACCTTGCTCTCGCGCGATCAATACAAGAATTACGGCTTCTTAACTGAGGCTGAGCTTGCGATCTTAAGTGACCTCGGTTATCGCTTAGAGCCGCGCGAGTTCTTTGGCACTTCGCTCTACAGTATGGGTTCGGCGCAGCAACGCATCACGCGCGTGGTACGCAGCCCGTATGCTTACTACGATCACGCCACCGAAAGCTATCGTGAGCGTACCCCAGCTATCATGCCGCTAGGCATTGGGGTGCACTTATATGGCTCGTACAACAACGTTATCCACTCCGGTAACGTCAATACCAAGGGTGCGGGCGCCTTAGGCGTGCGCATTGATGGCTCCAACAACCTCTATTACCAGACTCAGCAGTCGCGCATCGTGACCTCAGGTGATAACGCGGTCGGCATTGGTTTTACCTATGGTGCTAACAACCGTGCCTATATCTCAGGCTCGATTGCAGCCTTAGGCGCTAAGGGCATTGGCATCAAGGTCGACATGGGCTCGAATATTTACTCAGATTTAATCGAGTACCGCGGCTCCTACGCCCGGGTTCGCACCGTAGATTACTTACAGGGCGTGGCCACCAAGGAAGAGGCGGCCACGGTACCGCTCACCCCAGAGCTCAATGGCCCGCAGGTGACTGATTTGGTGATCGACGGCGTAGTCGAGGGCAACTTAGCTGCGATTTACATCGACGAGTCATCCTTGGTTAAGAACATCGACATCACCGCTGATGCTGAGGTTAAGGGGGGTATTTACTCAACCTGGAAGCCGCTTGCCTCCGGCACGGGCGCGATCATATTGGCGCACGATGGCAAGAACTCGCAGCTGCTAGATGCCCAGGTGCAGTTAGATCGCTCGCGCGGCCTATCTGGGCTGACCGCAAGCGAAATCATCGATCGCTACCTCACCACCAATATCAACCTGGGCGTAATGTTAGATGAGTTCAATCGCCCGCTTTTTGTTGACGGGGCGCACTTTGCCTCCGACGACTTAGTCGACAGCACCGAGGTTGACTATATCGGCAATAGCAAGTCGCGCGTGGTGCTCTCGGGCGACATCAGCGGTAACGCCTTTAACCTCAATCACATTGCCGGTAAGAGCACCATCCTAGGTAATGTGCGGGCCAATACCGTCAACGTCAAGGCCGGCGTGCTCAGCCTGTGCGGCGAGGATGGGGCGATCAACCAAATTGGCAGCTTAAACGTCGCGCCGCAGGCGGTGCTCGATTATGTCAACGGCAAGAGCTCGCACACCTACGTCTTAGGCGATATCAACTTTGGCAGTGAGGTGGTAGTACGCGTGGACGTCGACTCCGAGGGCAATATCTTAGATGAGCTCTCCTACAACGGACGCTTCAATGCTGGTAACTACCAGTTAGTAATAGAGCCGGGCGTCAGCTACGATGAGATGCGCCGCTTAGGGGCCGACCCTAAGGCGATGCTCAACTTCATCACTAACTTTGTGCAAAACTGCAATAGCAAGTTTGTCCGCGACGGCATCACCTTACGTATGCCGCGCTTTATCTGGGACAGTGCCGGTTCCTATGGGCGCGAGATCAAGTGCACCGCGCGCGGCTGCCGCGTCGGCAACTTCAGCTCCAACGCGGTACGCTCAGACTTAACCGATCTACCACCATGGCGCTACGGCCTGTCCTTAGGCGGCATCTTGCTCATGATCTTAGGCTTCTACGCTTGGTACTATGGCAAGCCGCTTAAGAACAAGCTCTTGGGGCGCAATAGCGCTGACCAAGCAGCATAACGCCGTCCCTGCAGCGTAACGCCGCCCCGCGCCCCGTTTCCGGGGCGCACGGCCGTGTGCTGGAGCCAAGAGGCGATGTGGGGAGCGCCGCGGGGAACCTTAGAGCTTGCCCTCGGTGCTGCGAGTGCTCAAGGCCGCGCCCTCAGCGGGCTGCATCCATTTTGCTTTATTTTGGTGCAATGTGTTAATCATGCGTTAAAGGTGTACAATAAGCGCCGCGTCGGTAGTTAGCGCAGGCAGGTAGCGCGTTTGCTTCGGGAGCAAGAGGTCGCGGGTTCGAATCCCGCACTAC
>DXIF01000115.1 GCA_019113025.1 Candidatus Anaerobiospirillum stercoravium | reverse complement strand
GGCATAAGATGGTCACGCCCATGGGGCCAAAGCCCCAATTTGTCGCAGTAAGCGAGGTCAAAATCATGCCCCAACAGCGTTCTGCCTCTGGTGATACCTCTTTATGGCCATTAGGCTATGCGCTCTTAGTCGCGGCCCTAGGCTTAATCTTTGGCTACGATTTGGGCACAATTTTCATCAGCGTCGAGCACGGCACCGAGTTTTTAATTCTGGCCGAGACCAAGTCCGATATCTTGCTGGGCACCTACATCCTAGGTTTTATCTTTGGGGTCTTTGTGGCAGGCCACGTCACCTATGGGTCGGGACGCAAAATCACGCTAGTGGCTAGCGTCACGGTGGGCGATCTTGCGGCCCTCGCCTCCTTGGTGGCTCCCAATTTCTCGGTGCTCTTGACCTCAGAGCTCGCGATTGGCTTTTCCTTTGGCCTCTACTTTATTGCGGCCCTACTTTACATCAGCGAGATTACGCTCCCCAGCTACCGGCCCCTGGCCTTTGCCGCGCTGCCGACCTGTGCCTGCGCCGGCGCCCTCACCTCGCTGTTCTCGCTCATCAACGTCGACTACTTGCCGCTCATAGTATTTTCCAGCCTCTTTACCCTGACCATCATTGGCATCTCCTTAGTCCTAGTAAAGCTCCCGGAGTCCCCGCGCTACCTCGCACTCTCGGGCTCAACCGACGCGGCTTTAGCGGTACTATTCCAATTGCGGCATGACATGGGCATGGCGGCACGAGAGCTAGCCGAGATCAACGAATGCTGCCGTGGCGAGACCCGCGGCATTGAATTCTTTTTACAAAACACCACCTACCGCCGACTGCTCTTTTTCATCTGCCTCATCACCTTTATGTGCAATATCGCCGGGGTCACCATTATCCCGAGCCTGCTCTTAGGCAGCATGTCGATTGTGGTGATTACGGCAGGCCCGGAGCCCAGCTACATCCTCGACAACAATATCGTAGTCTATTGCACCTACGGCGCGTGCTTTGTCAGCCTCGTGATCCACGCGTGGCTGGTGCACTTTATCCCGCGCAGAACCCTAGTCCTATCCTCATTTACGGTAAGCCTAGGCTGCCTCATCGCCGCGGCGATCATCACGCTATTTCAAGATGGCTTCATCCAGCGCTGGCTCATCACGGGCACGGTGATGCTCTATCTTGCCGGCGCCATTGGCTCCTTTGTGACCTACCTGGGCATCGCCTGCGATTTGATGCCGATCCGAGGTCGAGAGTTTGGGGTCGCGGCGATCGTGCTAGCGCACAGCTTTGGCATCTTATTCGGCTTGCAAAGCTGCATGCCGCTCTTGCACAATTTCGGCATCACCGGCTTTTTTGTCATCTGCGCGGCCACCAGCGCCATCATCCTGTACCTGTGCCGCAAGTACCTCCCCGACCCCGGCAAGCAAAGCCTCGAGGTCACCGAGATGCGCATCATGTCCGCCCCGAGCCTCTCCCGCCTCAACTCGCTGCACCTACCGTAACGCAGCTACTGTAACAGAGCTAGAGCGCGCATCACCATCCAGCCACAAAACAAGCTGAAAAGCTTCTATATATCAGCAATATCAAGGCCTTAGCCCGCAGCAGCCTCAGACCGAGGGCGGTTAAAGACGGCTTAAAAGCGGCTTACAGGCAGGTGAGCCCCGCCGGAAAGGGCGGAGCCCCACAGAGGCCATCCCGCGCAAGCACGCGCGGCGCCGCCGCGGCCAACCGACGATAATGAAGTTTTATTAGGGCAGCGCACGCCGCCTTAAGCACCAAGGCCACACGCTGTGCCCATAGCCCCAGAGGAGAATCAGATGAACCCCAACGCCCAAATCAAACCACAAGACAACGCCCACCAGCCGGAACAGGAACCCAAGGGCGCAAGCCTTAGCCTGACACAAGCTAAGCAAGCTGAGCAATCTGAGCCAGCAAAACCAAGCGCAGAAGCAGCACGCGCCGCGCAAGAGCTCAGCGCGCCCGAGGTAATTGCTGATAATAGTAATAGCGCGAAGCTGGATGAGCACGACTATTACAATGACGACGCGGCCGACGATGTTGATGACGATGATAGCGACTTAATTGCCATTGTGCGCTATCGGCTAGAGCATCCAGCGCCAACGATTCGGGTGACCTTAGACGAGCTGCTAACGCTGTAATAATGTAATAGCGCTAAAAAACCTTAGCACGGAGAAGCTTCATCTTATAGAGCGCATGATTTCATAAAAGCAATCATAGACTTACTAACGCCACCGTCTGTATTACAAATGCCAAACAATTCTGAAATTATATCTTCGTAATTATCTTGAGGGCCTCTTGCCGTCTTAAAAATCTCATCGATTTTTCTTAGAATGTTTAAGATTTTAACAAAATTACAACGTAGACGGGGTGCTAGGAAGCATATCTGAAATAAAGCCAACTCCCATGGTTCGCGCAATTCATTATTAGTTAATGAAATTATTTTATCCGCATCATTCAAATTTACCAAATTGTTCACAAGAATTTGATAGACAAACTCGGAATCCCATCCCCTAAAATAAGGTCTAAGCTCAATTAGTCCATAAATTTCTGGATATGACATCCCAAGTGCAATAAAAATAAAACGAAGCTTCTTCCTATTCTTTACACTTAATTCATTTAGCTTAGAGCGCTCTTGCTTTGAACCAAAATGATCTAGAACATATTGATCTACGTGCTTTGATAACGTGCAAGCAAGTGACAACTTGTTAAAGAAATTCTTGATACTACGAGGATTCCCCCCAACTGATTGCCTTAAAATAAAATCAAGTTCCTTTAACTCATCTTTAGATAACTTATCCTCATCATCAAAGCCAGCAATCTTAATCATCTTCTCAATTAACAACTCCGTATCATAAAAATCAATACGAATCGGAATCATGATTTGAAAAATCTTATCAAGATAGCGAACATACTCGTAATCGTTTTGAATATTACGTGGACCAAATTTAGATTCAAGCCCTCTCTCAAGTCGATGATGATCTACAGCAACAACGAAGATACATTTTTCGATATCAAAAATATTCTTAAAGACCTCTATAACATCTATCGACAGAACTGGCGGAATACGATCAAGATCATCAATAAAGAATACAAAACCCTTTTTCTCACCATTGTATGGCATCATTTCAGATGACGCTTTATACTCACAATTACAATCATTACACACCGTGCATTTGTTATTAAAAATTAGCACGTCATGAATCAAGCAACTGATTTCAGTTTTAAGTTTCTTAACAATAGAATCAGTCGTCTCTTGAGCATCTTTATCATTAGTAACATCATCTGATTTATCATCATCAATTTTACGGATTTCATCAACAGCAGTATCAATCACAGTGTTAGCATCGAGTCCAATCTGAGAAAGCATTCCGCCGGTTGCTTTTACATCAACAACTTTATACGTTAACTTGAGTCCAGCTATTAACAAGCATACTAACAACTTATTTATATTGCTACGACGCTCATCAGTTTCCTTGCATGGCTTTAGGCCTGCAATCTGATCTACCATTGATTGAAGCATGCTTATTATAGCCTGCTGCGGCTGTGTCATTAACGAGAATTGCCAGGTGTTGATCCAAATTCCATAATACGGAGGATGGTTGTATTTGCATAATGAATCATATATTGCATTCATGATCGAAGTTTTACCACACCCCCATTCGCCTACCAATGCAATAGAGAAAGGAGTATCAGATCGGCTAATATAATCAATTACAGCATTTCGATATACTTCCATACCAAGCAAATCAGTTTGATCTGAAGTCCAAGGCAAATCTGCTATAGTTGACTTAAACTCAGCTTCAGCCTCCCCCTTCTGTGCAGTACCGGCCTTGCTCACAACCACTTGATCTTTAACATCAACTTTGCTATTAACATCTTGAGCCTTATCTTCGGTTTCATTTTGAATATCAGCCATAGCTAACTCCTTATTCACAAATCAACATTAAAGCAAAATCACTAATATCACGTTTAAGCGAATAGTGACAATCATTTTGAGTAACTGACTCAGTTCATAAGACTACATCGCTCAAGGTGCATCCATCCATATCCCATTTGCAAAATTGCGAGCGAGCTACCAAAACATGCCACGCAATCAAACGTAATCCCCCGCAAAGGGCGACCTTGCCCCCAGAGTTGTCAGCACCTAACCTCAACGCGCTCACTCCCCCGCGCTCAAACTGGGCGACTAAGCCACAACCCAAGCAAACCACCAAGGCACAACAACCTCACCGCAAGCCCAGAAGCCACAGAGCAGCCTGCGAGCACCGTCCGCAAGTCGAGAAGTATGAATCCCAAGGTGTCGTAGCAGTATGGTGGCCACGAACCATGGCGCCTGTACCAGTTAGGCGTCATAAAGGGGCACCACGCCCAAATCACCCCCAACAACACGCCAGAGCGCAGTAGAACTCTGCCCCCACGGGCAGTAAAAAGCATCGTCGGTAGTGGCACCATAATTCGCAAATATCATCCCAAGTAAAGCGTTTTTGCATCAAAATGGAGCACCACTTTCGAAGTGACAGGAACAAGCGCCAATAACGCTCAGGGTGCGGAAGCCCTGTGCTATGGGCACTTTTTCGGGGGTCGATTTTCGAACCTCTAAATACCCCTCATAGAGGGGAAAAAGCTTATAGTGGGCGGGCTTTTCTTCTTCTTCTTGCAGAGCAAGAAGGCGCAAACACACGTCTGATTCGTGCTCACATTGCGCCAAATTCAATGCGCGCCTTTTTACGCGTATCATTTTCCGAATTTGCAGCACCGCTTTGGTGCACACCACAACTGCGCAACGAGCTCTCTTCCCCCAGACAGACCGCACCATCTGCTGCTTTGACTTGGCAGTTTGCACGCGCTCACCCCAGCTCCCTTCTTCCCGCACGTGACTCTCACCTTGGTGACAGCACCTGCAAGGTTGACCTTGCGGGAGTTTGGCGTGCTTGCGCCTGACGATTTAATTTTCCTTTGGTGTGGCCGCGCTTGGTATCCAGTGCCTAAAAAGGCGCGGCCAATTTTAGCCAAGGGCCCCCTACCATGGGCCGACCACGGGCCCACCAAGCAAGCGGCGCGGGCCTCTCCCGCGCTCAAGCCCGGCCCCTGATGCTGCAAACAGCATCAGGCCGCAGCCCAACCGACCGATGATCACTTGATCAATCCGTCCAAACAACCCGAAACCCAAACTCCCAGCGCCCCCGCGGCAGGAAGCCGCGACGCGCAGCGAGATCCCCTCCTCCCCAATACCTCCCAAACGCCCAATAAGCACGCTTTCCCGCGCACACTAATCCTAACAGCTGTACTCCGCGTACCGGGCTCTAGGCGAACTCTCAAGCGCCTTAGGCACCAAGGCAAGCAGGTGCAAAGAAAAGCTGAAGCATAAGGCGCGCGCGGTAAGTGTAGTCTCATGAAGGGTAGTCCCCAAAACCAGAGGACAATGGGGCAAGCGTAATGGCGGATAGCTATGTACTGGGGCGCGGGTTGGGATGGGCAAGTCTAGGGCAGAGCCTCTGAGCTTAGCGCTTGCTGGCTCCAACCTGACCCCTCGCGCCAAGACAAAGATCCAAGAAGAGCTCAAACCGTGTTTTTACCTTTGTTGGAACTGAAGTGAAGCTTTCTAACAACGCTCTTAACTTCTTACTGGCGCAGTATCGCGCCATCTTCAAGCGCGCCTACGCCAAGGGCATTGCCCCAGCCATCATGCTGACCGCCGCCTTAGCTATGGGCCAAGCTCAAGCTGCGGACATTACTACCAGCGGCGCAAGCTTTGATGACTGGACGATCGAAAACGACATCACCATCTCGGGCACCGTCTCAGGAGATTTTTCAAACAAAATAGTCAACTCCTTAACCATCGGCGCCGGCGCTTCGCTGAGCAACAACGCAACAACGGGCAACAGCGAACCGCTGTGTACTAATAAGTTAACGGTCGATGGCGGTAGCCTCACCATCGACAACAGTCAAAAATCCCCAATCGGCAATAACGGCTATGGTGTCTTAGGTTGGAACGAGCAAGAAGACCAAGCAAACATTGGTGACGGCACCTCGATTTTCACCGTCAAAGGCGATGCCACTGTTTCCTTAACCAAGACCTCGGTTCAGTTTAAGAGGGTTAATCTGCTCGACGGTAAGATTACCTTAGGCACCAGTTTTGGTGGCGCTGGCTCTGGCAGTAATTTCAACACTGCCATCCAAGCCGGGTACGATAGTGAAGGCACAGGTGTCATGACCATCGGTTCATCTGACGGCACGGGCCCTGAGATCACCATGAACTCAGGCTCGACCTTATCGGCCAATAACATCGAGATGAACGGCGGTACGATCACCATGAACGGTGAAGACCAAGACTACGCCTCAGGTACCGACACCGCCTTAATCTACCTCTCGGTCGGTGATAACCGTGTTGCCAACTTCAACGCTGGCGAGCTTAAGGTCACCGGTAATGGCGGTATCTTTGGCCCAGAGCTCAACTTCCAAGGTACTGATGTCACTATTGCTGAGGACGGCGAGTTAGCCTTAGGTAAGATCACGGTCTTCAACTCAGCCAGCGCATCCACGACCTCAGATATTACCTTTAGCACTGGTACTAGCGTCGACAATCAGGGCACTTTAACCCTCCATGGCGACACCACCTTTAATGGGGCTGAGCTCACCAATGTCGGTACCGTCAATTTTAGTGGCGATACCATGAGCCTCGATAGCGCTACGGTAGCAGACCTCTTTGCCTCTGGCGACGCTGATGCTCAGGGTAGCTTAAAGCTGGCCGCTGGTGCCGACGTCGTTGTTACGGGCGATACCGTATTTGACCTGAGCGCGCTGAAGCTGAGCGATACTGATGGCTCAACGAGCGGCTCTCTGGTCGCATTGGGCAACAACACATGGACTCAAGATAAGGTTCAAGTAAGCGCAGTCTACGACAGCGCAAACCTCGCACTTAACGTAAAAGAACTGACGGCTAAGACCGCAACTCACAGCGGAGTAGCCGCAAAAGATTATGCTTTTGCGATTAAGCAAGGCACCATCAGCGTCAGCGATCGCGTCACCCTGCTCGATGGTTCGGGCTCAAGCAAAGCAGATCCAGATCATCGCATCTACGTCATCGCCCAAGATCAAAATACCACCGCGACCTTAAACTTGGTCAACGATGGCTCGACTCAAGGCCAGCTGATCAATGTTGATCGCGTCTATGCTGGCTATGACGCTGGTTCCTCTAAGGCCTCAGGCACTTCAACCATCAACGTTGATGGTAGCTGGGATTTTGGTGGGGCACGCTTAGCCGTAAATACCTCGGGTACGGTCAACCTCGGTGGCACGGTTGAGAATATCAGCTTAATGCAAATCGAAACCGCAGGCGAGATTAATGTCGACACTGCAGCTAACGTCACCGTCGGCCGCTTATTAGGCGGGCAGAAAAGTGCTACCGGCTCAATCAACGTCAACGGTACCTTAACCTTTACCGGTGATGGCAACCCCGATGATAAGAACAGCGCAGGCACGGCCGTCAACGATATCAAGCTCACCACGGCATCGATTGCCATCAATAACGGCGGTACCTTAGCCATCAAAGGGGACGCAGTCGACAATGTCGTCAACGCCAGCGGCGACGTCATTACCGACAATTGGACTGCCTCTAAGGTCACCTTAAACGCAGGCGGTACTTTAAGCCTTGACCTGACTCAAGCTGGCGTCAAAAAGCTAACCACCGCGGAGTTAGCTGACTTAAAGAAGGGCTTAGTTAGCAACGCGACTAAGGGTGCCTTTAACTTCGGCTCTGGCCTGACCATTGAGGTAGACAGTGAGCTGCAAACTGATATTGATAACGGCGAGGTCAACTACTCGGACTTAGTGAACGCTGGTATCAACAACGTCCAAGGCGTTAACGGCGTCGATGGCCAAGTCACGGTTACGGTTGATGACAACACCAATGGTAGCGGCATTAACTTAGGTAACAACGCCGCCGCAGTTAAGCTCACCGGTAGTGACACCGCGCTTAATGTCAGTGGCTCCTTAATCATGACCAACAACGGCGGCAACTTCGTTTACAGCGAGGACGCAACTACGGGCCTGCAAACTGTCAAGGGCGTTACCGTCAACTCCGATAGTGCAGTAAACCTCACCGGCTCGGGCACCGTAGGCGATATCACTGAGGCAAATAGCGCAACCGGTACCTCGGCTAAGTTAACCGGTACGGGCGCCGGCCTCAACGTCCAAGGCTCCATCAGCCTCGATACTGTTGATATCGGCACTGGTACCGTCAACACCACGGGCGCAGTCACTGCCAATGAGAAGCTCAACGTCGACGGCATCTTAAACGTGGCTCAGGGCTCAGGTGACGTCACCATTGGCACCTCGGGTGCTACCATCGCTGGTGGCTTATACGCAGGTGACATCACCTCGTCGGGTAAAATGGACGTTACCGGCTCGGTCTACGCCAACTCCATCAGCATAGATGCTGGTAATAACCTGACCGTAGGCGATGCCACCAGCACCGGTTATGTCGAGGTCGAGACCTTAGACTTAAACGGCGGCATGCTCTTAATCGACCCACCTTGGAGCGCAAACTCGTCCTTTGTTGTGGTCACCGGTGCTCAATCTGCCAATACCAACAACCCAGGTGACGACACCATCGACGTCAGTGGTAGCATCGGCGTGGGTCAAAACTCAGTGGGTGTATTTGGTACCACGAACGTTGAGGCCCGCGAGTCCTTAATCCGCTTAGGCTTACTCAATGGCGGCAAGCTCGATCAAAATGGGATTGGTGCGGTGCTGTACTTAGACGACACCTTAGCCGTAGCCGAGCAAGAGCACGTACTGGTTGATAAGACCAAGCTCAGCGCTGATTTGTCATCCGAGCTAAATGGCTTGACCACCTCCTCTTCAGGTTCGGTCACCTTACGTAATGGCTCGGCCTTAGTCATCTCGGAGAGCTTCACCGATACCTTAGTCAACGACCCAAGCCAAGCGATCTTTGAGTTTGGTGCCACTACTGGTAGCGTTTCAGTCACCGCGGAGTCGGGCGCTCAGATCATCTTCGACAGCGCTGACATCTTAGGCGGCGATTCGGTTAACGTTGCTAACGTAGCAGGCGGTGTAACCGAGACCTATGACCTGAACGATGCTGACATTACGGCAGCTGGTGGCTTGCTGGAAGGTGAGGATATCAACAACGATGGCACCATCACCTTTAAATTGGCGCAAGGTGCCGCAGATCAGCTCTACAACCAGTCGAATCCAGTACGCGACATGACCTTAGACGTCATTGGCAATACCAACGGCGCCTATGACTCAAGCGATGCTGGTGTCTACTACATCGGTGCCATGAACGCCCACAACGGTGGTGCTGACATCGAGCGTACTGCCCGCATGGCCGTTTACGCCGGTGCAGTTCAGGCAACCTTAATGGCCCAGCAGACCTCGACTGATGCGGTCTCCGAGCGTTTAGGCATGGCCAATCCAAACTCGGCCTTAATCGCCTCGAACAATGGTCAAGGTGGCGGCTTATGGTTAAGCCCAGTCTACAAGAACCATGACTCCGATGGCTTTGAGGCTGAAGGCGTCAACTACGGTGCTGATATCGACCTTTATGGCTTAGCCTTAGGTGCTGATTTCACTACCGAGTCGGGCGTCCGCGTTGGTGCCATGTTCAACGTAGGCTCGGGTGATGCCGAGGGTCAAGGCATGGGTGAGAGCGTCAGCAACGACTTCGACTACTACGGCTTCACCCTCTACGCCGGTGTTACCTTTGGTAACTTCGCGCTGACCGCCGACGCGGGCTTCACTCAGGTCTCCAACGACTTAGAGCAGGCTGTTAACTACCACGGTGTAGGCACCTTAACCGCTGATACCGACACCCAGACGGTATCGGTGGGCGTACGCGGTGAGTACCTCTTTGCTACCCCATACGTCGACATCGTGCCACACGTTGGTCTGCGTTACACCAATTTAGATATGGACTCCTATGAGGCCCGCTTCAATGGTTACACCGTAGCGGCAACCGATGCGGACAATATGTCGGTCTTCTCGATCCCATTTGGGGTCACCTTCTCCAAGGAGATGAGCATGGGCAACTGGCTGGTTAAGCCGGTCTTTGACCTTAACTTAACCGCCAACGCCGGTGACGACGAGCTCGACACCAACACCACCTTTGTGGGTGTCGAGAGCATCGCCTTAACCTCGGAGGTGATGGACAGCTTCACCTATGGCGCCAGCTTAGGTATCGACGCGCAGTACCAAGAGAGCATCTCCTTTGGTCTGAACGTCGGCTACACCGGCTCGAGCAATGCCGACGAGTTTGGCCTCAACGCTAACGCTCGCTACGTCTTCTAAGACCAAACGAACTCCTGCCACTAGTACCTAACGGTACCCAGGAACCCCATGAAGTGGGGTAAGCGCCCGTTCCCATCTGGGAGCGGGCGCCTAAGCTGCAACCGGGCGGCCCCAGTCCGCCCGGTCAGCCCCAATTAGCGTCAACCGCCACCCGGAGGTTGGCGCTTTTTAACAGCCTGCAAAAGAATTTGAGAAAATACATGAACAAAACCAGAACAATTTCACGCCAAGGCAGCCACAACGGCAACACCACAACGGTGCTGCGCGCCAGGCGCTGCGCTCCATAGACTTCAGGCGGGACCAAACTCATGAACTGACTTGTGCAAGCTCAAGTACCTTCAGGAGCGAGAGGGCCGCGTTGCTATCAGCGCTTTTGGGCGCCTCTTTTTGGGATGCTCTAAATACCCCTCATAGAGGGGCAAAAGCTTATAGTGGGCGGGCTCTTCTTCTTCTTCTTGCAGAGCAAGAAGGCGCAAACTCACGTCTGATTCGTGCTCACATTGCGCCAGATTCAATACGCGCCTTTTTACGCGTGCTTGATGCCGAGACCAGCCCACCATTTGGTTGGAGCCAAACTCGGACGGTGCAACGAGCTCGCTTCCCCAGACAGTCAGCACGATCTGCTGATTTTGACTTGATTGACCGCAGCAGGCCCCAATACCAAAAGATCAACTCAACCGGCCCAGCTGCGCCGCCTCAAGCCCAATCGCCCCCCATCACTGGACAATTTACTGGGAGGCCATACCAAAAGAAGGGCATGAGGCCACAGGTTTCTTTGGTAGGTGGGCGCGCATGGTATCCAGTACCTCATGGTTGCGCGCTCAATTCTGCCCAGAACCCTCAGACCAAAGGATTACCAAAGGATAACGGCTTACCGCCTGCGGGCGGCCGTGGCCGCGCAGCAAAAGCTGTGTGCCCACTCGACCGCCGCGGGAGATACCAAAGGACTAAACAGGTAAGCTGCTATGGCACCAAGACGTAGACTTAGTGCCGTCAACCTCACTGGAAAGGCCCGTGCTGGGTTGCGTACGACGTGACGCGACTTAGCACGTTTGCGCCTGCCGTAAGCGGCGCCACGCGCAAAATGCGCGCGGCGCCGCGACGCACGACCTTTGTGCCTCTCCCCTACTCTCCCCTCACCCAAACACTCTCCCGATGCTTCTTGATCAATTGATCAATCACGCGCTCAAGACTGCGCCTGCGCTCAACCAACGCAGCGTGGGCACACGCGCGAGCAACGATTAAGCAAGGCTTGATCGAGACCTGATCAACGCTCAGCAAACAAGCGTGGGCAGCCTGTGCTCAGGCGCCAAAAAAGCTTTAGAGCTTAAGCTGAGCGCAGCGGGCGTGAGGCGGTGTCAGGGAATTGCGGCCATAGTTTGCGGTGGCTGCAAGGAAAAGTGGGCGGCGCAGAAGGTTGCAGCGAGGTGGGCGCTAGGAACATCCTTTGAGCGCGAACAAGTCAAAGCCCGAAGCGAGCTCTCCTGCCTTATTTACGCGAAAACTTCACTTCAGTGAAACTTTCAAACAACGCATTAAACTTCTTACTGGCGCAGTATCGCGCCATCTTCAAGCGCGCCTACG
>DXIF01000114.1 GCA_019113025.1 Candidatus Anaerobiospirillum stercoravium | reverse complement strand
ATCCTAAGGGCACCACAGTGCAAGATCTGGTGGGCGCCAAGGCGCAAGCCAAGAAGATTAAGGCGACCCAAGACAATAGTGCCATGGCGGTCACCTTACGGGCCCAAGACGCGGAGGCGGTCAAGTCGAGCCTTGCCAAGGCCAAGGTGGTCGACACCACCGAGCGCTCGCATTAAGGCCAAGTGGCCCTTAGGTGCACTAAAGCCGCCTAAAGGGCGCCCGCCTAGGCCGCGCGGGGCAACTGCCCCGCGCCTACTCACTCAAGGCTAGAGCCGTCAGGCTCTAGCCTTGTTACTATTTCTCGGAGGTAAAAGCATGGACCTCCATTTTGGTCCCTACGCAATAGCACTTGCGCCCAGTGTGCTCCCCACCGCGCCCTTAGTCGTGGGCCATTACTTAGAAGATGCGCAGGCTATTAAGCAAGCGCTTCAGGCGCGAGGCTTAGAGTGCCACCTTGCGGCCGTAAGCGGCGTCAGCGAGGCCGAATTGTTACCCTACCCCCGTCCTGAGCTGGGAGCACGCTTTGCAAACGCCCACGCGCTGGCGTACTACCACACCCTCACCACCACCATCCTCCCGAACCTCAAAGTTCAGCTGCCCCATACGGGCGAACTCATCTTAGTCGGCTATTCGCTGGCGGGGCTCTTTGCCTTGTGGGCGCTGACCCAGCCTAATTGCCCCTTTACCCGTGCGATCTCGTGTTCGGGATCGCTTTGGTATCCTGAGGCCGGAACTGCCCTCACCCTGCCCCCTGAGGCCACCGTACACAGCGTCTACCTGTCCTTAGGGGCCAAGGAGCCGAGCAAGGGGCCACGCCTATTTCGCAGCGTAGGCAGTGCCACCGCGCAGGCCTATGAGTACTATCGCACCCGCTGCCCCTGCACCTACGAGCTCAATCCCGGCGGGCACTTTGACCAAGTGCCGACGCGCTTGGTACAGGGCATCGCTTGGACGCTCAAGCAATGCGCTGCGCCGCATCCGTCGCGGGTACGGTCTTCAGAATAGACCTAAGCCGCCGATAAGATAGATATGGTCTAATGGGTGGCATCTAATGGGGGCATTAGCCTCTAAGCTGGTGTTAGTCGCTCATGCTAGTCCACGCGGCACTTAGCACCTCAGCTGACAATCAGCGATGAATCAGCAGTAAATAAGTTGATCCGCGGTTTCAGGGCCACAGCTCAGGGAGATGGAATTATGGCTGTCGTCAACTCAATTAATAATCTGCAACAAAACGTTGGAGTCATCAACTCCGGTCGTTTTACCCCACAACAAAATGTGGGCGATGTTAACAAGTCCACGCGCGTCGCGGGCCAAAGCCAAGACAACTTGGTCGACCTTGCAACCTCCAAGGCCCAATACGACGACCACCAAAACGACATGTTCGCCCACCAGCGCAATGTCGCCCTGCAAGCCTACATCGCCTACGGCCGTCAGGGCGCTGAGGCCATTGATGGGGCGCAAGCGGTCACCACCACCGCAGATGACATCACCGACACCAGCGCCGCTGAGGCCTATCGCGCCATTACCGGCACCGACCCGTCGGTGAGCGGCCAAGCCCAACAGGCAACTGCCCAGCAGGCAACCATCCAGCCGACCAGTACTAGCACTGAACCGGCCGCCCGCAGCGTCAGCCCAGTCGCCACGACGACCACCTCAAATGCTGCTGGCACGCAAGATCCAGCCGCAAGCTCAGGCTTAGTCACCCCGGCGGGCACTACTCAGGCCCAAGGCACGGACGAGGCAAGCAAGTCTGAGCAGTCTAACCCGAGTGCCACCAGCGCTAAGGGGCTGGATGGTCAGGAGCTGACCGAGGAAGAGCAAGCCGAAGTCGAGGACATGAAGGCTCGTGACAGCGAGGTCCGCACCCACGAAAACGCCCATAAGAGCGCCGGTGGTCAGTACGCAGCTTCCCCTTCGTACACCTATGAGACTGGTCCTGACGGCAAGCGCTACATCACCGACGGTGAGGTCAGCATCGACGTAGGTAAGGAAGACGATCCGCAAGACACCATTGAAAAGATGCAGGTGGTCAAGCGCGCCGCTATGGCTCCAGCTCAGCCATCATCACAAGATCGCCAAGTCTACGCTGAGGCCAGCCAAAAGGAAGCTGAGGCGCGCCAAGAGCTCGCTCAAGAAAAGCAAGAAGAAGCTCAAGGCGGCACCAATAATAGTAACGCTGCTGCCCGCTCCGATGCTCAAGGCACTAACGCCACCGCTCAAGGTAGCGCCAGCCAAGGTACCAGCGCTCAAGGCAATTCCGATGCCGGTACCGGCTCCGCCCGCAATGGAGCTAATGGCACCAATGGCGGCGTAAGCGTGCAGGGTCTTGCCCCGCAAAGCCGCACCATAAGCCCGGATGATGCCAACTCCAATGCTATTACCAATGGCAGTGTGGGCACCACGGCTCAATCAATAGTTCCGGGCAATCCTCAAGGTGCAAGCGCTGACAGCAGCACTCCAAGTGCTAGCAGCGCGGTGGCACAGCCTACGGCCCACCAAGGCTCAGGCATTAATGCCATTAACAACCAAGCCCAGCGCAATGTCTTAGACCCGTCCTCAGTACCTGAACCATCGGTGGCTGAGAACAAGACCTTTAGCGCCTAGCGCTCCCACCTCTGAGCTCAGCGCGCCGCCGCCCCCGCCATCTCC
>DXIF01000113.1 GCA_019113025.1 Candidatus Anaerobiospirillum stercoravium | reverse complement strand
CCTTCGGGGTGGTCGGAACCTTAATCGCGCCCAAGATCGCGTCGAGCTCAGGCAGCGCTGGAGTGCGGGCGCTTGCGACGGCACTTTGCTGCCGCGCTACTTGCACGATGCGCTGCAGCGTCGCCTTGCTCTCGGGCGTGAGGCTGGCGCTTAAAGCCTTAAGCTCGGGGCTTAAGCCGGTGAGATCGGCCGTGAGCGCTTGCTCAATGAACTCTAAAGCGGCGCTGTCATGCGCGCTCTGGCTCATAAAGGTGCGCTGGGTGTTGTAGATCGCCTTTAAGCGCTCAATGATGGCGTTGGCACGACTGAGCTCATCTTGGTATTCCAGCTTGCGTGCATTGCTCTCTTGCAGCTGCGCTTGCAAATCTTGGGTGATGAGCTCCAGCTCGCGCACCCGCGTGTCCATGGCCTGAGCCATTTTGCGTTCGCGCTCTTGCAGGAATTTGCCTAAATTGCGGGCAAACTCTTGCTCAAAACTGAGGGCATCGGCGCACAAGTCTTGCGGCCAAGTGGGCTGGGCGGACTTGAGCTTATCCTCGTGCTCCTTGTACTGCTGCCACTCATGGCCGCGCACATAGCCCACAAAGCGCTCGATCACCACTTCGTATTCAGCGTAGGTGAGCGTCGGCGCAATCTGACGCAACTTATCAAAGCGCGGCGCTTGACCGGTGAGATATATGCGCTTTAGCTCCTCAAAGAGCTGATCTAAGATGTCGTGCTGCTCAAAAATGCTTTGCGTCATGCTCTAAGCCCCAAACCAATCGCCATGGCACGTGCCCTAGCCTCTTACCACCTTGGTGGCAAACTCTCTCTCCTCCCGTGCGGAGGGCACTTGCCATTGTAAACAATTTACGCGCGCCCGCCCGGACTTTGGTCGGCCGCGCCGCCGCATGGCACAGCTGGGCTCTGCACTGAACACGACGCCCTCAGGGCCAAGCTTGGGCGCACGGCGCACACAGCCATGCCATTTTCTGAAACGATCAGGTAAGATGAGCTTGATGACCCATTGGGGCACAAGGTGGTATGTGCTCACAAGGTCAGGGCCTACGGGGACGATGGGAGAAGATGTCATGCTGTCGGGGGCGGATCTTATGCTAGATGATGCAATTACCCCTTTTTTTGAGTTTGAGGCCAAGACTTGGTCAACCTTTGCCCATAACAAGCATAAGGTCAATTTGACCGAGGAAGAGCTGCAACGCTGCCTTGCCTTCAATGACAAGATCTCGCTGCAAGAGGTCTCGCACATTTACTTGCCACTGTCGCGCCTGTTGTACCTGTATGTCCACTCGCGCCATGACCGCTCGACCGTGATAAAGCAGTTCTTGGGCAAGTCAATTGAGAGCGCCCCCTTTATCATCTCCATTTCCGGCTCGGTCGCCTGCGGCAAGACCACGACCGCTAATTTGCTCAAGCACCTCATTTCTTCATGGGACACCAATCCTAAGGTCGATCTCATCACCACCGATGGCTTCTTGTATCCCAATCAGATTCTGCATGAGCGCCATATCGAGGCCAAAAAGGGCTTTCCTATCTCCTATGACGTCAAGGCCCTGATGACCTTCTTACACAAGCTTAAAAATGGCGAGCCGAACCTCAAGGTCCCGGTCTACTCCCACCTCTACTACGACGTCATCCCGGGCGAGTACACCATCGTCGACCGCCCCGACATCTTGATCTTGGAGGGCGTCAATGTCCTGCAAAATGGAGCAGACTACCCGACCATTCGCAATAAGGTCTTTATCTCCGACTTCATCGACTTCTCCATCTACGTCGATGCTGAGGAAGAATGCCTGATTCAGTGGTACTTAGAGCGCTTTTTAAAGCTGCGTGAGAGCACCTTTAACAATCCAAATAGCTACTTCCACCGCTACGCCAAGCTTCCACTGGAAGACGCGATCAACATCGCCAACACCATTTGGAGCGCGGTCAACCACGACAATTTGGTCGAAAACATCCTGCCGTGCCGCAATCGCGCCAATTTGATCCTGCACAAAGGCCCCGATCACTGCGTCGACCGCATCTACCTCAAAAAGTAGCAAAAATTAGCAGCGACGCCACCCCATAAAGCCCAAGCCCAGTCCCGCAGAGCGCCGGACTGGGCTTGAGCTTTAGGCTAGGGCTTGGGCGCTTAAGCTAAGCTTGCGCGCTTAGACTTGTGCTTTTGTGCTTAGGCGCCGGGAGCGCGCTTGGAACACGTTTGGGGTGCGCTGGGAGCGCGCTTGAGGTGCACTTGGGGTGCACTTGGGGTGCACTTGGTCCTTGGTGGCCGCGCTACTACGAGCGCACCGAGACGATGTGGCCCGAGCGCAGCGCGGTGCGTCCGCTATTGCTCTCTAAGATGAGCTCGCCTAGGTTGTTGACCCCCGACACCCGGCCCATGACGCGCCGGTGCGAGGAAATCTCGATCTCAACTACGCGACCTAACAGCGCATCATGGCGCAGCCACGCGTCGATAAACGGCGCTAAGCCGCTGCGTTTGAAATTGCTTGCGGTATAGCGAATCTCATTGACGAGGCTGACACACACTTCATTGCGCGTTAGCTCATAGCCTAGGTCGTCCAAGCAGATGTACGGGCGGTCGATCAAGCGATCGATGCTCTGGGAGTGGTGGACATTAAGTCCCACCCCCACAATGGCGAAGATCTCGCTGGAGCCTTGGGCTGGGACCGTCTCAATCAAGATGCCCGCAAGTTTCTGGTCGCGCGCCACCACATCGTTCGGCCACTTGAGCTTTAAGTCCTTGACCCCTAATTGCTCTAAGGCCGTGACTGTGGCCACGCCAATGGCTAAGGAAAAGCCGAGCAAATGCTGCAAGCTGGGGAATTTAAAGGCCATTGAGAGCATGATATTGGTGCCAATGGAAGTGAGCCACTTCGTCCCCCGGCGCGAGCGCCCTTGCGTCTGGATTTCCGCCACTAAGGTGTCACCTGAGAGCAGGCCCTCTTCTTGGCCCAGCTCATCAATGAGCTCGCCATTGGTCGAGGTCGTGACGTTCTTTAAGGCAAAGCGCCCGCGCGCATTGACCTTGGCCCGAATCTCATTGGGATCGAGTAGATCAAGCTTATGCGTGAGCACCAAGTCCTCGCCCTCTTGCACTAAGAGCGGCTCAATTTCGTTAATAAGCGAGGCCGTCTCTTGTAGCTCGAGCACCGAAATCGCCAAACTAGAGCACAGTACTTGGTAATTTAAGCGCAGGCCAGGACTTAAGTTGAGCGTGCGCAGTAAAGGCAGCACCAATCTTAGATCTGATCCCATGATAATTCTCCGTGCTTACCGTAAAGACGAACTTCTGGTACGAGGTCGAGGGCAAATTTGTTTTGCACTTCCGCACTGACGTATTTGGCTAAGGCCACCACCTCATGCGGTTTGGCGCCCCCTAAATTGACAATGACGAGCGCTTGATTGCCCCAAGTGCCGACTTGGCCGTGCTTAATACCGCGGCAATTGGCCTTATCGATGAGCCAACCGGCTGCCAGCTTAAAGCTGCCATCGCTTTGGGGATAGCAGGGCACCTGCTCATAGCGCTCCTTAAGCTGTGCCACCACCTGTGCACTGACATAAGGGTTTTTAAAGAAGCTGCCGGCATTGCCCACATATTTGGGGTTAGGTAACTTCTCATTGCGCAGCGCAATCACGCGCTCGCGCAAGGCACGCGCCTGTTTAAACTCGCAGCTTTGCAAGCCTGCATAGTTTACCTTAGGCGTAAACTTCAGCGGCAGTTTAAAGGTGACGTGCGTAATAAAGAGGCTGCTCCAGCCTTGCTCTTTAAAAATGGAAGTGCGATAGCCAAAGCGGCACTGCTCCCCCGACAAGATCACTTGCTTGCCGCTTAAAACATCGCGCGCTTCAATTTGCGCTATGAACGTGCCAATCTCAACACCATAGGCGCCCACATTTTGAATCGGCGCTGCGCCCACTGTGCCCGGGATGAGCGATAGGTTCTCTAAGCCGCAGATGCCTTGATCGAGCAAGTAATCGATCAATTCATCTAACAGCACGCCGCCGCCCACACGCACCAAGATATGGTCGCCTAAGTCATTAGGTGCCCCTCGCTCATCGACCTTGGATCCAAGCTCAATGCCCCCAATACGATTAATCAATACCGTACCGGCAAAATCCTCGGTAAAGAGCACATCCGAGCCCGCCCCTAAGATGATGTAAGGGCCGCCTAAAGGCTGAGTTAAATCCTCAGGCGCCGTAATGACGCGCCCGGCCTGAGCATAGACCGTGAGGTTAAAGGTGTTGTACGAGGAAAGATCGAACATAGCCCGGGATAACCTGATGGGAGAACGAGAGTTTAAGTCAGCACCCAACAACCAATGAGCCGCGCCGCCCCTAAGTCTTAAGCTAAGCGCGCCCCATGCTAAGCCCGCAACGCCCGTAACTAATTGGGGTGTTACTAACAGGCGTGTTACTAACTGATGCGCTCGATGGTGCCGCCTAAGGCGCGAATCTTACGCTCGATGTGCTCATAACCGCGATCCATATGGTAGATGCGATCAACTACCGTGGTACCTTGGGCCACAAGGCCTGCAATCACCAAGGAAGCTGAAGCGCGTAAATCGGTCGCCATGACCTGAGCTCCCTTTAAGTGATCCACGCCGATACAGTGCACACTATTGCCTTGGATATTAAGCTGAGCGCCCATGCGGATGAGTTCCGGCACATGCATAAAGCGATTTTCGAAAATGGTCTCAGTAATAGTGCTTGCGCCTTGGGCTAGAGTATTGAGCACCATAAACTGGGCCTGCATATCGGTCGGGAAGCCCGGATGCGGCGCGGTTATGATATCCACCGGCAAGATATCGCGGCCGCGCATATCAAGGTAGATATCCGAGCCATCGATCTCGATCAAGGCATTGGCCTTTTTGAGCTTAGCGATCACCGGATCTAAGGTATCAGCCTTGCTCTGACGGCACACGACTTGGCCGTGGGTGGCCATAGCCGCAATTAAATAGGTGCCCGTCTCGATGCGATCGGGCACAATCGAATGCGTGCACGAATGCAGTTTAGTCACACCCTCAATCGTGATCTTGTCACTGCCATCACCCACGATCTGAGCGCCCATGGCGCGCAGGAATTGGGCTAAATCGACCACTTCCGGCTCGCGCGCGGCATTTTCAATTACAGTGGTACCTTCGGCTAAGGCCGCAGCCATCATTAAATTCTCGGTTCCGGTGACCGAGACCTTATCCATCATGATGGTAGCACCGTGCAGGCGCCCGCCCGGGATGGTCGAGCGGATATAGCCGTCGGTGAGCTCAAAGTTAGCCCCCATCTCCTGCAAGCCTTTGACGTGCAGATCGACCGGACGCGCACCAATAGCACAGCCGCCAGGGAGCGAGACCTCCGCCGAGCCTAAGAAGGCGTTTAATGGGCCTAGGGCCAAGATCGAGGCGCGCATGGTCTTAACCAGCTCGTAAGGTGCGACATTGGAGCTGACCTTACCGCTGATGACGTAGCTGTTCTCGCCGCAGTGCTCGTAGCTCTTACCCATCATGGTCAAGAGCTTAAGGCAGGTCTGAACATCGCGCAACTGAGGCACATTGTGCAAGGTCACCGGCTCGCAAGTCAGCATGGTTGCCAGCAAAATCGGCAAAGCGGCATTCTTAGCGCCCGAAATCATGACCTCGCCCGATAACACCTTACCGCCGACTATTTGAAACTTATCCACAAATGCCTCGACTCAATGCAACCCAAAAACGCGGCAACCGCACCTCGACTGCCCCGCAGGCGCAGTCCCAAACCATGCATTTTAACGGCTTTAGTCCCCACAAGCAAAACGCACAGTACGGTCCCCAGTGCGCCCTAGCAGCGCATCTCAGCTCTGCCTCCGGCCTTAGTTCTTATCCGGGCGCAGGGCGTGCTGGTATGGGGTCGCCTGATAGATAAAGTTGATCCAATTGCTAAAAAGCAAGGCACCGTGCGAGCGCCAGGTGCAACGCGGCGCTAGGGTTGGATCGTCGTGAGGGAAGTAGTTTTTAGGTACCGCCGGATTCTTACCTGCGTTCAAGTCGCGGCGGTACTCATCGGCCAAGGTATTGGCGTCATACTCAGGGTGACCGGTGACATAGACTTGGCGGTAATCGCGCGAGCAAGCGTAGAAGACACCGGCTTCATCGGAGTCGGCGAGCACGATCAAATTGGTATTGTCCTCAATTACCGAGGTTGGAAACTCGATAAAGCGCGATTGCGGCGCGAGGAAGTAATCATCAAAGCCGCGGGTCAACGCGTTGACACTTGAGGTGGTCTTATGCCAATACACGCCCGAGAGCTTGTCCGGACGCTGCATCAGTGGCAAATCGTAGAAGTATTGCAATGCCGCCGCCACGCCCCAGCAGGAGAACAAGGTCGAAGTGACATGGGTGGTTGACCACTCAATGATCTCCTTGAGCTTGGACCAATAAGTCACATCATCAAAGCTGGTTTGATCAAGGGGCGCGCCGGTGATGATCATGCCGTCATAGTTTAAGTCGCGCACCTCTTCGAAGTCTTTATAGAAGGTATCAAGGTGCGATTGCGGCGTATTCTTGCTGATATGGTGATCAACGCGCAACAGGTCGATATCAACCTGAATCGGCGAGCTCGAGAGCTTACGCATGTACTGAATTTCAGTCACAATCTTCTTGGGCATCAAGTTCAAGAACAAGAGCTCAAGCGGACGGATATCCTGATGCATGGCGCGATCTTGCGTCATGACAAAGACGTGCTCAGAGGTTAAAACATCAGCAGCAGGTAAGCCATTGGGAATATTAATGGGCATAGACAAAAGCTCCGTCACCACAGCGCCCGGCAAGTCACTTAGTGACC
>DXIF01000112.1 GCA_019113025.1 Candidatus Anaerobiospirillum stercoravium | reverse complement strand
GCTCATAGCCGGGCAGATCGTAGTCGTACCATTGGCTTGCCAAGAGGTCAGCGCACAGCTCATCGCTAAAGCGCATTTTGATAATGCGCGCGGGATTGCCGCCCACGATGGCATAGGGTGGGACGTCGTGGGTGATCACGGCCTGGGTGGCGAGAATAGCGCCGGTGCCGATGCTAATGGGGCGCGCCGCGGGGATGGTGACGTTATTGCCGATCCAGACATCATGGCCGATGGTAATAGGGTAGTAGGTCGAGAGCTGATAGGGCAGGCAATGGCCGTGGGTCCAGCGCCGCAAAAACGGGTCATCCTCATCGCAGAAATCAACCGAGGTTGAGACTGAGCTGGTGCAATGCTGGGGCAGGCCGATATACAGGCTTTTGCCCAAGGAGCAGTAATTGCCCATGGTGCAAAAGCTGACGGTGCTGGAGGCATTAATGTAGCTGTAGGCCCCCATGACGCAGTTGAAAATTTGGCTGTGGTCAAAGAGCTCGCAGGGGGCTTTGAACTTCAAGGCATAGGCATAACGCTCGTGTCCTCGACCCTCAAGGTATTGCTGGGCCTTGGTCAGACCCGGCTGATGAAGCTTGTAATGGGGTAGCTGGCCTAGGGTGACACTGCCTTCGAGCTTAAGGCCGCGCGAGGCGAGTTCGGCGGCTTGTTCGGTGGTGATAAGAGCCATAGACTATTCCTGTTGCGGTTAATGCTGTGCGGGCAATGCTCTGCGGTTAATGCTGGTTTGGGCGACGCTCTGTAGAACAAAGTCGATAAAGCGGGCCGTCATTGGTTTTTGGGGGCCGGGACCTTGGACGAAGCTGAAGTTGCGCTTAAAGCTCAGGCCTTCGACGCTAAGCTCGGTTAAGCGCCCGTCTTGGAGCTCGCGGGTGATGGCGGTACGCGAGAGGATACACAGGGCATGGGAGTTTTGCACAAAGAGCTTGATCGCCTCGGTACTGCCTAAAAAGAGCTGGATATTGAGGTCATTGAGCTTTAGGTGCTGGGCGCTGAGATCGCGTTCGATCGCCTCCAAGGTGCCTGAGCCGCGTTCACGTAGCACCAAGGGCATGGTCTTAAATTGCTCTATGGTTAGGTGGGACTGTGGCGGTGCGTGGCGGTGGCCGGTGAGCACCACCAGCTCATCGGCCATAAAGGCGCTGTAGTTTAAGGTCGGTTGGCGCGTGATGCCCTCGACCATGCCCAGATCGATATCGTGTTCGGTCAGAGCGCGCTCAATCTCGCGCGAGTTGCCGTTGATAAGCGAGACTTGGGCGTCAGGGTAGTGTTCCAAAAAGGCCGCAAGGTATGGGGCAATCACATATTGTGCGATGGTGGAACTGGCGCCTAAGCGCAGCTGGCCCACGTGCTTGTTGCTGAGCCGATGCATGGCATAGGAGAGGTTTTGGTACTCCGCTAAGATCAGCTCGACATGCTCCAGCATGATTTGCCCGGCAGGCGTGAGGGTGATTTTGTTGCCCACACGCTCAAAGAGCAGCACCTCGTAGTGCTCCTCTAAAGCGCGCATGTGCTTGGTGACCGCCGGCTGCGTGATGTAGAGCTCTTGGGCGGCCTTGCTAAAGGAGAGGTTCTTGGCGGCCGCGTAAAACACACGTAAGCGAAAATCTAGCATGGAACCCCCATGGGCTCGCCTATAATATGGGTTGCCGGTCTATAACAAGGCAAGCGTTATAGGCCGTGCGCCAATCCTTGCTTTAAGCAAGGATTGGGCTTAGCGCATGCTTGCGTTAGTACTTGCGCTGGCACTTACGTTAGCACTGGCGTTGGCACTTGTGCCTGAGCCTGCGCTGGTGGCTGCGTGGGCATTGGTGCGGGCGCCTGCGGCGGCGCTGTATTGACTGACCGTGCGCTCTAAGCCTTAGAGGCTGACATCATCTCAGATTTCACACCAGCTTCCGGCCTTCAGTTTGCCCTTTTCCCCGCCAAAAAACTAGCGTTGGGCGCTGCTTTCTCTTTTCCTAAGGTGCGTTCGTTGGTGCCACCTGCTGGGGGCTTGGGGGCGAGTTCTCCTGAGGGAATGCCCTATACTAGGGGCTAGTATCTGCTTGGTGTTGAGTGGGAGGAACACAATGGGAGAGCTGGATTTAGGCCAAGACTTTGTGGGGCCTGAGGCGTTAGCGCAGTTTGCCGCGGCCTGGGGCCGCTTGAACCATCCTTTGATCGTGACCAGGGGTACAGTCAAGGAGCGCTATTTAGCGGCGGTGGTCGATGCTTTAGAGCTTCGCAGTTACAAGGTTTTCTCCGATTTCACGCCCTGCCCGCTGTTAAGCCAGGTCGAGCGTTTCCCTAAATCACAGTTACCTGAGTTTGATGCCATCATCGCCATTGGCGGGGGTAGCGCTTTTGACTGCGCTAAGGCGCTTAAGTACCAGTGGGTGCAGGCGCTGCCGGAGGGGCGGGAGCAGGTGCGGGCGCAGGGAATGCCGCTGTTTATGGTCGCCACCACCTTTGGCTCGGGCGCTGAGATTACCCCGTTTGCCGTGATCTACACCGATAAGGGTAAGGTCTCGCTCAGTGCACCGTATCTGGCCCCAGCCGCCTGTATCTTAGTGCCGCAGTTTGGCCTGAGCGTGCCGCCTGCGCAGCGCGCGGCGGCAGGCGTGGACTGTTTGTGCCAAGCGATCTAGGCTTTTTGGTCGAAGCATGCGACCGCCGATAGTAAGGCCGATGCTTTAGAGTGCATCAAGCTGTGCTTGATGGCGCTTAAGCCCGCGGTACTAAGCGACGACATCACGGCGCAAACACTGCTGGCGCGCGCCTCGGTCTTATCGGGCCAGGCGATTACGGTGAGTCGGACTACGGCGGCACACGCGCTGTCGTACTACTTCACTCAGTACCATGGCTTGGCACATGGGCACGCAGTGGCGCTCATAATGCGCTCGCTCTTTGCGCGCAATCTGCCGCTGGTGCGCGATGGCTCGACCTTGCTCAAGGCCTTAGGCTTGTCGTCGGCCTGCCAGTTCAAGCCTTGGTTTGAAGACTTACTCCAAGCGCTGGGCTTGGTCAGTTCCTTTGCTGAGCTCAAGTTAGAGCCCAGCGAGCTGGAGCGCGCGGTGGCGTCGGTCAACTTGCAGCGTTTGGCTAACAATCCTGCGACCTTGGACGCCTCCGATCTGCGCGCCTTGCTCAATTAACGGTGCGGGCGCCACCACGCCTGAAGGTATTGGACCTGAGGCCCAATCAGGTGAGATGGAAAAGCGGTCGGCGCGTACCTGAGGCGCCGCATGTTGCATTACCTGTGGTTGAGACGCGAGTTCAGCACCACAGGCGGGGCGCCAGCGCGGTTATGCGGCGCGGCGTGGGCTGAAGTTTATGCGGTAGCGGGCGCGGGGGCGCTGAGTTTGAAGATGGCGACCAGGTTTTCTAGGTGCTGAGCCTCTTGGCTTAAGTTTTGTGCCAGCTGGGCCACATTGGCTGAAGTGTCGCGGGTGTGCTCGGCCATCTGGTTAATTTGGGTAAAAGAAGCATTGACGCCAGTGAGGATGTCGCTTTGCTCGTGGGCGGCCTGCGCAATTTCTGTGTTTTGCTGATTGATGTCCGCCACGGACTTGGTGATGAGGTTGAGCGAAGTGCCCGCCTTTTGCGCCTGTTCCACCGAGAGCGCTGCTTGCTCGCGGCTTAGGTTCATGGCTTCGACCGCACGGCCCGTGTGCTGCTGATTGGACTCAATCAGTGCAATGATGCCGTGGGTTGATTCCTTGGTGCGCCCGGCCAACGCTCTGACCTCATCGGCTACCACCGCAAAGCCCCGGCCATGTTCGCCCGCGCGCGCGGCCTCAATGGCGGCATTTAAGGCCAAGAGATTGGTCTGCTCGGCAATCTCAGCGATGATTTGGACGACCTTGCCAATTTCCTGGGAGTCGGCATTGAGCTTGACGATGAGCTCTGAGACTTGATCGACTTGCTGGGCGAGGTTGTTGATGTAGTCGATCGTGGTCTTAACCTCTGCATTGCCGTTTTGGAGCTCTTGCTGGGCTAAATTAGAGCTGTGCTGGGCGTTGGCCGCTAAGGTTGCAACATGGTTGACCCCCGCCATCAAGGTTTCGATGCTGGTGCCGCCACGCTGAGTTTCCGCTTGCTGTTTTTGGGTGAGCTCATTGTTGGCGTAGGTGAAATCAGACAGGGTTGCTGACGAGTGGGCGAGGTTGGTGGTGACTGTGCGCACTTTGCCCATGATGCCCGACAGTTGCTCGGCCATCTTGTTAATGTCATCTACGATCGAGTCTGGGTACTTGGTCGGGGTGCGGACGGTGAGGTCGCCGCGCGCAAATTGGTTGATGGCGGCAATGGCGCGCTCGGGGTTACCCCCAATGATGCGTTTGATCTTAGTGATAATGCGTATCCCGACTACGCTGCCAACGAGAGCGCTCAAGAATGCTGCACCGAGCATGAGGTAGAGTAAGGATGAGGTGGCGGTGCGCACTGAGCTGACGCCTTGTTGCGCATGGTTTTCCGCATATTCGATAAAGGCGTTGATCGCTTCCAGCCATTGGGCATAAAGGGCAGCGGTGGTGGTCACCAGTTCTTGGCGGGCCGCATCGCGGCGCAGGGACTTGACCAGCTTTAAGACTTGCTCTTGCGAGGTACGGGTGGCTTGTTCTATGTCCGCAATGGCGGCATAGAGCTTTTGTTCTTGCACCGTAGTTGGGGCGTGAGCGGTCGCAAAGAGCGTGTCCAAGTGGTGCCGTGCTTGTTCATAGCCTTGCGCCAGTTGCTGTAAGGTCTCAAGATGGGCCGAGCGCTCAGTAGGATTGGGGGCAAGTAAAATGTCGCGCAGCGCAATGGAGCTGTCGTGTACCGCCCCGCGCATGTTAATGGCCTGACGCTGTTTGAGCGCAAAGTTCTCATTAATATTGGTTAAAGTGGCGTCGATCGAGGATACTGTAACACCTGCCACCGCTGTGATCGCTAGCATCAAGACGATTAAGATGCTAAAGCCAAGGTATAAGCTTTTGATAATTCCGAGCTTCTTCATTACACCGCACAACCCTAGTGGTGCCTTCAAGCAGCGCGGGCTCACCAGAGTTGGCATTCAAGTGCTGGTGCCCATGGGCGCTTGGTTGATTCAAACGCGCTGGGGACAAGCCTAGAGCTGCTTTCAGGGCATGTGGCCGTGGATCTTACAAGTGCCGAGTTAAATCTAGGTTTAGTTGGGATGAAGTAGTTGCGGCGCGCCTAGCGCGCTTAGGCGGTGATCCAGCCTGCGTTGGTCCAAGCAGCGTGGGCAGCTGGATGCAGGTGGCTGCGGGGG
>DXIF01000111.1 GCA_019113025.1 Candidatus Anaerobiospirillum stercoravium | reverse complement strand
AGAGAGAGATTAACATGGACTGATGAGCCTAACCCCTCATGCTCTTCAACAATCCTATGGCTAGTACATCCCCTTAAAAACGCCATTTTTAAGGGGACGATAATTCAAGAAAAATTGCTGCTCAGTCACGGTCCTGAGCTTTGCTCTCGGCGGTAAAAGGCGTCAGTTGCCTTGCGCTAACTGGCACCTTGGTGCGGTTGAAGAATACGCGCGCTTAGTACGGCGCAGCGAAACCCAAGCTTGCGCGGTAACCGCCCGTGCCCCAGACCCTGACTCTGCCCTTGACTTAGCGCTGCGCTGCGCTGCCGGTGGTAGCTGAGAGCACGCCGCGGCCGGGACAGGTCGCAGCTTGGCACTTAGCTTGGCACTCTGGGCTACAATAGGGCTCAGTTTGTTTGGCTTTCTTAGGTTGCCTCGGTATGGATGACTATCGCCCGATCATGATTAACGGAGCGCACTTAGTGGCGCTTTATGCCTTGGCCTATATCTCCGCGCCGCTCACACCGCACAACTGGCTCGAGTATGGGGTACTTGCGGCCGCATCGCTGTGGCTGTTGTACGCCATGGTGCTGATGACGCGTGCGCGACGTCGCCCCTCCTCGCTCTTTTACGGCGCCATTGCCGTGATTCCTTGGGCCTTCTACCTTGAGTTGTGGTACATCAAGACTCATAACGAGGGCATCGAGCGCGAGGTTTTTGAGGCCAACTTGGCCCATGCGGTGGCGATTTACCAGTCCTTTAAGTACCTGATTTTGGCCTGCGCCGTGGGTGCCACCTTCAAGGGCCTGTATCAGGCGGTCAAGAACTTCGCCCGCTCCGGCCCGTATTCATAAGCGCGAAGATGGCCGCGCGGAGGGTGCGGAAGCTCGCTCTCTTGAGGCGCGGGAGCCTGCTAGCTCCCATTATCTTGGTGCGGGCGCTGTCTGCGGCGCCTGTTAGGCGCGCGGCGCGGCGCTGTGGTCGCGCACCGTGCGCAGCTTATGGCACATGCGCTTGGGGGTACTGGCGGTGTGTTGGGCAAAGACGCGCTCAAAGTGGGTCAGGCTGCCAAAGCCGACCTCAGCTGAAATCGCGGTGATGGTCTTGTTGCTTTCAATAAAGAGGCGCTGGGCATGGAGCACCCGGATCTTGTTGAGATAGGTAACAAAGCTTAAGCTGGTGAAGCGCTTAAACTCGCGGCACAGATAGGACTTTGAGATAAAAAAGCGCGCGGCGAGCTCATCTAAGCTGAGCCCCGGCTCAAAGTAGTGCGTCTGGATATAGGCGATGATGGCCGTCATCTTGGGCTCGTTGCGCGGCGGCGGGGTCTGGTATTGAGCGCGCAGCGCATCAATGAGGAGGAGCGTCAGGCGGCTGTGTAGCGCGGCGTCATGGAACTGGCCTTGGGTCCGGTTTTGTTCGCACAGCAGCTCGTCGATGTGCTGCTGCAAGGTTTGTTGGTCGTGCGTGCAGATGAGCTGAAAGGGCTCGACCTTGGCGTTGATGGCCTGTTGCAGCGCGCTGGGAATGGTCTCGGGCTTGAAGTAGAGCACGATGCGGCAAAAGGATACGTCATGGGCCGAAAAGGAGCGGTGCATGGTGTAGGGCGGGTAGATGACAAAGTTGCCCGGCTCCAAGTCGTAGCTGCGCTCGTCGATGATGACGGAGCGCTGGCCGCTTTCTAGGTAGAAGAGCTCGTAGAACGGGTGGAAATGGCTTTGGAGGGTATTGTCGTTGATGGCGGCAATGCGCTCTAAGGCGATGGGCGCGCCGTTTTGAATGGCAATTGCCGCGTTATCGATCATGCTGGGTCTTTACTCCATTTTGCTTCCAGCTACTGGTGTTACCTGCTGGGCTGACTCATCCAATATTGCCCCCAAAAGTGGGGATAGCTGTGCCTGTCTGAGGTGCGTTGTCAGTTGGCATCGGTGTCTGTCATTGTAGCAAGCCCTTATTTATGCGCTTTAACCAAAATGTGAGTTTAATCCCAGTTTTGAGGGCTGTGCAAGAAATGTTGAGTTTTGAGGAAAAGTCAGCAAAATCTGTGGAGAAATTGCCGCGTGCTCTCACTAAGATGAAGCCTAAAGCGTAGGGGTAAGTCCAACTAGTCAGAGCCAACCAGCCAGTGCCAACTGATCCGGCCGTCTAGGCGGTGCCCTCCGCTACAGTGTTTGTTGGAGGAGCCAAAGATGCGGGTTGTAACGCAAGCTACTGGGGTTGCAGTTCAGGGTAATTACTGCCAGATTGCTACCGACGCCGGAATCCCGGTACGCCTTTATTTTATGACGCCATACATCATTCGGATGCGCGCTGGGTTCGACGGTAAGTTTCTGGAGTCCTCGTACTCGCTCGTGACCACCGCGTGGGATAGCATCACCGATGAGGTCATGAAGGATTACCGTCAGCGCGTTGAATGCGAACGCCCGGTATTGCGCGAAGAGCCATCCCGCTATGTGTTAACGGGCTCAGCCTTGCAGGTCATTATCCACAAGAACCCATATCAGCTTGAGGTGCGCGACCTTGAGGGCAATGTGCTCCATCGCGACTGCGTGGATTTAGCGCTGCAAGAGGATAGCAATCACCGGCACCTGCATGTCAGCGAAATCGAGCCGACTGATGGCTTCTACGGCTTTGGTGAAAAGAGCGGCGCCTTTAACAAAGCGCAGACCTTTATGACTATGAGCCCCACCGATGCCATGGGTTATGACCCTGAGCGTACCGACTCGCTCTACAAGCACATCCCGTTTTACATCAAGCTCAACCGCGTCACCAAGCGCGCCTGCGGCTATTTCTATCACAGCACCTGTGAGTGCGACTTTGATCTGGGGCGTCGTAAGAGCAATTATTGGCACATGCACTCGACCTTCCGCGCCAATGCCGGGGATGTCGATCTGTTCTTGATCGCAGGGCCTGAGGTCGCTTCAGTCGTTGAGCGCTACACCGATTTGACCGGCAAGAGCATCATGCTGCCTAAGGCCGCCTTAGGCTACTTGGGCTCCTCGATGTATTACTCGGAGTTAGAGCAAGATTGCGATCAGGCGATCGAGCTCTTTATTAATACGGCTAAGTCCGAGGACATCGGCATCGACGGCTTCCAATTAAGCTCGGGCTATTGCACCGCCGAAACCACGGCCGGTCTCAAACGGTGCGTCTTCACTTGGAACTCAGAGCGCTTCCCAGATCCCAAGGCCTACTTTAGCGCCATGGACGAGTTGGGCATCGTGGTTTCCCCGAACGTCAAGCCTGGCATCTTATGCGTCCACCCTAAGGTCGATGAGATGAAGGCGGCGGGCATCTTCGTGCAAGATGAGCATGAGAATCGTCCGGCAGTGGGCACGTGGTGGGGCGGCAAGGGCTACTTTGCCGACTTCACCAAGGAAGCGACCCGCACTTATTGGAAGCAGCAATTAAAGGATCACCTCTTCTCCTACGGCTGCTCCTCGGTGTGGAACGATAACTGCGAGTACGACAGCTTGGTCAATAAGGACGCGCGCTGCTACTTAGAAGGCGCCTCTGGCACCATCGGCGAGATTAAGGCGGTGATGAGCAACTTAATGTGCCACATCACGGTTGAGGCCTTAAAGGAGTTCTACCCTAACAAGCGTCCGTTTGTGGTGTGCCGCTCGGGCCATGCCGGTATCCAGCGCTACGCTCAAACTTGGTCGGGCGATAATCTCACCTGCTATGAGGCCTTGCAGTACAACATCGGTACCATGCTAGGCATGTCGCTCTCGGGTGTGGCCAATCAAGGCTCGGACATCGGTGGCTTCTATGGTGTGGCTCCGGAGGAAGAGCTCTTCGTGCGTTGGGTGCAAAACGGTATTTTTCAGCCGCGCTTTTCGATTCACTCGGTCAATACGGATAATTCCGTTACTGAACCATGGATGTATGCCGGTTCAAAGCAGCTCATCCACGACGCGATCAATCTGCGCTATCGCTTAAGCCCATACTTCTACTCGCTGATGTACCGCGCCCACAAGACTGGTTTGCCGTACTTTAGCCCGATGCTGCTTGAGTTCCAGCAAGATCCTAAGGTTTACGACGAAGCGCGTACCTTTATGCTCGGTAGCTCCTTGCTCATCGCCAATGTGCTGGAAAAGGGGCAGAAGGTGCGCACCGTTTACTTCCCGCAAGATGAGGTCTTCTACGATTTCAATACCTGCCAGCGTTATGAAGGCGGGCAAACGGTTGACTTAGCGGTGGACTTAAGCTCCATCCCGATGTTCTTGCGGGCAGGTCACATGGTGGTAATGGCGGCCGAGAGCGAGCACATCCGTAACTTACAGCGCGACCAAGTTAAGAACTTAGTGATCTTTGCCGCCCCTGATCAGGACGGCAGCTTCACCCTCTATGAGGATGATGGCGTCTCCAACGATTACCTCCAAGGTAAGTTCCGCACCACCGAGATCACGATGCACGCCGGGGCGGTCACCCGCTTTAGTTTCCACTATGAGGGTGAGTATCACAGTGCGGTCGAGCAGGTCGAGCTGCGTGCCATTTGTCCGGGCTGCAAGTGCCCATTCTATGTCACCCTCCAAGGGCAGAAGCTGCCGCACTTCCTGCACCGAGCTGAGTTTGCTACGGCCGAGCGCGGCTGGTATTACTCGCAGAGCAAGAAGTGCGTTGAGATCAAGTACCCGAATATCACCGTAGATTACGAGGTCGCCATCTCCTTTGAGCGCTTTGACATGATCGGCATGTAGCGCTGCGGCTCACCTGATGATGTCAACCACGCGCCTGCCCGCCCCATCGGGGCGCGCTTATGTCCCAAGTTGGATGGGCGTCCCCAGTTAGGGGGCGGGCGCCGTGGTTGCTCTTTGTGTTTGTGTTGAGGAAATTTGGTCTATGAGAGTAATAGGAAAGCTGGCGGGGGCGCTGGCTCTGGCCTTGGCCGTGAGCGCATGCTCGCAGCAGGGGGCGTCCAATAGCGCTGAGGCTACCGCCGATAACCCGATGGTACTGGCGCTGGCGCACAATATGAGTGAGACCCATACCGTACATCAGGCGATTGCCGAGTTTGCCGATGAGGTCAATAAGCGCACCGACGGGCGCATCCAAATTAAGATCTTCGCCAACGGCCAGTTAGGCAGCGAGGTTGAGGCGATGGAGCAAGTGATGGCAGGCGTGATCGCTATGACCAAGGTCTCAGCGCCGGGCCTTGCCACCTACGATGATGCCTACCACACCTTTGGTTTGCCTTACATCTTCAATGACACTGCGGACTTCTATGCCGTGATGGATAGCGACCAGATGTACGACTTCTTCCAGACGAGCTATGACAAAGGCTTTGTCACTCTGACTTACTACACCTCGGGCGCGCGCTCGTTTTACACCGTGGACAAGCCGATTCGCAAGCCGGAGGACTTATACGGCCTCAAGATTCGTGTTCAAGACATGAGGTCGCAAACTGAAATGGTATCGGTAATGGGCGGCACGCCGGTGGCGATGGCCTATGGTGACGTCTTCACCTCGCTGCAAACCGGCATTATTGACGGCACTGAGAACAATGAGACCGCGCTGACTTTAGGCAAGCACGGTGAAATCTGCAAGGTGTTCTCCTTAGATGAGCACGCCATGATCCCAGATGCCTTGCTCCTGTCCTCCAAGGTCTGGGACACCATTGCCCCCGCGGATCAACAGATCTTGATTGAGGCGGCGCGCTTATCGACCGTGCACCACCAAGCCAAGTGGGATCAATCGGTCAAGGACGCCATTGCCGAAGCGCAAAACGAGATGGGCGTAACCTTTGTCTACGACGTCGATAAGGAAGCCTTCCGCCAAGCGACCGCCGGCTTAGTCGACAAGTACTCCCAAGAGTACCCGGGCGTAGCTCAGCTCTTGGCGCTCATCGAGCAAATCCGCGCGCAACGCACCGCGGGACAGTCAGCGGCTCAGTCTGCGCCACAGCCTGCAGGGCAGCCTTCGGCTCAACCCGCGGCACCGTCAGCCCTGTAAGGAGGTTCTATGTACGAACTATTGCTCAAGGTCAAGGTGGGTATGAATTACATCTTGGCCAGCCTGTGCACCCTGTTCTTAGTGGTGATGACCTTATTGGTCTTATGGCAGGTGTTCTCGCGCTACGTCTTAGGAGCCCCGTCGGCCTTTACTGAGGAGCTGGTGCGCTATTGCCTCATTTGGACCGGCTTTATCGGTGCGGCCTATGCCTTTTCGGCGCGCGCGCACATGCAGCTGACCATTGTCCGCGACCAATTTAGCCCAGAAAACCGCAAGCGGATCAACGCGGTGGTCGATATCATCATCCTGCTTTTTGCCTTGATCTTCATGGTCGTAGGCGGCGCCCGCTTAACGCTGGCGGCACAAATGGAGTACTCAGCGCTCTTGGGCATCTCGCGTGCCTTGGTCTACTCGATGGCCCCAATTGCCGGTGTGCTCATCATCGTGGCCCAAATTATTAACCTCTATGAGGATCTCACGGGGCGTGAGTTAACGGCTGCCGCGCAGGTGCAGCCCGAGTCCGAACCGGTCGTTGCCGATCCGGGGGATGATGTTCACCAGCCTACGGAGAAATAGCCATGTCAATTGCGTTAACTGCGGTGGTCTTATTCGCCGTATTCTTCTTTTTACTGGCGCTGAGCGTTCCGATCAGCGTCTCGATTGTCATCGCCGCGGCGGTGACGGGCTTAACCTCGCTTAACTTAGATCAAGTCAGCTTCATTGTAATGCAGAAGATGAACACCGGTGTTGAGAGCTTCTCGCTCTTAGCAGTGCCGCTCTTCATCTTGGCCGGTAACATCATGAACAATGGTGGTATCGCGCGGCGCATCATTAACTTCGCCCAGCTCTTTTGCGGCTTTATCCCGGGCTCCTTAGCTCAAACCAACGTCTTGGGCAATATGTTCTTTGGCGCGTTGGCAGGCTCAGGCGTGGCCGCGGCGTCAGCCATGGGCGGCTCGATTGCCCCGATCCAAAAGGAGGAAAAGTACGACATGGCCTTTGCCACGGCGGTCAATATCGCCTCGGCGCCGACCGGCCTGTTAATTCCTCCCACCTCGGCCTTCATCGTCTACTCTTCGGTGGTGGGCGGCGTCTCGATTTCGGCGCTGTTTATGGCAGGTTATGTCCCGGGCATCTTAATGGGCTTGGGCGTGATGGCGGTGGCGTTCTTGTACGCCAAGGCCCACAATTACCCAACCACCGGCGTGGTCCCACTTAAGACCGTGATCAAGGTAACCTTGGATGCGATACCAAGCTTCCTGCTCATCATCATCGTCATTGGCGGTATCGTGGGCGGTGTCTTCACCGCGACCGAAGGCGCAGGCGTGTGCGTGCTCTATTGCTTGCTCTTATCCATGGCTTATCGCTCCATTACCTTCAAGCAATTCTTCCGCATCTTGGTCGACAGCGCCTGTGTCAGCGGCATCATCTTGTTCTTGATTTCCGCCAGTGCCGCGATGTCGTGGGTCATTGCCTACTCGGGCATCCCTGATGCCATCGCCAGCGGCTTGCTTTCGATCTCCGAGAACAAGTACGTCATCTTCTTCATGGTTAATTTGATCTTGCTCATCGTGGGCATGTTCCTCGACATCACGCCTGCGATCTTGATCTTCACCCCAATCTTCCTGCCGATTTGCATGAGCCTAGGCATGGATCCAGTGCACTTTGGTGTCATGCTGATCTTCAACATGTGCATAGGCTCGATGACTCCTCCGGTGGGCTCGGTCTTGTTCGTGGGCTGCGGCATCACCAAGTGCTCAATTGAGCGCGTCTCGGTTATGCTGGTGCCTTACTTCTTGGTCTTGATCGCTATCCTCTTGCTCATCACCTATGTGCCATCAATCTCGCTCTTTATCCCAGAGATGATGGGCCTGATGTAGCACCAAAATCATAAATCAACCAGCCACGGTGGGAGCATACGGCAAACGCTCCCACCTAACCCTACAACTAACCACCTAAAGCGGAGAGAGGCGGGCCCCGGCTCACCTCTCTCCGCTTTCTTTTGGGCGCAGCCAACCTATGGCAGCGGGCGCGTTGTCGCGCCCAGGGCGCGGAATAAAGGGCGCAGGTTAGGGCGCGCGGAATAGGGTGCGAGGATAGAGCGGGTAAGGGGAGTCGGTGCGGCGCTGGTTAGGGGGCCATAGCTGACACCGGTAATAAATTTGTGCTAGATTAGATTATAGAGGTGCGGGGGCGCACCGTGTTTTCTCTTATGGGATGGATCGTATGGCGCAAGTCATCTTAGGCATTGACCCCGGTTCGCGCAAAATGGGCTACGGGGTCGTGCGCATGGAGGGCAATGAGCTTCATTACCTAGGCTCAGGCTGCATTGTCACCGGCACCGAGGCGCTGCACAAGCGGCTCTTGGTGATCTTTGATGCGGTCAGCGCTATCATCGAGCAATTTGCCCCCAACCAGATGGCCATTGAGGAAACCTTTGTCGCCAAAAACGTCCAGTCCACCATCAAGCTCTCGGAGTCCCGGGCCGTGGCTATGGTAGTCGGGGCGCGCGCCGGGCTGGACGTCTTTGAGTACACCCCGATGCAGATTAAGCAGGCAGTGGTGGGCTATGGCGCGGCCCAAAAGGAGCAGGTTCAGTACATGGTCAAAAATATCCTGCACTTAAATGGCTTGCCTCAAAGCGACGCGGCGGACGCCTTAGCCTGTGCCATTTGCCATGGCTACACCCATAAGGTGAGCCGGGTGCTGGGGCAAACCCAAGGCGCTATAAGCAGCATCAACGGCCGTTGGCGCAGTGCCACTAAGTGGTAAGAGGTAAGTGTTAAGTGGGAAGTGGTAGGTTAGTTAGACAATATGAAGTGACGTCTCGTGATTCTTTTCGTTTCCTCAGCGGCTATACTGGGGTCTGAGCTCATTCCTTAGGAGACTCTGGTTGCCGCTGTGGTTCTTAAGATTAAGAGAGGTCGATATGCAAC
>DXIF01000110.1 GCA_019113025.1 Candidatus Anaerobiospirillum stercoravium | reverse complement strand
TCGGCCTTTATCGTCGCCGATCAAGTCGTCGTCATCTCGCGCTCTGCCTCGGTTCCGGCCGAGGAAGGTGTACGCTGGAGCTCCAACGGCAGCGGTACCTTTGAGTCTGAGAACATCACCGTGCCAGAGCGTGGTACCAAGATCATCCTGCACTTAAAGGATGATGAGACCTCATTCTTAGAGCCTTGGACTTTGCGTCAGGCCATCACTAAGTACTCCGATCACATCTCTGTTCCGGTCATGCTTTGGGATGAGGTGCCTGATGACTCCGCTTCCGCTGAGCCTGAGGATACGGTCGAGGGCGAGGAGTCGGCACCAAAGGCGCCTAAGATGATCTCCAAGTACGTCCAGATCAATGACGCCAAGGCCTTATGGACTCGTTCGGCCAAGGAAGTTACTGATGATGAGTACAAGAGCTTCTATAAGCATGCCTTTGGTGACTACACCGATCCTTTAACTTGGACGCACAATAAGGTTGAAGGCGAGTTAGAGTACACCTCGCTCTTATACTTGCCACAAAACCTCAATATGGAGATGCGTTACCGTGAGAACAATCACGGCATCAAGCTCTATGTCCAGCGTGTCTTCATCATGGATGAGGATGATCAATTCCTCCCATCGTACCTGCGCTTTATCCGCGGCATCATCGACACCAATGCCCTGCCATTGAATGTCAGCCGTGAGCTGCTCCAAGAGAGCGCCGTAACGCGCAAGTTAAAGAGTGCCTTAACCAAGCGCAGCCTGAGCATGTTAGAGAAGCTCAGCGCCGACAAGGACAAGTACGCTCAGTTCATCTCGCAGTTCAACGACATCCTCAAGGAAGGTCTGTCGGACGATTATAAGAATCACGACCAGATCTTGAAGCTGATCCGCTTTGCTTCGACCTATGACACCTCTTCTGAGTGCCATGTTTCGCTGCAAGATTACGTCAGCCGCATGAAGGAAGGTCAAAAGAACATCTACTACCTGTGCGCTGACGATTACGACAAGGCCGTAAACTCCTCCTACCTTGAGCGCATGAAGTCGCGCGGCTTAGAGGTGCTGCTGTTATGGAAGCAGCCAATTGACCCATGGATTTGCGGCTACTTACGTGAGTTCGAGGGCAAGAACTTTGTCTCGGTCATGTCCGATGACTTAGACTTAGGCGACCTTGAGAACGAGACCGTCAAGCAAGAACAAGAGCAGCTGCAAAAGGATAACTCCGACTTAATCGCACACTTCAAGAGCGCTTTAGGTTCACAAGTCTTAGACGTTAAGGTCTCCTCGGACTTAACCCAAAGCCCAGCCTGCTTAGTGCGCTCCTCCAAGGACAGCTTCTTTAATGAGCAGATGCGCTTATTTGCCAAGATCCAAGGCAACGATCTGCCTGATGAAAAGTACATCTTAGAGCTCAACCCTAACCACGAGTTAGTTAAGATGGCTCAAGGCCAGAGCGATGAGGCTGCTTTCAAGGATTACGCTCAGTTCATCTTCTTGCAAGCTGAGCTGACCAACCTCGGCACCTTAAAGAACCCTGCTGCGTTTGCAACCTTAATGAACCGCATTGTCCTAGGCAAGGCTGGTCAAGTGCCGACGGCTGAGGCGGGCGCCGCTGAGGCTGCTGCCGCTGCTTCTGCTGCCGCCCCTGAGGCCGCGCCTGCTTGTGCCAACGACGAGGAGGTGCCAGTGGTAGACGCTGAGGTTATCAAGCCTGAGCAGCAAGGCAGCGACTCGAGCATCAAGCTCTAGCCCGTACCTAATTCGTGTATCGCGGCAGCACGCAGCGCGTGATGCCCCTAAGCTTAAAGCCCCCGGGAGACTACGCTTCAGCGTAGCCGCCCGGGGGCTTTGTTGTGCGCGCAACGCGTGGTGTTACTGCGCCACCCTTGGCAAACGCGTCGTCCCGTTCCGCGTCGTCCCGCCCCACCCTTACCGTTAACCGGCAACTTGAGTCGCATCTGTACCCACAGCTGCGACTACGCTAAGCTTGAGTCCCAGCGCGGCGCAAGCTTGCAGCAGTTGCGCAAGCGTGAGCTCCTGCGGGTGCAGGCGATAGTGCTCCCAGCGCACAGCCAGCTCACTTAGGCCTTGGCGCTTGGCTTTGAGTTGCACGATGTTGCATAGATAGGGCACACAGCGGCATTCAAGCGCATCGTTGAGAAAGTCGTTAAGAGCGTCACTGGGGTCAACCCAGTCCTCTAACTGGTACTTAATGAATCCGGGCATGATAATTATCGGCTTATAAATGGGATTTATAGGCCGATTGTATCATGTGCGCCCGCGCGCAAGTGTTCACAAGCGCTCAAAGCCTGTGGCGCACAGACGTGGGCGCAGGCTGGGGCGGGGTTTAATCGTCGTTGGGTACATCAGGATCGGGGGTTACGCGAAACGACCAATCGTTCCAAGCATGTACTACTGATTGGCCGAAGTTCTCGCGGTTCACCACTATTAAGGAGGGCCCACCGTTACATGTGTGGGACAACTCCCATTCGCTTAAGGGCGAGATCTTATACACCGGTTTGCCCTCGCAGGTGCCGATGTACTTGATGATAGGTAAGTCACCCAAATGATCCTTGATCATTTGGGTGACTTCCAGCGGCTCAGCCATAGTGGGGCCTCCTTATTGGTGTTCAAGTTGGCCCCATGGTACAGCGCTTAGGTGAGACTTAATGCGGCGCAGATCTTATTCTTGGAACAGCTTAATGCCTTGGAGCAGGTTGCGCAGGGTGATGGCGGTTTTCGGCATCGGCTCGGCAACGGTTAAGCCGACAACATCGAAGTTGGCGCTAATGCCATTGATCAGCTCAACCACTTGCTGAACCTTGAGGCCATCGGGGCTGCGGCCCACCGCGACAAAGAGCTCGCTAGGGTCAAGCGCATCGAGGTCAAAGTGAATTACGACCTTGCCTGCCTTGATGGCGCGCAGGTGTGAGACCACGGCATCAGGCTGGTGGCGCAGTTGCGCGCAAGCTCGGTGCCATTGAGAGCTGGATGGTGGCAAGTCCTGAGTATTTGGCCGCAGCTGGGATGCCGCAAGTGCCTGAGGATTTGCTTGCCCATCGCATTTTGAGCTTGTCCTCCTGCCATGCCCGGTGGCAGTTTGCGCCTATAGCCGATCCGGCGGCGCAGCTTGAGCTCAAGGTCAAGCCTTGCTTTGAGTCCAACTACGCCAATGCCATGCTCACCATGTGCCTTGCAGGCAACGGCATTACCTTTCAGGCGGTGCGGGCCACGCAGGATTTGGTGCGCGCCGGGCGCTTGGTCGTGGTTTTGCCTCAATACCGGGGGGTACCGCGCCTTGCGTACGCGGCGGTCGCCTCGCGCCTTAATCTTTCGCCTGCGGTACGCGCGCTCTTGGACTTTGTGGCCGCCAAGTTGGCGCAAGCAGGGACGGAGTAGAGTTCGGGCGGAGTAAAGCTCGGGGCTGGAGGGGAGCCAGTTGAGCGCTCGGGGCGGACCCGCTGCTGCTGTGCTTAGAGCTGCGGTGGCGCGAGCTGGTTTTGGTCGCGTGCTACTACTTGCTCTAAGTGCTTTTGAGCCTCTTGCTGTTGGCGCAAGAAGGGGGCGCTGTCGGTTTGCTCTTTGCCTACAACGATGGGGGCGGTGATGCCATGCGTGAGGGCATAGGCCGACAGCCCCGGTTGCTTGGGGCGCGAGGTCGCTTTCTTGGGGGTATTGCTCGGCTCCTTAGGCATCGGGCTGGTGCCGATCGGAATCGGATCTCCTAAGAAGGTGGGCTGGGTGTTTAAGAAGTAAACATCCAAGATGCACTTGAGGCGCGCAAATACCTCACGCACGTAGACAATATAGTGCGCCAGCTTGGAGCTGGGGTCGCGGGCATTAAAACCAATGGCGTTCATGCCCTCGCGCTTAGCGATGAATAGGGCGCGCTCGTTTTGGAACTCTTGCGAGATGATGGTGACGTCGCGCAGCATGAAGACCTTGGAGGCACGCACGATCGAATCGATGGTGGAAAAGCCGGCAAAGTCGGCAACAATGCGCTCCTTGGGGATGCCCGCCTTGATCAAGGCGTTCATCATCTGGCGCGGTTCATTGTAGGAAGCGTGGCGGTTATCGCCTGAGACTAAGACGTAATCAATCTTGCCCTTGCGAAATAGAAGGCTGGCCGCTTGAATGCGGTTGGCAAAGAAGGGGTTGCGCTCGCCATCGGAGGTGAGCGACGAGGTGCCTAAGATGAGGCCCACTTCGTTGTAGGGGATCTCATTGACGCTATCGTAGGTGTCAAAGGCAAAGCTTGAGATGCGAAATAGTGCTAGCACCACAAAGATGATAAAGCACAGGACGCTTAGTACCGCTAGGTAGCACAAGGAATGGAAAAAGTTGCTAAACTCGCGCTCAAAGCCATTTGAGTTTTCACCATTGCGCTTCTTCCGAGCCACCGCAAGAGTCCCCTTGTTCTAATTTCGAAATGATCCTAGAGCACATGCATGACAAAGTCATGCTGCGCGAGCTGATCGTATAACTGCTCCATTTGCTCAGCGCTTTGGAAGGTTACGCGCAGCTGATAGGAGGTGTACTTGCCATTGGCCGAGAGGCGCTGCCCCATAACGCCATCGATGCCGGTGGCGCCGGGCAAAATCTCATTGACGGTATCGATTAAGCGCTCGGGCTGGCTTTCGTCGCTTAACACCACGATGCGCATGTGCTGGTCGCACGGAAATTCTAGGACTTGATCAAACTTGTGCTTAAGTGGCATAACAGTCTGCTTCTTGATAGTGTTACTAAAAATTAAGCCCCGCCCGAGCCCTGCATTGCCTAGCTTAGACTAGACTAGCCTCCGCCGCGCGGGGCGGGCGCTGGGGGCTGCTCGGCGCCGTTCGCGCCGACTTAGAGTGCTCGGCTTCAGCGCGTGGGGGCGCCGGTATTGGTGGCACGCGTGTAGGGCCTTGTGGGGCCGAGAGTGGGCTAGCTGGTGCTAGTAAGAGCTACTGCGAGCTAGTGAGGCTAGCTAGAGCTAGTTCATGATGCTCATGACGATCTTATCCCACAGGCGGGAGAAGAATGAGCCTTCGTTGACCGCATTGGTCGCGACCAATGGGTACTTGGCCAAGGTCTTGTCATTGAGCTTGAACTCAATCACGCCTAATTGGTCGCCTTGCTTGATCGGGGCGACAAAGGTCGATTGGGTCAGGGCGTAGCTGATCTTAACGCTTTGCTGGGCGCCGCGTGGAATCATGATGCTGACTGGAGTGGCAACCGACAGGTTGACCATATCGACGTCGCCCATGCGCACCTCGCGCGTAAGTAAGGTCTTGCCTTGTTCAAATGGGCTGTAGGACTCAAAGTAGCGGAAGCCGTAGTTGAGCATCTGCTTGCAAAAGCCCGCGCGGTCGCTTTCGCTCTTGGCGCCAATTAACGAGGCGATTAAGCGCATATTGCCTTGCTGCGAGGAGGCCACCAAGTTGTAGCCCACCGCTGATAAATGGCCGGTCTTGATGCCGTCGACATTCATGCTCTTATCCCAGAGCAAGCGGTTGCGGTTGTACTGCTTGATGCCGTTGAAGGTGAATTCCTTTTGCGCGTAGAGCTTGTACTCCTCAGGTAAGTCGCGGATGAGCGCGCGGCCCAAGAGCGCCATATCGTAGGCCGAGGAGTAATTGTTCTCGTCATATAAGCCATGGACGTTAGCAAAGTGGGTGTCGTTTAAGCCCAATTGCTTGGCGTAGGTGTTCATGACCGAGACAAAGCCCTCTTCCGAGCCAGCCAAGACAAAGGCCATGGCCACGCAGGCGTCGTTGCCCGACTGAATCACGATGCCCTTGTTGAGGTCAGAGACCTTAACCTTCTTGCCTACCTCGATAAACATCTTGGAGGAATCGGCGTAGATTTCGTTCTTGGCCCAGGCATCCTCGGGAATGGTGACATAGCCGTTCGGGTCTAAGCGCCCGGCTTTGATCTCCATGCCGATGACGTATGAGGTCATCATCTTGGTCAAGGAGGCCGGCCAAATGCGCTTGTGCTGATCCTTTTCAAATAAGACTTGCCCGGTGGCATAGTCCATTAAGACCCACGATTCAGCGTTAAAGCTCGGAGCCTCGGGAATGATGATCGGGGCGACCGGTGCTTGTGCCGCGTTCATGGCGGCATCAGTGGTGGGAGGAGGAGTGGTGCCGCTTTGCTGTTGAGCACGTACGGCCGCAAATGGATCCGGAATCGCCTCTTGCGCCTGAGCACTTAAGCTCAGGGAGCTTAAGACTAAGGTCGAACCTAAGACCATGGCTGACAACAGAGAACGCAGTTTACGCTCACTGCCCGTAAAACAAGCCATTTTAACCGCCATTTACATTAATCCTCCAAGAACAAGGTAGGAGAAAATAAGGAGAAAACAATTGTAGGATCATTAGAGCTGCCCGCCGCCCAAAAGTTCCACCGGGCCCCTACGGTGCCGCCCCAAGGTGCGACGGCACGAGCTAACAAGTGAGATGGGTAACGTAGGTGCGCGGGCGCGCTGGACTGCGCTGGGAGGCTGCGTGCCGCTTACTGCTACTGAATACGCTTGATAAAGGAGTCAGGGTAGCCTAACTGCTTCATGTACTCTAAAGAGGTGGACAAGTCCTTTTCCGGGATGGGGCCAATGCGGACGCGATAGAGCCCTTCCTCAGAGACCACGATAATTGGGTATGGGGTCTTGTTCTTAAGCTGCGCTTGAATGCGCCCGGCGCGGGCTTGCGAGGTCGAGCTAAAGAACTGGACGTAGGCTTGGCCTGACTCGGCCGCTAGCGGAGTGGCGTAGTTGACCGTGTAATTGGCGCTGCTTGCGCTGTAGTTGTTAGCACTCAAATTGGTGCTCACCGTGGTGGCGCTGCGGCTCTTGCTGCTCGAGCTCCCGGAGTCATCGGAGAGCGCCTCGCCCACTTGGCCTAGGAGGTACAGCCCGGCTACGCCCGCGGCGACCTTGGATTGGGTGGTAGGCTCACCGCCGTTTTTAACCTCGGAGACGTATTGGCCCAAATTGGACAAATGCTTTTGGGTCGTGCTGCTGGTGTTATTGGTGATGATCGAAGAGATCACACCGCGCGCGATATCTTGGCCCGGCTCGCCACTGGTGTCGAGATTACCCGTACCCGAGCGCATATCGATGAGCTCGAGTTTGACCTTGGCCGTGCCCTTGGCCGTCATATTAAGGGCCTTGGCAGCGCCTTCTGATAGGTCAATAATGCGGCTTTCGTGGAAGGGACCACGGTCGTTAACACGTACGATGACCGCGCGGCCGTTCTCGAGGTTGGTGACTTTGAGGTAGGACGGCAGGGGCAGGTTCTTGTGCGCGGCACTGTAACCCTTTTGATTGTAAGTTTCGCCGTTGGAGGTCTTGTTGCCGTGGAAGCCCGGGCCGTACCACGAAGCGGTACCAATTTCTTGGTAGGAGTGGCAATTGGTCCAGACCATGTAGTTTTGGCCGAGGACGGTGTAGTCCTTGTTGCCGCCGCGTGAAATGGGTTCATACTTAGGGGTAGCACCGCCCACGCCGTTAATATTGACCGGGTCGGTTTGCGGGTACGGCCGGGTCTTGTTCGGGCCGGTACCATAGGTGTAGCCGTCACCGGCGTTGGCGCCGTGCGTCTTGGTCACCACCTCAGGAATATTGCTTTGGCAGCCATTTAAGACCAAGGCCGCCGCACCTAATAAGGTGAGGGCAAGGCCCAGCTTGAGCTTGGACGGGCACGGACCTAATAAATTAACTTTGATCAAATTAAAACCTACCAACAAGCAAAGAAAAGGGTGAG
>DXIF01000109.1 GCA_019113025.1 Candidatus Anaerobiospirillum stercoravium | reverse complement strand
AGCCCCAGCCTCAGCCCGCCGACGCCGCCTTAGCGCCTGCGGCGCTCAAGCTGCCGGGCAATGCCTTTGCCCGAGCCGCGGTAGACCCGGAGCTCATTGACCATTGCCTCAAGCTGGAGCCGCTGACTCTTAAGTCAGCGCTGCGCTGGCACCTCACGCAAGGACGACGCGCCGAGCTTGCGGACGATTTAGCGCAAGCGCTCTGGTACTACCGCCAAGCCCAAGCGGCAACGAGCGAGGCAATCCCGCCCGAAGCGACCGAGGTGAACCCGCCAGCGCCGAGCACGGCGGCAGCAAACGCGGCAACCGCGAGCATGGCTGAAGCGAGCGCAGCAGATGCGTTGGAAGCGCGCTTACGCGCTGAGCTTGAGGCCAGCTTACACCGCATTACGGCGCAACTTAGCGCAACCGCGCCCCACCAGCGAACGGCGCGCCAACAAGAACTACTCAGCCGCGTGCAAGACCTAACACGGCGCTTTGCGCGCTACCCGGTGGGCATAGCTGTGCCCTTAGTTGAGGCGCACCAAACCTTGGTACAGGAGCTGCTCACGTGGTACGCGCCTCATCTTAAGTGGGCCCCCGCGCCTTTTCCGGCCAAGAACTGGGGGCTCAAAGGCATCTTAAATCCGAGCATCAAGGGCCCGGAGCCCCAGGGCTATTGGCTCAATGAACGCGGCGCTATTGAGCTGCAAGTTCAAGGCGCTACCATACTCGATCAAATCCATTTAGCACAGCTGACGCGCTACGCGCTCTATCAGCAGCATGCGCTCTTTGAGCTCTCGGTGGAACCTGCGCCCCCTAGCGCCTTGACCTTAAGTGCGCTGAGCTCTTGGCTTAAGAGTCAGACCCCAACGGAGCGCGCGCCGCGCCTTGATGGCTATATTAACAGCGAGTGGAGCAGCTACTGTGGCCTCATTGAGCTGATGCATACCCTGCCCCCAGCGCTGCTGACTGACTATGCGGCCAACTTAGGCACGTCAGAAGAAGAGCGCGCCACACTCTTGAGCGCTCCCTACCGCGAGCTGATGAGCGCAGCGCAGCTGGGCCTAAACTTAAGCTGCGTGCGTCTCAACGCCCACGACTTTGCTCTGCCCCCTAGCGCGCCTCGTTTGACCCCGGATGGCACCAAGGTCGCAGCTTCGCACTATGGCCGCACTAACTTCTACCGCTGGGTCGCCGCCTTCGATCACAAGTTGTCATCTGGCTCCAGCCCGTGCGCTCAGCTTTTGGGCTACAGCATGGGGCTATCGTGCCACTATCTTGACCTCTTGGTCTACGAGCACACTGCTTACACTCAGCTGCTGACGCAGCTTAGTGCCGCGCCCCATCAGCTCTCGCTCTGGCAGCAATATGAGCTGCTGCGCGCCCCAGAGCTGATGAGCGACGCGCAGTTAATTGAGCGCGCAGTGCAACACGGCACGTTGACGGTGCCGTCTGCGCTCACCCCTGCGGCCCAGCCTGCGGCCCAGCCTGCGGTCCAGCCTGCGACTCAACCTGAGGCCCAACCTGCGACTCAACCTGCGGCCCAGCCTGCAGCCGCGCCGGCCGCACTATCACCGGCCCCTACGGTCGCTCCGTGCAAAAAGCGCCTGAGTCTGCACCGTCCCAAGACTTCTTAAGGCGCGCGGACGACAAGGCCACGGACCTGCCGCCCCGTAAGGGAGCAGCGGGCCAGTGGCCTTGCTTGATTGCTTGACTGCTTGCGTGCTTACTTGAGCGCGCTCAGCCCCTTAGGACCGTTCGATCGCTTGGGTGAGGATCTCGTTTAAGCGGCGCTCATTGCTTTGGTCTTGGTTAGCCTTGACTGTGGCAATGGCGTCTTGGTAAGTGGTGACGTCTTCAGACAAGCTCTCGCTTAAGTAGAGCGCATCTTGGAAGGCCTCAGGCGCGAGCTTGAAGAGATCCTTGATGATGCCCTGCAGCTCCTTGACGCTATGCACCGGTACAGACAGATCGTCCGAGTCGATCAGGCCCTTGTTGAATAAGCAGTGCCACAGCATTGTGGCGTCCCAATCAGACTGGCACTTGGCGAGCAAGGTGGCAGCGACTAATACGCGCCGACGCTCCTCACTTCCGGCAAAGCCCAAGGACTCGATGGCATCAAGATCATTGGTCTGCGCCGAGAAGAAGAGCTCCTTGCGCAAGAGCGCCATGCAGCAATCCTCAATGGTGAAGTCTTCGACCATGAGCATGGCAAATAGCACCACGGTCGAGGTCAGGCAGTCGTGGAAGTTGGTCTGAACTGGGTACATCAGATAATCAACTTCGTCGCACAGCTGAGCCTTAGCCAAGGCGTTGTCACGGCCACATTGCGCAATTAAGAGCTTGATGTCATCGGCCTTGAAAATCAGTTTCGAGTCATTGTTCGCCTGGATGAGCTCTAAGATCTCTGACACCGATAGCTGGTCGGAAGGCTGAGCCGGTGCTTGGTTTACCGACTGCTGTGCCGCGCTGACGCCCGCATCATCTTCGTCATCATCGAAGCTGAAGTCGGAGACATCGTCGTCATCCTCTTCATCCTCGTCATCGTCGAAGCTGAAGTCGGAGACATCATCATCGTCCTCGTCGTCATCGTCGAAATCGAAATCGTCCTCGTCATCGTCATCGTCGAAGTCGAAATCGTCCTCGTCATCGTCGAAATCGAAATCGTCATCATCGTCGTCGTAGTCACCGGCGGCCTTGTCTAAAGCGCGCACCACGTTGAAGTCAGGCAGTTCGCGCTTGAGCTTGCCGGACTCAAGGTCGGCCTTGAACTTTTCGATGCGCGCGATAAGTTCATCAATTGCTAAGGACTCATCTGAGTTTAACTCATCATAGAGGCAAAGCTGGAAGCTGTCCTGCCACAGCTGATACTCGGCAATGAGCTGCGCGCGCTCGTTGGGCGTGCTAAAGCTCTGATCGAAAGCCCCTAAGAGCTTAGGCTCAACCTTAAGGTCAGCGCCTTTGAACTGAGCGCTATCCTTTAACTGCTGCTGAGTTTGTCCCAAGCGCAAGCGCAATGAATTGAGCTCAACGGCCGCCCTCGCGACCGCAGCGGACGCTTCGGATAACGCTGGCGCCATCTTGTGCAACGAGAACGAGCCCATGGTCTCAGGCATGAGATTACCCAAGTAAGTCAGCGCATTGGCCGCATACTGTGGGTCAGAAAGCTCTGGATGCATAATGTTGTCGAGCCAATTGCGGGTATCGGTCATCAGCTCAAACGGGCTTGCGAGCGTATAAAGCGAGCAATCACCAGCCAGCGCGAGCGGATCAAAGCGCGCCTTGATGCGCTGCTTTAAGTACTGACCGAGGCTGGGGGCGATTTGGTCATCAATCAAGTTCTCGAGGAACAAATTAAGACCTTGCTTGTCGAAGGTATCCGTGTCCTCAAGCCAGTGCTTGTAGACCATGCCGACATGCGGCGTGAACTTCGCAAAATTGTACTCAGTGCTAAAGAGCGACTCAGGGTAGAAGTTCATGAGCAAAGACAGCTCACTTAAGCACTGCGGCAACACCAGCGTAAACGGCAAGTACTTGGCGCACAAATGCCGCACTTCAGCCGTGAGCGAGTGGACCACGACATAGGCCAAGGAGTTGAGATTAAGGTATTGCGGTAAGAGCTGGAAGGCCTCCTCCGTCATCTGTTCAAAGAGCAACTTGTAGTACGGATGGAAGTAGATACAAGCCGGAGCTAAGGCCCGCCCTTCCTCAGTATTAACATCGGGGACAAAGCACGCATCACCGGCATTAGCCTGAGCTTGAGCTAACACCTTGGCATCAAGCAAGTGCTCAAAGTTAAGACCAAGGCTGGCATCCAAAATCTCCAGCTCTGAAAGCGTGCTGTAATTAACGCCGCTTGTCGCATAGCCCTGACGGCGCTCATACAGCTGCTTGATGACCTGTGCCCCTTGCAGCAGCTCTTGGTTAAACTCTTGATCCGAGAGCTGAGAGGACGGCAACTCTAAGGCATTAGCGCCGCTTTGCGCCCGCTCTTGAGCATCGGTTAAGACCGTGCGTAGATGAGCCACCACTTGCGTGATGACATCCTCGCAGCTGCCGCCTTGAGCCTCCTTGGGCGCAGGAACCACAATCGGCTGCTCAATACTTTGAGCACCCAGCAGCTTGACTAAGGTCAAGAGCGGATAGCAGCGTTCAGTGCTGACATCAAAGCCGACCACCATATAGGCAAACCCCGCATGGAGCAGACCTTGTAAGTCGTACTGCACAAAAGGATGCATGATTAGATTAATCATGCCGATCGGGCGCTCCGACCAGAAGACCGGCTCTGTCTTCTTACCCTCCTTGCGATCACGCCCCCAGTTACGGGGTTGACCTTGGGTCAACATGGTATGAAGCGCGCCGCTAAAGTCCTCATCGCGGAAGGCGAGATCGCGCGCGGCGCGCAGCTTTTGAGCCACCGGCTCCGAGGCGCGCGGCAAAATGTAGCGCTCCAGCAGCGTATTGCAATCGGTACGATTGAGACCACGCAGGGCCAGCAATTGAATCAGCTTTACTGCCACGAAGTCGATCGAGCTCTGCTCATCAAACTCCTCGTTTAAGCTGGAGCTAAAGAGCAAGAGCGCATGCTCTAGGTCCATATTGCGATTGTGGTAGATAAAGTGATCGTCAATCTGCGCAAGATTGTAATCGTCGATCATCCAGCTGACCGGCACATCACGGCCAAACGAGCCAAAGTACTGGCCCAAGATCGTGGTGGTCAGCGGCGCATGCGAGTCGATATTAAGAGGCTTAGCGAGGCTGGTGCGCAGCGCCTTGAGCTTAGCGTCAATGCTGGGCTGCACGCAGCACTCAAAGAAGTCGCGGGTTAACACCAGCGCCAGTTCCTTGAACTGAGCCACAAACTCAGGCGGCGGCAGCTCGCGCCCGCGCAGCTGTTCTACCTGGGTCTTAATTTTCTTGAGCGATGGGGCAAAGCGCTCATACTCAAGCTTACGGCGCACCTCAGGCTTGCGATCTTTGGCCTTCTTGGGCTTCTTTTTGCCGTGCACGCCATACAGCGAGCGGATAACATAGTCACGGGCCATGCCATCCAGCGCTTTTTTAAAGAAGGCTACTCTCAGCTCCGGAAAAGTTTCTTTTAAGTACTGAAGCGGCAGATCGGGCGCCTCAATTCTTAATTTCTCAATCTCGTACATGTCGCTCTCACAACAAACTAAACCCGTAGCCCACCGCGCGATGCGTCGGCCACGCCAAGAATTAAAGGTACCATGCCGTCAGCAGGCTGTAAATAAGAAGCGCCCGCAAAGCCCCGGCACCGGCGCAGCCCAGTTGCAGCAAAGTCTCTGCCCAGTTGCAGCAAAGTCTCAGCCCAGTCGCAGCAAAGTCTCAGCCCAGTTGCAGCACCGTCCCCGCGCTCGCTCCGTCTTAGCTGCTGTGCCGCCGAGCTCTTGTCAAACGGCGGCAAAGGACTAAACTGGGCTCAGCATTTTCTTAGCATTTCCTCAGCATTTCATCCGCGCAAGGAGTCACACATGCGGCGCATTACAATCGGATCCTTAAGTCTGATGGCCCTCGCCGTCCTAGGCTTAAGTGGCTGCCATGGCCTAGCCCACCACGGCCACTACTACGATGATTGCTATGGTTACGATGGTTCCGATGGTTCCGGCTATAGCACGGCGCAACTTACGCGCTACCACGAGCTCAGCTCACGCCTCAGCCCTGAGCTTCAGCATGCTCGCGCGCAAGGCTATGGC
>DXIF01000108.1 GCA_019113025.1 Candidatus Anaerobiospirillum stercoravium | reverse complement strand
GGCTCAGGCCGTGCTTGCTAGGTGGGGCGAGCTTAGCTGTGGGCTTGGTTGGAATTGCTGTGCTCGGAGGCCTCGAGGTTGAGCAATAGCTGTGATTTCTCAGCCTGCAGCGTGGGGCCGTCCCCCGCATTTTGGCGGGCAATGATCATGGCGGCTGCTACTAAGAACGTAATGATAAGCAGCAAGCCTGCAAGTACCTTGTACATGAAATAGCCTTTGGGCTTAAGGCCCAAGCTCAATTGAAGTTAAACTCAACTAAGCTGGTACCTTAGGTCTTAACTTCAAGTCAGTAGTAACTACTCTCACCGCAGCGAGGCGCGGGGCGTCGGTGCGGGCATAAAGGGCATCAGCAAGCTTTAGGTACAGTCCGCAGTCTCAGCATCAAGCTCGCTTTAGTAGTTTGCTTGCAACCGCGCAGGCTCCTCATTTTCGTGCTTAGTGGGCATTGGGCCGGGGAGTACACTATTTTGACCTTGTGCGTATCGCTTTGGGGCGATACTCGGTCGTAACAACACTTAACTGACAATGCAAAATCTACTAGATCATGTGAGCTAGATCAAGGCTAGAAACGTTTCTTGGCCCAAGTGGTTTGCGGTTAAGTTGTGGTAAGTTTTGTTGATAAATAAGGCAATGTGACCGTGCTTTAGTGGAAAATAGGCACGCCGCAGTGAAACTTTGCAATTTTTGCGTTTTGCGATAAATATGCGCTTAATTTGCAGTATTTGCGCTGCAACAAGAAAATTTGCCGTAAAAATTCCGCAAATTGCACGCACACGCACAGTGCACAAAAGGTGCTATATCTATCCGCTGTAACTATGATGGTAACAATGCCTATGGCCTAAATTAACCTTGAGGTACTCCTGAGGGCATGAAGCGCATGTATAAGGCGTTTACTCGCGGCAGCGCTTGCACCAAGATGCGGCGGATCGTGCCATGGCGCGCTCCGCGTGCTAGGGGGCTCGGGGCGGCTCTTTTTGCTGGAACTATAAAGGCGATGAATATATTTAATGTATTGCGCTAAAAAGACGACTGAATTTGCGGACGCTTTGCGTCAAGATAGCGCACAAAACAGCAAGCTCAGGGTCAAAATCTTGTTAAGCGTGGATTAAGTGACGCGAGCGCCCTTGAGAGCTTGTAGGTGATGGCTTTAGAGCCAATATTCTTAACGCAAAAAATGCAAAGCAGTGTCAGAAAAGCGGTACTTACGGGGTACTTACGGGGTACTTGCAGGGTACTTACAGGGCACCTTAGGGGCAGGAGCGCGCGCGTCGTCCTAAAAGGCCAAGCCTAAGCGCTTTTAGCGACCTGGGGTCGATCCTAGGGTAGAGCCTAGATTAAGAGCCTAGGTTAGAGCTGATGACGATGGCGGCGTGTAGGAGTGTTTGGGAGTGGGACGCGGCAAGAGGAGGTCAGCGCAGTTTGAGCTCAAGTGCGCTCTAGGGACACAAGGAACACAAGGTACGGTAACAGTAGCAGGAGCAGAGAGGTGAAGGCGGAGGATGGGAGGGGATGGATAGGCGGGGATGATGAAAGCTGTGCGGTGGGAGAGTTTGCTTCCTTGTCCTTTGCCTTGGGGGCCAAGGCAAAGGACTAAGAGCTGGCGCCCGCGTGGGGCGCAGCGCGGCAGCCTTTAGCGGGCGCGGAAGGTGATACGACCCTTAGTTAAGTCGTAAGGGGTGATCTGCACCGTAACCTTATCACCGGTTAAGATGCGGATATAGTTCTTGCGCATCTTGCCCGAGATGTGAGCCATCACGACGTGGCCGTTATCTAACTGAACTCTAAAGGTGGTATTTGGCAGGGTCTCGAGGACAACGCCCTGCATCTCGATACTTTCTTCTTTTGCCATAACTCGACGTCAAAAATCCTAAAAACCTCTAGTCCCAATCGTAGTGCCCTTGCAGGTCTGTGGGGACTAGGTTGCAGCAGGCTGGGGGCTAGCTTTAGCGCGTCAGCGCTCCCCTGGCCTCAAACCGCACGTATTATACACAAATTGAGCTTTTCTAGAGCAATTTGGCCCTAAGTTAGGCCGCGCAAACGGCTTGTCTAAGCCAAAGCTCATGGTCAAAGCTCACCGCCAAAGGGGGCTCCCGGTAAACGCGCAAGGTTAAACGCGGGGGTTGCCGTGCTCGTCGGTCGTGACCGAGCGCTGAATCTTGAGGGCGCCGTCATCACCGAATAAAGCTGGGACTTCGTGGGCATCAGGGCCTGCTGGTAAGAACTTGGTGAAGATCAAGGAGCCGCAGGCGTTGCCCAGCACGATTAAGGCGAGGCGAGCCCAATGCTCTGGGGTCATGTCAACTAAGCCCATGGCAAAGAAGCCGCAGTTGGCAACGCAGTGCTCGAAGCCGGCCAACATAAAGAACATGATCGGCATTATGACGTAGAGCGGATGCTTTTCCTTGGCAAAGTTGTAATATGCCACGTGCATCATGGCACCGCATCCCATGGCTAAGATAAAGGAGGAGTACATGGTGTCATTGAGCTTGTCATGGGTGATGTGCTCAATGGCGCTTAAGTCGATGCGGGTGAGGGTGAAGAGGTAGGCGGTAACGGCGCAGCCTAAGCCGTTTAACACAAACATGTAGATCAGGCGGAAGGTCGACGAAGGAGTCCAGTCACCAACCTTGCCCGTGTAGAGGTAATAGCCCTTGATTAAGATGGTCATAAGGCCCAAGGAGAAGAGAAAGGAGCCGACGTACTTAACTGGGCTGGCGACATAAATGACGCAACCTAAACCGATAAGGACACCTGCCAACAAGGACTTGACCGTGAACTGATAGAACGTTGAGTGCATACCAACACCGCGCAATAAGACTGAGCCCCAGTGCTCGCTGCTTACCAAATGCTTACTTGCAATGAACTGGGCTCACAAACCTAAGACCACCCGCAAGGGCGCGAAACCAAAAACAAAAGAGCTAGAGCAAGGGGCAGGGTTCACGGCAAAAGGCCGATTGCAAGCCACTTTGCTCTCAAGCGCGCGTATTTTAGCAAACTAAAGTTAGCCTGACAGGTTTAGCGGCAAATTTGCCGTGGGTGCCGCGGTCGTGCCGGATCGCGTAGGAACGCCGCGGTAGTGCCGGGCAGTGCGGAAATGACGCGCGTAGCGCTTAGTTGCGCTGGGCCGTGTGGGGACGTCGCGCGCGGGCGCGGCTGGGTGGCCGGGTGCGACTTTTCTTGAGCAAAAGTGGAAAGTAGAACCCAGAATCAGCATAGCGTGATGTTTTGGGGGCTGGCCTTAGGTTGAGCTTGTGCTATTATGCTGACAATGGCACCGGCGCTGTGTGCCACTTCAATGGAGCTTGCGAGCTTGCGCCGCATGGCACGGGCTTAGGCGAGCTTTTGGTTTGTCAAGTGGCTCAGTGCATTTGGCGTTCGACTTGTATTTTTGTGCCCTTGTTCTGGTGGCTTAGGCGGCACCCCTTGTCCTAATTGGTTGGGAGCGGTGCTTGAGCCCTAGACGTTCTGAGCTCCTTTCTGTTGGATTGTCTGCTACGGAGATATACGATGGCATTGCGTAAGGCAGTTATTACCGGCTTAGGAATAGTTGCTAGTATCGGCATTGGTAAGACGGCGGTGGCGCAGTCCTTACGTGAGGGTCGCTCCGGCATCGTCAAGGAAGAAGAGTTTGCCGCCATGGGCATGCGCTCCCAAGTGGCGGGCATGGTCAACATCGATTTCAAGGATTACATCGATCGCCGTGACCTGCGCTTTATGGGGGAGGCGGCAGCCTACTCCTATATTGCCATGAAGGAGGCGATTGCCGACGCCGGTTTAGCTGAGAGCGACGTTTCCAACGAGCGCACCGGTTTAATCGTGGGCTCAGGCGGCGGTTCGACCAAGGCGACGGTCGAGTCGGCAGACATTCTGCGCGCTAAGGGCGTGAAGCGCATTGGCCCATACGCTGTCACCAAGACCATGAGCTCGACCACCTCGGCCTGCCTTGCCACCCCATTTAAGATCAAGGGTGCCTCCTTCTCGATTAGCTCGGCCTGTGCGACCTCGGCGCACTGCATTGAGGCCGCCTGCGACGAGATCATGCTGGGGCGTCATGACATTATCTTTGCCGGTGGTGCGGAAGCGGCCGACTGGACCATCGCCAGCCTCTTTGATGGCATGGGTGCCCTCTCGACCTCTTATAACGATACTCCAGCTACCGCCTCGCGTCCTTACGACGCCCACCGTGATGGCTTTGTCATTGGTGCCGGTGGCGGTATCGTCGTCGTCGAGTCCGAAGAGCACGCTAAGGCGCGCGGGGCCAAGATCTACGCTGAAGTGGTCGGCTTTGGTGCCACCTCCGATGGCGCGGACATGGTTGCCCCATCAGGTGAGGGCGCCGTGCGCTGCATGCGTCAGGCCTTAGCCAACTGCGATACCCCAATTGATTACATCAATACCCACGGTACTGCGACCGTAATTGGTGACGTCAAGGAGCTTGAGGCGATCAAGGAAGTGTTTGGTGACAAGTGCCCACCAATTTCTTCGACTAAGTCGATGACTGGTCACGCCCTCGGTGCTGCTGGTGTCAACGAGGCGATCTTCAGCCTGATCATGTTAGAGCAGGGCTTCATCGCGCCGTCGATCAACGTCAGTGAGCTCGACCCACACTGCGCCGGTTTTGATATCGTCACCAAGACCCGCGAGACGCCACTTACCACCATCATGTCCAATAGCTTTGGCTTTGGTGGTACCAACGCTACCTTGATTCTGCGCAAGTACCAAGGTTAATCCCGGATAAGTGTCCGGTTGAGATTGAGTGCGGCGCGCGGGCGCCGCCAAAAAGGCAAGGCTCAAGCTGGTGTCAGCTCCTTGCCTTTTTTGCGCACGCAGCGGACGTTCCTGTGTTAGTTCAATCTCAGCTTTCATTTCTCAGCATTCATTTCTCAGCATTCATTTCTCAGCATTCATTTTTCTTCTCCCCCTTTGTTTTTTTGTTGGTGCGAGGTGCTCGGTGGCCAAGAAGGCAGCGGTTAAGCAAATGCAGCGTTTAGACAAGATTGTCGCTCACATCACAGGCTGGTCGCGCCAGCAAGCGACCAAGGTCATCCGCGATGGTGGCGTGGTGGTGGGCGAGGAAGTCATCCTCGATGGTGCCACCAAGGTCAGCATCAGCGCTCCCTTGGTCATTGCCGGATTTAACGATCTGATCGCAGACGACGATGACGCGCTGTGGCTGGACCAAGAGGCCGCCGCGGCCGATGAGTCCACGCTGGGAGCGGTGAGCGCGCAAGAAGCGCTCGCGGCGCAAGTGTTCTTGCTTAACAAGCCTGCCAACTACGTCTGCGCCGATCGCGACAAAAACCACAATGTGGTGACCACGCTGTTGCGCTCTGAGCGTAACCACGCCAATTTGCACTGTGCCGGGCGCCTTGATCTCGATACCACGGGCTTGTTAGTTGTCACCGATGATGGGGCGCTCATCCACAACATCACCGCCCCTCGCAAAGAAGTTAATAAGGTCTACCTCGCGCGCCTTGACCGGGCGCTGCCTAAGCACGCGGTGCGCCGCTTTGCCGAGGGCATTAAGCACCCCGAAGAGGACAAGCGCTACCAAGGCGCTAAGCTGACCCCGCTCACCGCTCTGTTTCATGAACTTGAGGCCGGAGCCGAGCCTGAATCGGGTCATTGGGCGGCGGTGCAGTTAAGCCAAGGGCGCTTCCATCAGGTCAAACGCATGTTTGAAATGGTGGGCTGTGAGGTTCAAGAGCTCACTCGTGTCGCCATTGGCGCGCTCAATGTCACCAAGTGCCCCGTGGGCACCAAGCTTGGTGCCTATTACCGCTTAAGCCCAGCTGAAGTCGAGCTGCTCTTTACCAATCAAGACTATGAGCTAGCAGAGCTGGAGGCGATGTGGCGCTGCTATTTGGAAGCGCGCGCATCAGCTGAGGCGTGCTATTTAGCGCCGGTCGTGCTGGCAGCGCGTCAGGCGGCTGTTGCCACGGCTGCTGCCGCCAGTGCGGGTACAGAGCAGGATGATGATGAGCTTGCGGGGGATGCCGCGCAGGCCGCAGGAGAATCCGCACAGGAAGACATGAGCGCAGATGAGTTTGACTCGGATGAGTTCGACTCAGATGACCTCTCAGCTGACAGCGCCGAAGACTTCTCTAATAAGGACGATGCGGCGTTTGAGGCCGAGCAGGGTGATTTTGATGAGTTTGATGCCGACGGTAACTTCCGCATTTATTAGTTATAGCGTGCGGGAGCCTGCGGCGCGGGCAACGCGAGCGCTGCTGTGCTTGCGGGCGTACGGTGCTTGAAGGCGCGCGGTGAGGTCGCCTGATTGCGCCCTTGGGCACAAAATTGGGGCATGAGATCGGCTAAACTGAGTCAGTTTGCGGCATAAGTCGCACGTTCATGTCATTTGTTTGGTTTTATCTAAGAGTGCGGGCGCTGGTTGGCAGCGTCGGGCGCTGGGGAGCTGTGTTTTATGGAGAAGATTGTCCACTTAGATGCCATTGCCATCCCTAAGGAGTTTCCATTACCTCGTCCTGACTTTGATCATGAGTGGATTTCTTATGAAACCAGTCCGTATGAGACCTTAGTCGAGCGCTGCCGCGAGGCCACCATTGTGGTCACCAATAAGTGCCGTATGAGCGCTGAGGTCTTAGCCCAGTGTCCTCAGGTTAAGTTCATTGCCGAACTTGCCACCGGCTACAACAATATCGACATCGACTATTGCAAGGAGCACGGTATTGGCGTTGCCACCATCCAAGGCTACAGCACCAACTCGGTGGCCGAGCACACCCTGACCATGATGCTGATGTTGGCCCGCTCCATGATCAAGACCCGCAAGCGCATGGAAGATGGCCTGTGGGTGAACGCCGACTGCTTCTGCCAAAAGCCATATCCCATCGTCGACTTGCAGGGCCATATCTTAACCGTGATTGGCTCGGGCGCGATTGGCTCGCGCATTGGCGACTTAGCCCGTGCCTTTGGCATGAAGGTCTTAAAGGCGGAGCACCGCAATGCCACCACCATCCGTGAGGGCTATACCGCCTTTGCCGAGGCCATCGCTCAGGCTGACTACATTTCGGTCAACTGCCCATTAAATGCCGAGACCAACAATTTGCTCACCGCTGCTGAGTTCAAGCTGATGAAGCCATCGGTGGTGCTCGTTAACAATGCCCGGGGCGGCGTGGTCAACGAGCAGGACTTAGTGGCTGCGTTAGAGCAGGGCACCATTGGCGGTGCCGCCTCCGACGTCGCCTCGGTTGAGCCGCTGCCTGAGGATCACCCATACGTTAAGGTGCTCAAGAACGATAACTTCATTCTGACCCCACACCAAGCTTGGATGTCCGATGCCTGCTTAGAGGAGTTATGCCGCCAGTTCAAGGAGAACTTGGAGGCCTTTAACCAAGGCAAGTCGTTACGCCGCATTGTCTAAGCTAAGCTAAGCTAAGCTCAGCGAGCTGCGCTCGCCCCATAAGCTGCACCTCATAAGGTCGGCTCAGGTCTGATCGGTCGGGTCGGTCGGGCAAGGTGTGGGGCGGTGGGGAGCTTGGGCAGGCGCTGTGCTTGGCCTCATTTTCGGGGCCTTAAGCCCAGCGCCTGCGTCGTCTTGGGTTAAACTAAGGTCATAAGCCCACTATTGAGTTGCCGCAGGAGGATTGGTCGTGAAGTATAAGTTTGAGTTGTGCGTGACCGCGCCACAGGGGTGCCAAGTAGCCGAAGAGTGCCGTCTTGATCGCATTGAGCTGTGCTCCGCCTTAAGTGAGGGCGGCCTAACTCCATCCTATGGCTTGCTGCACTACGCGTGCTCGCAGAGCGTCTACAGCAAGGTTAATGTCTTGATTCGGCCGCGCGCCGGTGACTTCATTTACTCGACCTCAGAGGTCAGAGTGATGCGCGATGATATCCTGTGCGCCAAAGATGAGGGCGCTAACGGCGTAGTCATCGGTTGCCTTAATCCTGAGGGCTGGCTTGATATCAAGGCGATGGAGGTCTTGCTCAAGGCCGCTGAAGGCATGCAGGTGACCTTCCACCGCGCCTTTGATGTTTGTGCCGATCGCATCGCCATGCTCGAGTTGCTGATTGCCTTAAAGATCGATCACGTGCTCACCTCGGGCGGCATGGGCTCAGCCCAAGCTGGTATCGCGGAGCTTGCGGCCTTGCAGCAGCAGGCCAAGGATCGCATCACCTTGATTGCCGGGGCCGGCGTGGGGCCAAGCAATATCGCCGAGATTGCCCAGCTCACTGGGATCAAGGAGTTCCATTTCTCAGCTAAGGACACCATCCCCTCGCAGATGCAGTACCGCAATCTAGAGGTCTTCATGGGCTTGCCCGGTTCCAATGAGTACGAGCTTCAGACCACTTCGCTGACCAAGGTCATCGCCACGATCAAAGCCCTGTGCGACGCGCAAGCGCAGCATTAAGCACGTCTGTAAGTAAGAGCCTAGTTCGTAGGAAGGGCGCTATGGCCGAGCTCAAGCATATTGTGTGTGGTTTGTCTGACCTGAGCATGATCAGGAAGACCCAATACCTCTTTGTGGACAAGACGGCTAAGTTACAAGAGCTCGTTGAGCTCAGAAAGGTATTTTTGGCGCGGCCGCGGCGGATGGGCAAAACCACGCTCGTCTCAATGCTGCAGGACTTGTTCACCAACGGTACCGAGAACTTCAAGGATAAAGCGATTCACGACTTGTGGCAGGAAGACCAGTACCCCGTCATTAAGCTGTCATTTGGCGGGATTGTCGATCCTGATAAATTTGAGAAAAAGCTGTGCTCGCGTCTGCGTACAGCCTTTGTTAAGGCGGGCTTTGCTATTTCTGATACAGTGACAGCCTGTAATACCTTAGACGATCTCCTAGAAAAGCTTGAGCTGCTAAAAGGAGATCAAACTGTGGTGGTCTTGATCGATGAGTGGGACTATCCGCTCTCAGCTAACCTCGACAATCGTGATGCTTTTGAGCGCTGCCGCGCTATTATGCATACGTTCTACTTCTGGCTGCGCGAGCTTTCCGGACTGTGGTTTCTGTTGGTCACGGGCATTGGTCGCTATCGTGATAGCTCTTTGTTTACGGGAGCTGATATTCGTGATATCAGCTTCGAGCCGCAGTTTGCTGATATTGTTGGTTACACGCAACAAGAGCTAGAGACTTGGTTTGACCCTTATCTTGCTGAGGCCGCCCGTCGCCTGAAGATAGGGCGAGCGGAGTTGCTGGCTAAGCTACACTCTCAGTATGATGGTTTCTGCTTTGATCGCAATGCATCGATCAGTCTCTATTGTCCCTGGTCTGTTAACCAGTTCTTTGAACAGCTGGTTAGGGGAAATCCTGAAAAGGTTCCTATGTTCTGGTGCTTTTGGACGGAAGCCGCTAACTGCTATTTAGCTTTGCGCACTTTGTTGCAGCGTGATAAGCCCGATCTCTGCCTGCTATCTCAGCTCCATGGTGATGGCGTTGCAGTCACTGAGGAGCAAATTATTACGCCCACTGATTTAGACCAGATCAAGCTCGCGCCTTTGCTGGTAGCCTTAGGTTACCTGTCGATTAAGGCAGTGGTTAATCCCTTGGCTCAGTCTCCGCTTCATCGTACTTATTGCTGCAGTTACAGCAACCAAGAGATTGAGATCGAGCTGGTAAACGTATTTTTGGAGTACGTTGCCAGCTGCCAAGGGCCAGGTGCCGTCAAAGCGATTAACCTTGCCGCACGGCAGTTGGGCCAGGCCTTGTATGCTCATGATATGGCGCAGGTGGGAGCAAACCTCAACCTCATTTTGCACGCCTTGCATTGTGAGGCCTGGAGCAATACCCACGAAACGGTCTATCGCGCGCTCATTGCTAATTACTTATGCATTAGCGGCGGTGCTGGCTTCGTGCAGGAGGAAAAGGGCAACCAGCTCGGGCGCTCCGCTATTAAGGCCGATATCGAGACCGATATTGGCTCTCGTCACTACCTCATTGAGCTCAAGCTCGTTGCTGATAGCCATGACCCGGAAGCGACTAAGCTCTTGGCGCACAAAGCCCAGCAGCAGATGGTTGAGCAAGGCTATGGTGACAACAAAAACCCGGCCATTGAGCGCTGCTATGGCTTAGTGCTGGTGATCGATAATAGCACACGCCAAATTGCCTATTGGCGTCGTTACTTTATGGCTCAAGTGCTCGATGAGGGCATGGTTGCGCCGGTCACTTAAAGCAGCTCGACTTAGGTATAGCTTTGGCTTAAAGCCTTGTGCGACGTGCAAGCGCAGTATATAAGCACTATTGTTAGTAAGAGCCCCGTTCATAGAATAAGAGCCCCGTTAGTAGGAAAAGCGCTATGTCCAAGCTTAAACATATCACTTCAGGAACCTCTGACTTTAGCATAATTAGGAAGTCCCAATACCTCTTTGTGGACAAGACTGCGAAGTTACAAGAGCTCGTTGCGCTCAGAAAGGTATTTTTGTCGCGGCCGCGGCGGATGGGCAAATCCACACTCGTCTCAATGCTGCAGGAATTGTTCACCAACGGTACCGAGAACTTCAAGGATAAAGCGATTCACGACTTGTGGCAGGAAGACCAGTACCCCGTCATTAAGCTGTCATTTGGCGGAATAGTCGATCCCGACACATTTGAGGTTGAGCTGTGCGAACGTGTAAGTCTGGCCTTTGTTAAGGCGGGCTTTAAAGCAGCTAACACTGTAGAGCCAGGATGTACTCGCTTATCTTCTCTGTTAAAAAAGATGGATATTATAAGAGGAGATCAAATGCTGGTGGTATTGATCGATGAGTGGGACTATCCGCTCTCAGCTAACCTCAATAATCGGGTCGCTTTTGAGCGCTGCCGCGCTATCATGCATGATTTCTACTTCTGGCTGCGCGAGCTCTCAGGATTGTGGTTTCTTTTAGTCACTGGTATTGGTCGTTATCGTGATACCACTTTGTTTACGGGAGCTGATATTCGTGATATCAGCTTTGAGCCGCAGTTTGCTGATATTGTTGGTTACACGCAACAAGAGCTAGAGACCTGGTTTGCCCCATATCTTGATGAGTCTGCCCGTCGCCTGAAGATAAGTAGAGCGGAGTTGCTGGTTAAGCTACACTCTCAGTATGATGGTTTCTGCTTTGATCGCAATGCATCGGTCAATCTCTATTGCCCATGGTCTATTAACCAGTTCTTGGAACAGGTGGTTGGGTCTTGGCCCGACAAGGTGCCAGAGTTTCGGTGCTATTGGATGGTAGCTTCCAACGCTTATTCAGCTTTGCGTACTTTTTTGCAACGTGATAAGCCCGATCTTAGCTTGTTGTCTCGCCTCCATGGTACTGGAGTTGAAGTTACTGAGGCGCAAATTACCACTCCTACCGATTTTGACCAGATTAAACTTGAGCCCTTGCTGGTATCCTTAGGGTATTTGTCAATTAAGTCAGTGGTTAATCCCTTGGCTCAGTCTCCGCTTCATCGTACTTATCGCTGCAGTTACAGCAACCAAGAGATTGAGAGCGAGCTGGTAACCGTATTTTTGGAGTACGTTGCCAGCTGCCAAGGGCCTGGTGCGGTCAATGCGATTAACTTAGCCTCAGCGCGCTTGGGCGATGCCTTGTACGCTCATGATATGGCAAAGGCAGTCGCTAATCTCAACCTTATTCTGCATGCCTTGCATTATGATGCCTGGAGCAATACCCACGAAACGGTCTATCGCGCGCTCATTGCTAATTACTTACGCATTAGCGGCGGTGCTGGCTTCGTGCAGGAGGAAAAGGGCAACCAGCTCGGACGCTCCGATATCGAGGCTGATATTGGTTCCAGCCACTACATCATTGAACTCAAGCTCATTGCTGATAACCACAATCCTGAAGCGACTAAGCTCTTGGCGCACAAAGCCCATCAGCAGATGGTTGAGAAAGGCTATGGTGACAACCAAAACCCGACCATTGAGCGCAGTTATGGCTTAGTGCTGGTGATCGATAATAGCACACGCCAAATTGCCTATTGGCGTCGTTACTTTATGGCCCAAGTGCTCGATGAGGGCATGGTTGCGCCGGTCACTTACAGCAGCACGCCTGAAGCGCAGCTCGATTCATAGTGTTGGACCATAGCTGGGCCCAGCTCGGCTCAAGCTCTCAAGCCTTAACCTTAACTTCCCACGTTTATGCCCTAAAACACAAGTAATGCCTTAAATAAGCCATTTTAGCAGTTCTGTTAGTCCATACTTTTAGGTGCAAATTGCCACTAACAGACAAGGCACACAACTCAGACAAATGAGCCCATGAAGCTGATATACATGAGCTTTTGATGCACTATGAAGCTGTTTAGGGCACAAAACGTGGGAAGTTGAGGCTTAAGCAAAGAGAGTTCAAAGTAGAGCCTAAACAAAAGAGCGACCCTCGGGTCGCTCTTTTGGTCTCCGTTGCAACGGGGCGCGGTGCGCCCCAAGCTACGCTTAGCTTAACTTGATGGCTAACTCGTACTGGTCCTCACGGAACTTATGCTTCATGGTCTCGATGCACTCAATGATGTCGTGGTGGACTAATTCGCCACGTTGAATGCCGATGCAGCGGCCGGAGTGACCCTCATGGAGTAATTGTACGGCGTAAGCGCCCATGCGGCTGGCTAACACGCGATCAGAGGCCGATGGGGTGCCACCACGCTGGATGTGGCCGATAACGGTAGCGCGGGTCTCAAGACCAGTGCGCTGCTCTAACTCGTGGGCCATTTGGTGAACGTCGGTCTGGTTCTCGCAGACGACTAAGATGGCGTGACGCTTACCGGCGGCAATGCTCTCTTCGATGGAGCGGTAAACGGTTTCCTTGTCCCAAGGCTTCTCTGGGACTAAGACCGCCTCAACACCGCAGGAAATGGCGGCGTGAATGGCTAAGTCACCGCAGTGACGACCCATGACCTCAACTACGGCAATACGCTTGTGCGAGGAGCAGGTGTCACGTAAACGGTCGATACAAATAACAGCGGTATTTAAAGCAGTATCAAAGCCAATGGTGGTGTCGGTACCGGCGATATCGTTGTCGATGGTGCCTGGCAGACCAATGCAAGGGAAGCCCAGCTCAGAGATGAGCTTTGCGCCCATGTAGGAGCCGTCACCGCCTACTACGACTAAGGCGTCGATGCCATTTTGCTTCATGATCTCAACGCACTCGCGGCGTACTGCCTCTTGCTTGAACTGAGGGAAACGCGCAGTGCCTAAGAAGGTGCCACCACGGTTTAAGGTATCAGAGACGCTCTTGCGATCCAGAGGAATGATTAAACCCTCGTGCAGACCTAAGTAACCGTCTTGAATACCGCACACCTCGTAGCCGTAATCAAGAGCGGTACGGACCACAGCACGGATGGCTGCGTTCATGCCCGGAGCATCACCACCAGAGGTTAAAATACCAATCTTTTTAATAGCCATTGTGAATGTATCCCTTGGCTTAACTAAAGCTCAGACGCGCCAAAAGAGGCTCACCCAACATCGGTTTTGAGCCTGATTTGCTTCCCTCCCCAAGCCCCGGGGAGTGGGGCGCGCAGGTTACTTTAGCAGCTTTGTGATCAGAACTCAGCAACTAAGCGAAATGGCGCAAACCACAGCTTAAGCTGTCACTTTCTGTGCACGCGTGCATCGGAGCAGCAGATGTTAGCTAGAGATCAGCTATAGGTCATCTCAAGTTCGATGCTGTGCCCCTGCGGCGCTGGCCTAGCATGTTCAGCGGGCAGGTAGGGTGCACTTAGGGGGTACTCAGGCGCCATCCATCACACATCTTGTTAGCGCTGAGCTGGAGGCTAGTTTTGTGAGCCTCGCGCACGCCTAGGCACAAGGTAGCGCTACCTTGTGC